>CAZPYG010000587.1:0-1507 GCA_964590465.1 uncultured bacterium | reverse complement strand
GCCCCCTCCACCCAACTCAACAGCGCAGACACCCGGTTCCCCTGGGCGGCGACGCTTTCGGGCACCACCCCAGGGGGCGGATTCAGGGTAAACCGCAACTGCTCGAACTGGGGGGCGGGCAGGGCGCTGAGGGTTTGGAACAGCATTGACCGGGACTGGAAAGACATGGCTTACCCAAGTTAGGGCTTGAGCCGATTTTAACCGGAGAACCCCTACAGACAAGCCATGGAGGGTCAGGCGATTTGAATGGTCATCCCTTCGCGAGCGATTCGGGTGTTGGGAAAGTGCGATCGCACTTCCTGCTCTAAGCCATCCAGCTGATCATCATCCTGGCAGGGATTGTGGTGAAACAAAACCAGCTGACTGACCTGGGCCATTTCTGCCATTTGCACCCCTAACTTATAGGGAATGACATGCTTTGCCATGGGATCGGCATAGGCCGTATCCGCATAGGTGCCGTCAAAAATGACCACATCCGCCCCATCCGCCAAAAACAACAGAGCCGGATCGATGGTGGTTTGAGTATGGTCCGTATCGGTGGCATAGATCAGGGTATGGTCTTCCCAGGTGATCCGAAACCCTAATGCACTGGTTTTGGGATTCAGGCCCAGGGTGGCTACCTTGACTTCGCCGAGTTCGACCATTCCCCCGGCTGCCAGGTCATGAAATGCCATGTCAGCCTGCATCGTTTGTAACGGGATAAAAAAGTTAGGCCGCAGCATTTGATTCATTAACTGCTGTTTGATCGAAGCTCCGTTCAGGCCGGTGGCTCCATAAATGCCGAGGCGAGTAGTCGGGTCAAACGCTGGCGCAAAAAACGGAAATCCCTGAATGCGGTCCCAGTGGGAATGGGTAAAAAACAGCTTGGCGTCGGTGGGTTTTCCCCGCTGAAGTAAGTCTTTGCCCAGGGCCACCAGGCCCGTACCGCCGTCCAAAATCAGATGTTGGCCCCCAACGATGACCTCAACACAAGCGGTGTTGCCCCCATAGCGGAGGGTGTGAGCCCCAGGGGAAGGTACATTGCCCCGTACCCCCCAAAAAGTCACCGTAAAGCTTGCTTCTGCCTGCGCCTGGTTGCCACCAAGGGCCTCCATTTCACCTGGGAAATCTACATTCCCCGGTGAATAGGCAGGACCAGGCGCATCAAAAAAATCGTTCATTTCAAGGCAAGAGAGTTGAGCCGCAGCTTCGATTTTGTCAAATCCAGACGAAGCCCTCCCCTTCTGGAGGCAGAGACCACCTAAAAAAATACTCAACACCCACGATGGATGACAGTATCCTCGCCAGAGGAACCCTTTGCATTAACTTAATAATGCCCGGTTCTATCTTTACCGGTCCGACCGAAACAAACCTTTTCAAAAAAATTAAGCCTTTCCAGGGTTATCCGGTCAATCCATTGGGTCGCGCCAGAATACTAAAGCCTCGTTAATCGGCTGCAGGGTAGTACCAGGATAGTAAAACTGCAGAATACGGTCATAGGTCCAACCCAGACGACCTAAATTGTAGG
>CAZPYG010000586.1:0-1516 GCA_964590465.1 uncultured bacterium | reverse complement strand
GCGCTTGTTGCATCACTCTTTGTAGTCCACTAAGGCGACAATCATGCAAGCTCAAGCATTTCTTTCGGAATCACAAACAGCTCCTGACGCGATTGGAGTTGAAATCTCGCTGAAGCTCTACAGCTACCCCAAGCCAGATCGGGAACCAGTGAAAATTTTGGTAATTGGGTCTCGTGAGGCGGTGAGTGCGATCGTCAATTCGCTGCACCAGTTGCGTTTTGCGGAAACGCTGGAGTGGACGGATTTTCTGCCTGCTCCGTCGGGGGAGACCCCGCTTCAGTTTAGAGAGGGTGAGGTGATGAAGGCATTGGTGAAGTATTTGCCTAGGGCCTAATAATTCTAAATTAGTCAGTTTGACTCGAAACTAGAGATAAGAACTGGCGGCAATTGGGCAGGGCCTTGCTGGTGGATAGGATGGCTTCCTGTGGGAAAGCTTCCATTGCCCTGAAGTAAAGGCAATGTGAACACTTGCTTAAACCTGATCCGGCTTTTGGACTCTGGCAGTGTAATAAAAAGCATGGCAGTAGAATTCTCATTAGGGAACGCGTAATCGTTTGAGTGGGAATTCTATCTCATAGGGTTTCAAACTCTACTAAGCTTGAAATTCTCTTTGCTGTCACCCGTTCAGAAGCCGAGAAGCCTTGACCCATGCTCCAGTCCGTCTTCGACACCTGCGTTCCTAGAGACGAAATTCGCGCCGGTGATCTTTCCCTCGATTTGTTTGCCGCCAAGCTACGTCTGGTGGTTGAGGGCAAAGCCCCCCAGGTCTATGGAGACCCGGCTATCTTTTTCTCCAATACCTTTGCAACGGATGGCTTGAAGACCCTGCTCAAAGAGGTGTTCGGACGACTTACCGGGAGAGTTAACGGTTCTCCCATCATTCGGTTGGAGACCAGCTTTGGTGGCGGTAAAACCCACGATGAAATAGCCCTCTGGCACATTGCCAAGCATGGACGACAGATTGAGGGCATTGAGCGGTTCGTCGAAGACCTTTCCATCCTGCCAGATCGGCCCATACAGGCGGCAGCTATCGACGGACGCGACCTGGACCCAGAGGCGGGTATTTATCACAAAGAGTCTGGCATTACGACTTATACCTTGTGGGGGGAAATCGCCTACCAGATTGGCGGTATCGAAGGATATCAGCTTCTGCGGGGGTCTGATGAAAATCGCGTTAGTCCAGGAACTTCGGTCCTGGAACGGCTGATCGGTAACGAGCCCACCATCATCATCCTGGATGAGATTGCCCGCTACCTGAGAGCCGCCAAAGCCAAGCTGGTGGGGCAGAGTACCCTGGCTGACCAGGTGGTGGCCTTTTTCTTCTCCCTGATGGACCAGGCCGCCTCCTGTAGCAACCTGGTATTCGTCTACTCCCTGGCCTCGGCCTCGGATACCTTTGCCAAAGAAACGGCTGAAGTGCAGCAGGAGTTGGTCAGAGCCTCGGCCCGGCAGGAGCGGGTACTTAGCCCCAGTACGGATATCGAAATCTACAACATCGTCCGCCAGCGCATTTTCG
>CAZPYG010000585.1:730-1520 GCA_964590465.1 uncultured bacterium | reverse complement strand
GCATTCAGTGCATGACGTTCGAGGCTGATGGTACGTTCGTCGGTCGCTACTATGGGGCTGAACACTGTGGTCAGTGAAGGCTATGGCTAAGCTCCCCTGTTGTAACCGCTGTCGGTTCTATTCCCGCACCCCCTACCTGGTCTGTGCGCTCCATCCTGGCGGTGTTGAGGGGAGCAGCTGCAATGATTTTGAACTGGATCTAACCATCCCTGATGATGAGGCTATGGCCTGGTATGGGGAGCAGTGGCAGCCAGAGGGGGCTAGTTACTACGGTGGTGAGTTGATTCTGGAGCCGGTGCAGCGGTTGACGGTGGAGCAGCGGCTGGAGCTGCTGGATAGTCACCCTCTGTTTACCGGCAGGTGTCCGAATTGTGAGATGCCCTTACGCGAGACTGATCCGCCCCGTGTTCATTGGGATTGTGAGTATTGTGGTTGGGTGGATGATTCGGTGTAGGGGCCGCATCTTCAAGACTAGCAACCTACCTATTGAGCGATGTTGGAATCGAGATGCCGCCCTGTAGGGTATAGGTAGGTTTTACGGCAATCCGATGGGCAACGCTATTCGTGCTGGATTTCTCTACTTCGTAGCTGTGTTTGGCATCGGTTTTCTGCTGGGAACGCTCCGTGTCCTGGTGCTGATTCCGAGGGTGGGGGAACTGGTCAGCACCTTTATTGAGTTGCCCATTATCCTGAGCGCAGCATGGATAGTTTGCGGTTTGCTGGTGACCCGTTTTCAGGTGCCGTCTACCTGGCAGATGCGCCTCACTATGGGGGGGATTGCCTTTGGCCT
>CAZPYG010000585.1:0-720 GCA_964590465.1 uncultured bacterium | reverse complement strand
AGTTGGCCCTGTCTGTCTGGTTGTTTGGCGGTACGGTCCAGGAACACTTTGCAGGCTACCTGTCCCTGCCCCAGGCTGTAGGATTGGCTGGGCAAGTCACCTTCGCTCTGTTTCCCCTATTGCAGATGGGGCAGGGTATCAGGGTTGTGAATGATTGAGCCTAATGCCTCGTTAACCGAACCGAGAACCGTCCTTCAGATGTGGGTAAATCCGTAGACAGAGGATCGGGAGAATCAGACCTACGGTGTGAATTATTACATTAAGCAGTTCGAATACTTAGGACATGGTACGGCGTAAGCGGAAGAAAACGTTTCCCTGTGGGCATCAAGGGCGGGGGAAGGTTTGCAACCGATGTCAGCAGGAGGCTGAAGCAGCCAGGCAACATACCCAGGAACAAGAGAAACGGCTGCAACAGAAAGCTGCATGGAACGCCAGCTTTGAGCAGGATGTGATCAACTTGAAAGGGCTACCCAAGCATGTGGTAGTTAAAGCCCGTCGCATTTGTCGAGATCTGGCGAAAAGGAAACACTTCAAGCACCTGGGCGGTAGCCGCTTCAAGTTTGACCGAACTATAGTGCGAATTCCTGTTGGTGGGCGGTATCGGATGCTCTGCCGGGATGACCAGGGCCAGATAGTGCCGTGGCAGGTAATGTCTCATGAGGACTATAACGCCTATGCCAAAAATAAGCGGCAGGTGAGTTGATCTCGAATCAACCAACG
>CAZPYG010000584.1:0-1534 GCA_964590465.1 uncultured bacterium | reverse complement strand
TCAATGCCAGCCTGATGGCCCTCAATTTGGCCAAAGCGGCGCTGCAATCGACTCAACCTGACACTGACTCCGCTGAACCGTTCAGATTCTCTATCGCCTCCTTCAAACGGCAGGCCCTGAATGCCCATCTTCTCGACTTATTTACATCCATGTTGGACCTGGAGCCGACTTTGATTCAATCCCACCCCAACTACCAGACCCTACTAAATTACGGCATCATAGCCGCCTAAGCGGGGGCCATAGACCCCCGAATTTGTCCAGAGTGTTGTCCTTATTAATGTTTACGTTGATCCTAATCTAATGGTGTTCGGGTAAAATTGTGTTGTTTGGTGTCGCCAAGTTCTGGGTAGGATAGTTGGCAGGAAAAAGTTTTGGGCACTGTTAAAGCTAAAGTGTTTCCTGTGCTAAGGTTGCCTTAATTCAATCAAGGCATCAATTTTCCTGAAGTTGACGTTTTGGTTAGATGTTTGTCTGAGACCATTTACTTTGCCAGGTGGATCCAAGTATCCTTATCGTAAAAGCTTAGTCTTTTATATTGTGCATGGATAGGTTATCCCATCTATCTACACTTTATTCCAAAACCGTTGGTCAGTTGTTAGGTTTGTAATTTTTCTCGTTAGATTTGGAATCTGAAAGTTATGACCCAGTTCACTCCCAGTGTAAAGCGAGTTAGCCAGGTGGACGTGAGCGCCAAGCTGAAATTAGGCAAGTCCCTAGTGAAGCAAAAGCGTTTAGATGAAGCTCAAAAAGAATTTGAAGAAGCTCTACAGGCTGATCCAGCCTCTCACCAAGCTCTCCTTGCCCTTGGCAGCATTGTTTATCGTCGCAAACAATACGACGAAGCCGTCTCTTATTTCAAGAAAGCTGCTCAACTTCAGCCCACTAAGCCCGCACCCCACATGCGAATGGGGAGGACTTATTTGAAGCAAAATCAAGACGCTCAGGCCCTAGAAGAGTTCCTTAACGTAATCCGTATTAACCCTAAGACTACTTTGGCCTATGCTGGGGCTGGCGAGGCATACCTACGCCAGAAAAACTATGATCAGGCTGTTCAGCAGTTTAGAACAGCCCTAAGTCTCAATCCCCAACTTGCTTCCGTCCGCCAACGATTAGCGATGACCCTGTCTAATCAGGGCAAGCTTCAGGAAGCAACTAAGGAGTTGCAGTCAGCTATTCGTATCAAGCCAAAGGAACCCAAACTCCATGTTAGCTTGGGCCGATTGGGAATTGTTCGGGGTGATTTTCCTTCATCCATCGAGTCTTTTTCCACAGCCATTGCTCTTTATAAGGGCGATCAGGATGACTTGAAAGAGGTTCCCGATGGGGCGATTCTAGGACTCGCCGAGGCGTTGATTGGCGAGAAGAGGTACGACGAGGCGATCGACCTCCTCCAGGCTATGCCCCAAAAATCCCAGCTTTCCTCTAGACATCACAAGCTCTGGGGAGATATTTATACTGCCAAAGAAATGTTTAAAGAAGCGGCTCAGTCCTATCAAGCAGCTTCCCTTGCAGCATCTGAGAATTCCGATTTGGA
>CAZPYG010000583.1:0-1535 GCA_964590465.1 uncultured bacterium | reverse complement strand
GAGCCCTGGGGACGCCATGAACTTGTCCTTTGGGGATCTGCTGGAGCGGTATCTGGAGCGCTCCAGGGACGTGGTGGTAACTGACTACCGGGGCACCTCCACTCGGCTACGACTCAGCGATGAGCAATTAGGCGGCGATGCCATTCTGGCCTATGAGGAAGCGCTGGCCTGTATTCGCGAGAGTGATTTCAGCGGCATTCCTATCAGCCCGATTGACTACATTGAACAGCAGCTGGAGCGGGCAGGCTATCGGGTTACCGAAGTCACCGGGCGGACGGCGGGCATTGAGTATGCCGCCGATGGCACCATGGCCTACAAAGTGCGGCAAGGGGAAGAAAAGAAGGCCAAGGGCAGGATTGATGCCGTGGCCAGGTTCAACGCCGGAGATGCCGATGTCATTCTGCTCAACTGCTCGGGCTCGACTGGCATCTCGCTTCACGCCTCCGAAAAGTTCGCCGACCAGCGTCCCCGCCACATGATTGTGGCCCAGGCAGAGCGGGATATCAATGTGTTTATGCAGATGCTGGGCCGGGTGCATCGCACCGGTCAGGTAGCGCTGCCCAGCTACACCCTGCTGATGGGAGATCTTCCGGCTGAAAAGCGACCGGGGGCCATCCTCTGCCGCAAGATGGCCAGCCTCAACGCCAATACCACCGCTGCACGGGAGACTGATATCTCTCTGAACAATGTGGTGGATTTCATGAATCCTTACGGAGAACAGGTGGTCACCGAACTGCTGGCCGATGACCCGGAACTTAATGCCCGGCTGGACTTCCCGTCGGCTCAGGGGGATAGCGGTGCCTCAGACATCGCGCTCATTAAGAAGGTCACCGGACGGATTCCACTGCTGCCGATTGAAGAACAGGAATCCCTCTACAGCTTGATTGAGTCCGAATATCGGGACCTGGTGGATCAGGCCAGAGCCATGGGCGAAAGCATCCTGGAGGCCGATCAGCTGGATCTGGATGCTCGGCCTTTGGCGCGGATGGAGGTGGTGGCTGATGAGGGGAGTACTCGAAGTGAGTTCACCGGCCCGGTTTATCTCGAAATTGTCGATGCCAAAAGCCAGACCAAGCCCTTAACTCAGCTGCAGGTGATCAATGCGGTGCGGGAGCAGGTGGGGTTGGAGGGAGTGAAATCGGTTGAAGTCCACGACCGGGAAGCCTTGGAAGCTCAGGCTTTGCAACAGGCGAAGGTGACCATCGCTCAGCTAGAAGCTGAAACGGAGCAGTATCGGCAAGGAGCACTCGCGGGAAAGCAGGACGCCAAAGCCATCGATAAGTTAAATAACCGCATCAATCAGCAGCTCGACCATGTCGCCACGGTGTTGGAAGAGTTCCCCTCAGGGAGGCCGATTCGGCTGATCACGCCAGCCAGCAAAAGTATTTTCTACGGGGTGGTGGTGGGCATTGATGCCAAGAAGCGCTCGGGTAGTCCGGCGGCTCCCAACCGATGGAAGATGCGGATTCTGGTGGCGGGTTCTGCCCGGCAGTTGACGGTGCCCCTGTCCAAGTTAAACACGGGGCGAGGTGGGT
>CAZPYG010000582.1:0-1550 GCA_964590465.1 uncultured bacterium | reverse complement strand
GCCCCAACACCTCACCCAGCCGCTCCAAACCACACCCCGTCGCCCCTTGCACCCAGCTCAACAGGGCAGACACCCGGTTCCCCTGGGCCGCGACGCTTTCGGGCACCACTCCCGGCGGCGGATTCAGGGTAAAGCGCAACTGCTCGAACTGGGGCGCGGGCAGGGCGCTGAGGGTTTGAAACAGCATTGACCGGGATTGGAAAGACATGGCTTACCAAGGTTGGGGCTTGAGCCGATTTTAACCGGAGAACACCTACAGGCAAGCCATGGAGAGTCAGGCGATTTGAAGGGTCATCCCTTCGCGAGCGATTCGAGTGTTGGGGAAGTGCGATCGCACTTCCTGCTCTAGGGCATCCAGCTGATCGTCATCCTGGCAGGGGTTGTGATGAAACAAAACCAGTTGGTTAACCCGGGCTGTCTCTGCCATTTGCACCCCTAACTTATAGGGAATGACATGCTTTGCCATGGGATCGGCATAGGCCGTATCTGCATAGGTGCCGTCAAAAATGGCCACATCCGCCCCATCTGCTAAAAACAAAAGCGCCGGATCGACAGTGGCTTGGGTATGGTCTGTATCGGTCGCGTAGATCAGGGTATGGTCTTCCCAGGTGATACGAAACCCCAATGCATTCGTTTTGGGATTCAGGCCCAGGGTGGCTACCTTGACTTCGCCAAGGTCCACCATTCCCCCTGCTGCCAGGTTATGAAATGCCATGTCAGCCTGCATCGTTTGTAACGGCGTAAAAAAGTTGGGCCGCAGCATTTGATTCATTAACTGCTGTTTAATCGAAGCTCCGTTAAAGCCCGCTGCTCCATAAATGCCGAGGCGAGTATTCGGATCAAACGCTGGCGCAAAAAATGGAAATCCCTGAATGCGGTCCCAGTGGGAATGGGTAAAAAACAGCTTGGCGTCGGTGGGGTTTCCCCGCTGAAGTAAGTCTTTGCCGAGGGCCACCAGGCCCGTACCGCCGTCCAAAATCAGGTGCTGCCCCCCAACAATTACCTCAACACAAGCAGTGTTGCCTCCGTAGCGCAGGGTGTGAGCCCCCGGAGACGGTACATTGCCCCGTACGCCCCAAAAAGTCACCGTAAAGCTTGCTTCTGCCTGGGCATGGTTTTCATCAAGTACCTCCAGTTCACCCGGAAAATCTACATTCCCCGGTGAACAGGTAGGACCAGGCGGATCAACAAAATCGGTCATTTCAAGGCAAGAGAGTTGAGTCGCAGCTTCGCTTTTGTCTAATCCAGACGAAGCCATCCCCTTCTGGAGGCAGAGACCACCTAAAAAAAACACTCAACACCTACGATGGATCACAGTATCCTCGCCAGAGGTCCCCTTTGCATTAATTTAATAATGCCCGGTTCTACCTTTGCCGGTTCGACCAGAACAAACCTTTTCAGAAAAATTTAAGCCTTTCTAGGGTTATTCGGTCAATTCAGCGGGTCGCGCCAAAACACTAAAGACTCATTAATTGGCTGCAGGGTAGTGCCAGGGTAGTAAAACTGCAGAATACGGTCATAGGTCCAACCCAGACGACCTAAATTGTAGG
>CAZPYG010000581.1:0-1567 GCA_964590465.1 uncultured bacterium | reverse complement strand
AACGAGAGAAATCCCAGCACCAGCAGGGGAATCAGGGCCAGGGGAGTAATCCAGAAGATCTGGTCAAGCTGGGCCAAATCCGTCACAGTCTCAACCCCTTCAACCACCTCGGTCTGACTGCCGATAATAGCGAACACAATCAACGCCAGAATGAAGGCAGGGACTGATGTCCAGAGCTGCGCACGAATATGGGTATAAATATCAACCCCGGCCAGCTGGGCACTGAGCACAGTGGTTTCCGACAGGGGAGAGGTTTTGTCGCCAAAATAGGCCCCGGAAATGACGGCCCCGGCGGTGACAACCGGCGACACCCCCAACAGCGACGCAATGCCCACCAGCCCAACGCCGATGGTACCAGCGGTGGTCCAGGAACTGCCGATGGCGCTGGACACGACCCCGCAAATGATGCCGGTGGCCAGATAAAACCAGCTTGGCTGCAGAATTTGAATCCCATAAAACACCAGGGTGGGGATAGTGCCTGCCATGTTCCAGGTGCCAATTAACGCCCCCACCGCCAGCAAAATAAAAATGGCGCTGACAATAGACGAAATTGCCTGCCCCCCGGCCGCGCTGATCTCGCTCCAGGGATGGCCATTTTTAAGAATGACCAATGCAGCTACCATGGTGCTCAGCAGCAGTGCTACCTGCACCGGGCCATCGATGGCATTTAACCCAAATAAATAGACGGAACCGCCAATTAAAACAATCAGCAGAACCAGGGGAATGATGGCGTCTAAAAAAGAAGGCTCTTTGACCGGAGGTTGCTCAGCAGACGGCAGATTTGCCATGGGATTTGCTCAGAGGTTTGAAAGGAATAAACCGACTAAATTTATTTGTTTTTTTAGGGCTTGAACCTACAGGCAGAACTCGTCTACCGGCTGTCTGGAACATCCTTAACGTAGGTTGGGTGGTGCGGCAGCAGAACCCAACAGGCCCCAAATCAAAGAAATGCCCGTAACTCTCAAGTCAATAATTTGGCTTTGGCCTGCTCAAATTCGGCTTCCGTCAACGCTCCGGCATCCCTGAGCTGGGCCAGTTGGGCCAGTTGGGCTACGAGGTCAGCAGAGGCGGCCATGCCTGCATCCGCGTTCGCTGGAGGAGCTGCTGGCATCGGTGGAGACGCCATGCTGACCTGTTGGGGTTGAGCTGCCATCTGCTGATTTGCTTGACGAGCCGAACGGTTATGGACGGCATTGCTGGTGGCGGTGGCCGTACCGGCGATGACGGCAGTACGACCTGCGGTACGAGCGGCACTGCGGAGTAGGCCGGGGCTGCGGCGGTTTCTGGGCATTGTGGACTCCTTTGGTTTGTAGAGGGACCTATGCGGGCGCGGCGGTGGGCTGGACCGCCACGAACGCGTTGCGGGGCGATCTCGCACGCCACTGCCTGGGGCTCGACCTCGGCTTCCACAAGACCCGGACCGCAGGCGAGATGATCGAGCGGATCGACGGCGACGTCACCGCGCTGTCGGACTTCTTCGCGCAGTTCTCCGTCAGGGTGCTGGGTGGGATGCTCCTGCTCGTGGGCATCCTCACGGTGTTATGGATCGAGAACGTGTGGATAGGGG
>CAZPYG010000580.1:0-1567 GCA_964590465.1 uncultured bacterium | reverse complement strand
CTTCCGAAGAAGTTGTTGGGAGACCGTGTTGGCGACAAGTCGCGGCGTGTTGTACTGGTTTGTTTCCATTAATTCGACTTCCGAAGAAGTTGTTGGGACCGGGCTTCCAGAACCCTTACCTAGTCTAGATCTTACCACCCCCAATTCAAGGTGGATACAACCAGGAGCAATAGCGGGGGCTTCATTCTCAATAAAGCCACACCCAAAACCGCTCAACTCCTTGTTCTGCAAGGCATTCAAGGTAGATTGCGGAATGTCAAGGGTTAACGCCATAGCTCAAAGGTGCTTGCACAATAGAACTCAGACCCATGGACCACAGGTATTATCCCCCCCTTACCCCGACAGACCCAGGTGCTTGCCTCGCCAGCAGGTAACGTTATTTTCACACTTACCAAAGAAAACCTGAAACTTTTCTGCCCTTGACCCAAATCGCGACTAGCTTGGAATCGCTCTAGCCCAAATTCAGCCCAATAGCAGATGCCTTATTGCCCTGGCAACTTAACCAAATCTCTATTCTTTCCGGAATGGTGAGCACAGTATGTGAAGTTTTCCTATAACCGCAAAACAGCCCTTGGCTGGGGTAACTGCGGCCCAGAGCTAGATCAGCTACGCCATCGTTCTAACCTCGCTCCGGTCTCTATCCCTAGGGGCCACCCTAATCAAAATGATATTTAGCAGGGGAACCAGTTTCTGTGACTGACTACCAGCGAAAACTCTATGCCTTTTTACAAGCCATCCAGCCCCATGCAGAACCCAATATTGAAAATAGCCTGTGTGCCCAACTCAATTGCCTAAAGCCTCAGCTATCTGATTTACGGACCTGGTGGCAGAACTCTGGTAGAGCCTGTCTAGATATTGCGGCCTCTAGCGATCGCATCAACCTTACAACCACCGCTGATCTCCCTGACCAGACTGAGGTGCGCCATCCCATCAGCGGTCAGCAGCAAACCATTAGCGAGCCGCCTTTTGATGAGATAGATGTCCCCGAAACGATTCGGACGTCTACTGACTCCAAGCAGGTGTTCTGGTGGTTCTGGCGCTTTTACCCGGAGTTTCTGGCCCAGGCAAATTCCCAGGCGCTGCTCTATCCGGCCCATCGCATTTTGCCTGACTGCCCCCTGCACAGCTACCAGAGCACGGTGTCGGCTCTGGCTGGGGCAATGTTTACTGGCGCTACCACAGAACCAAAACAGGAAACCCCTTATCTTCTGCTGTTCAGCTTCTCCCCAGTGCAGGAGTTCATCAAAGCCTCGCGCAAATTTGTGGATTTTTGGGCAGGATCATATCTGCTCCACTACCTCAGCGCCCGTCTCTGCTGGTACATCGCTCAAGAGTATGGCCCCGATGCCGTAATTGTGCCGTCCCTGTGGGGACAAGATATTTTCGATGTTTTTTGTCTGAAAGAGCGATATCCGGATTTCGCTGTGTATATGCAGCGAGAACACCCCAATCTTGATTTAACTAAATTCTGTGAACGTTATCCAGTAGCAGAACAGTTCAACGACAGAGAGTCCAACAGTCTTAGCACCGCAGGCTTTCCCAACATGATCACGGTATTGGTGCCAGG
>CAZPYG010000579.1:0-1585 GCA_964590465.1 uncultured bacterium | reverse complement strand
CGTTCAGCCCCGACGAAAGCCTACTGTACGTTTCCGATACCTCTGAGGTTGACTATCCCCAGGGCCATCACTATATCCGCGTCTACGATGTGGTGGAAGGACGCCAGGCCACCAATGGCCGAGTTTTCGCAGTGGTAGAGCCCGGTCAACCGGACGGTTTTCGAGTGGATGAGAGGGGCAACATTTTCACCAGCTCCCAGGACAGTGTGCAGGTCTTCGCCCCCGATGGCACTCGCCTCGGGAAGATTCGTATCCCGGAAACGGTGACCAATCTCACCTTCGGCGGTCCAGCAGGCCATTGTTTGTTCATTACGGCTGGTGAGTCGTTGTACAGAGTCGAGGTGAAGACGCAGGGATCGAGGTGATTTGGGATTTGAGAAAGGGCCAATTCGGTTCAGAACTTATTAAGCCGTAGCAAATTCAGTCAAAGGGCGCTTGCTGGGGTGTTGAAAGCCCAAAACAATATCTTCAGCGGGCACTCCAGCATCCAATAGTTCGTTGGCAATTCCCTGTTTAGTCCAATCCTCTTCGATCCAAATTTTATAGTTCTCAATACGAAGATAAACAGTGACGCCAAAATCTCGCCGCTTGCCATCCCAACCCAAATGAAACCAGAAGTAATGGTCACGCTGCTCATCAAAGGAAACGTGCTGACTGACTCCTGCTTGGCTGGCATTTGCCGACCATTGCTGATAGTCAATCAGAATTTTTTGAATGAGCTGCCGGTACTTTTCTAACTTATCCATTGCACGATCTCCTGCTGTTCAATGTCAACAACCATTAAAGAGATTTGACTGGCTTCAATAATGAAGGCGATACCTTCCCGTTTGAAAAAATTTTCGTAGGTAATATCGTCGATTGCCAGGTATAGTTGATAATCTGGCTCTGTTGCTTGAATCAAACTCCGATAGACAGCGTATTGCCCAACGGCGTTATGAAAGTCGGTCATGGGCGAGCGCCCGATAAAGCTCTTAATTTCAACAACTATCTTCTGCCCCTGCCGCTCCGCCGCGATGGGGCGTTCAGCCGCCAGATCAGCGTAAAGGTCAATATCCTTGTACTGAATTCGGTAAGGATCAGCCACAATCAGCCAACCATCCTTGATTAGGGCGGCTTTGACTGTGTCATGGTAGAGATCCTTGGCAGGCATAGGGCTATACCTTGACCCTGTGGCAGTACTCGCTAGTTTTTGGCAGAGCTACCAGCGAATAGCAGGGATAAACACGATAGGAAAGCCGCTGGAGCATATAGCTAAGCTCAATCGAGAACGTTTGTCTTGATTATAGTTTTATCGCTATGGCCTTAAATGACCCCAAGCTGGATTATTTGAGGGAATTGGGAGTGGAACAGGTCGCTCTAAGAGAGTAATCCAATCCTTGCCTACCGTCGCCAACGCATCCAAGTGGCGGCAAGTTTTTTAACCAAGGGCGTAAATCGGCTGAGGCTGTACTCATCGGCGGCTTTGCGGATGACTTCCGCCTGGGTGGGGTAGGGATGGATAACGTTGGCGATCGCCCCCAACCCTAACCCCTTCTCCATCGCCAGAGTGACTTCGTTGATCATCTCCCCGGCGTGACGAGCCACT
>CAZPYG010000578.1:0-1586 GCA_964590465.1 uncultured bacterium | reverse complement strand
GACTTTTTCAGGATGCGCCCTCCCCGCTGCAGCAGCGTCACCTGAGACCCCAGGCGCTGGAAGGTCTGGGCCAGTTCGCAGCCAATATAGCCGCCGCCAATGACGGCGAGGCGCGGGGGGCACTCGGTCAGGTTGAAGACGGTTTCGTTAGTCAAGTAGCCCGCGTCCTCCAGCCCGTCGATGGGGAGCTGTACGGGACTGGAGCCGGTGGCGATCGCCGCCTTACTAAACCGCAACTCCCGGTCCCCCACGGTAATCGTGTCGGCACCGGTAAAGGCCGCTCTGCCAAAAAAGATATCCACCCCATACTCGTCCCGAATGCGGCGGGCGGAGTCGTTTTCGCTGATTTCCGACCGCACCTGCCGCAGTCGCTCCATTACCTGGGCAAAGTTCACCTGCACCCCGTCAGGCACCTGCACCCCGTAGCGATGGGCCTGGCGTACATCCTGCACTGCCCGCGCCGAGCGAATCATCGCCTTAGAGGGAACGCAGCCCACATTGGTGCAGTCGCCCCCCATCAAGTGCTGTTCGATCAGCGCCACCCTGGCTCCAAACATGGCCGCTCCCGCCGCCGTGACCAGTCCTGCAGTTCCGGCCCCAATCACCACCAGGTTGTAGCATCCGGCAGGCTCAGGGTTTTGCCATTCAGGGGGATGCAGGTAGGACACCAGCGTCTGGTTGTGGGTGTCCATGGGGGGAACGGTGACAGAATTGTGGGAGGTGGGATTCATAGAAATACTTTGGTTGATAACTTCACGCCCCGAAAATCAGGGCATCTAAGGAATAGGCACCGGGACCTAAAATTGCGATCGCTATCAGCATGACGCAGTACATGAATGCCTTTTCCCAAACTTCAAACATCACGATGAAGCGCTTTCCATCGCCGTTTTAAGGTCCAGCACTGCCCCCATAAATGCGGCATGCACAAAGGTTTGGGGAAAATTACCCAGCATGGTTCCCGTGGTGGGATCAGCCTCTTCCGCAAACAGGCCCAGGTCGTTGGCAAACTCCAGTCCCGTATTGATGATGGCCTTCGCCCGTTCGAAGTCTCGCCGCATTACCCAGTACTGAGCCACCCAAAACGTTCCCGCCAGGAATGCCCCTTCTTTTTGGGAGTCAAAGCTGCGCAGATGCCGACGGTACAGGTGGCCGGTAGCATAGTCCTGTTCTAACGCTTTGATCGTCGCCAACATTTCAGGCGTATCCGGGGCCGTATAGTCCCAGACTGGAAAGAGAGCCGCCGTGACATCCACATCATCGCTGCCAGCCACTACCGCATAGGCCCCCTCTGAAGTGAGGCAATGGTGGGCCACATAATCGCGGATATCCTGCTCAGCCGCTCGCCAACGCTTAGCCTGGTCAGGATCTTCCGTGACATCGGCAATGAACTTTAGCCCGCAGGCTACCACCACTTTGCCGGAGGTGTACTGGTCTGTTTGTTGCTCTTCCCAAATGCCGTAGTCGGGATCTCGCCAGTGCTCGGTTAAAAAATCAGCGATTTGTTCCACCAGGGACCAGTGCTCGCGGGTGTCAAAGCGGTTGTAGATCAGCTTGGCGGCCAGCAGCACATTACCGTAGGCATCAAG
>CAZPYG010000577.1:0-1593 GCA_964590465.1 uncultured bacterium | reverse complement strand
GGTGGTTCTTGAATCCAAACCGGCAGGCTTCACTACCCCTGAGCATCAGCTTTATCACTTGTGGCAGGCCCTGTCCCTATTCCCCGACTGTGAATGTGTCTGTGAACTAGCCGCCGCAGATCGGATGATGACTCGCATCACCTTACAACGGCTGACCAAGCAGAGTGTCACCGCCACCTTTCGCGCCAATCAGCTGCGGGATGTGGATGTCGCCTCTCAGATGCGGTTGAAGCAGGGAGTAGAAGCTCAAGAACGAATCTATGAAGGGGCGCTGCCGATCTGGGTCAGTGTGGTGGCCCTGCTCCATCGAGACACGCCCGAATCCCTGGCGGAAGCCTGTCAGAAATTGACCAATGCCTTTCACCAGGGGGACTTCATTCGGGAGACCGAAATCGCCTGGCAACTGTGGTTAAGAACCCTGCCTATCGTCTCCGGCTGGTTGTTGGAGGATGGGCGCAAGCAGATGTATCTCACCAACGAAGCTCCTGGGTTGATGCCGGTGGCCTGCCCTCGTACCATTGATGAGCGCGGCATTGAGCTGATTACTCGTGAGGGACATACTCCGATTCAAATGGATTTTGTCCATCAACATCGTGGGATGCTGATTTTCGGGGAAACCCGCAGTGGCAAGTCAGTGCTGGCGTCCGAGATTTTCGTCTGGGCGATTGCCAATGGGATGAATGTCATCTCCCTCGACTATCCCAAACCGGATGGCACCACCACCTATACCGACCTGGTGAAGTTCTTTGGGGACCAGGGAGCCTATTTCGATATCGGCTCTGAGCGCAATAACCTGTTTCAGATTCCTGATTTGCGTGAGTTGCCAGACGTCCAGCGTCAGGAGCGACTGGACGACTACAAAGAGTTTCTGGTCAAAGCTCTGGACACGATGGTGATGGGGACTGAGACGGATAACGCACTGGGAAAGCGAGTTCATACGGTGCTGTGGCAAGCATTAGTGGCTTTCTTCGAGAATCCGACGATTTTGGCTCGCTATGAAGCAGCGTTTGAAGGCGGTTTTGGCAGTCCCGCCTGGCAGCAGATGCCCACCTTGGCAGATTTCATTGATACGGTCGCCCATCTGGATCTGGAAGTTGAATCCGATCTGCTGAATGAGGCTATTGCCACTATTCTGCTGGAGTTGCGGGGCTGGCTCTCCAGCAGGGTCGGGAAAGCCATTTCTCAACCTTCGACAATTCGTACCGATGCTCGGCTCACGGTGTTTGCCTTGCGCAATGTGGGCGACAACATCGAAGCCGCAGTCTTAGCCTTATCTGCCCAAGCCATGGCATTTCGCCGCGCCCTGGAAGTCTCGGATTCTCTGCTGGCCATCGATGAAAGCCCCATCCTGTTTAAGTACAACGGCATTGCCCAGATCATCGGTCAGGTCTGCGCCAACGGGGCCAAGTCCGGCATTCGACCGCTGATTATTGGTCAGGACCCGGACACCATCGCCAACTCGGTCGCCGGATCTCAAATTCTGCAAAACCTGAATACTCGCTTTATTGGTGCGATTCAGCCCAATGCTCTGCCGTCCTACCAACGGCTTTTCGGCTATGAGCCACAGGTGTTGCGACCGAATACCGATGAATC
>CAZPYG010000576.1:0-1608 GCA_964590465.1 uncultured bacterium | reverse complement strand
CCACCCGTTCACTGCTGCAATGGACACACTTCATGACCTTAGACCCTATTCGTCATAAGCATTCTAGCTATCACCCCTCAAGAAGACAGTGCCAACTCTAGAAAATATTCAAAAGCATATTCCTAATGATGCCGCCCTAATAGAGTTGGTATCCTACCAGCCTTTCGATGTTCAAGGTTCCCAAGAGGGCTGGAACCCTCGCTACGCTGCCTACGTTCTTCATCCAGACGGCACTCTCAAATGGGTAGATCTGGGTGAAGCCGCTGCCATTGACGATAAAGTCACCGAATTTCAAACCAAACTTCGCTGTGGCGATGAAATTGCTCGTCCTTGCTACGAAATCTCAGAGGTCAAACAAGCCGCCCGCGAACTTGATGCCCTGGTTATGGCTAAAATTCGTCCCCTCCTGGGCGACAAGCAACACATCCTGCTTTCCCCCGATGGGCAACTTAACCTGATTCCCTTCGCCGCCCTGGTGGATGAAAACAACCGCTACCTGGCCGAAACCTACACTATTACCTACCTCACCTCAGGCCGCGACCTGCTCAAACTCGGCATCGAAGACCCCAACCGTCACCCACAGCAGGGGCCTGTGGTGCTGGCCGATCCAGACTACGACAATCCCGGCAATGCTGAGCTAACAACGATTGCTGACCTTCCCCCTGCCGATACTGAACTGGCCTCACGGGCTGCCAATACCCGCTCTGTTGACTTGAGCAATTTACAGTTTGGCCCCCTCCCCGGCACCCTCGACGAGAAAGCAGCCATTGCTCCCCTGTTACCCAACGTCACCACCCTGGAACGTTCCCAGGCTACCGAAAATAACCTCAAGCAGCTTCAAGCCCCCAGCATTCTGCACATTGCTACCCATGGTTTCTTCCTGCCTGACGTAGAGTTCGTTGCCCCACCCACAGTCGATAACTCAGGCTTATTCAACAGCCGCGCCACCATCATCCGAGAAGAGGCTACCCACCCCAAGACCATTTCCCCCAGCAACCTCGAAAACCCCCTACTGCGTTCGGGGTTAGCCCTGGCCGGGTTCAACCCTCGCCAGAGCGGTGAAGAAGATGGCGTGCTGACAGCCCTGGAAGCTTCTGGGCTTAACCTCTACGGCACCGAGCTGGTGGTACTTTCCGCCTGCGAAACCGGCCTGGGCGATGTGGCCAACGGTGAAGGCGTCTATGGTCTTCGCCGTGCCTTCGTCATTGCCGGGGCCGAAAGCCAACTGATGAGCCTGTGGAAAGTGTCCGACAATGGTACCGCCGATTTGATGGAACGGTATTATCAGCGCCTGAGTGATGGGGCCGGACGCAGCGAGGCCCTACGAGCTGTGCAGCTTGAAATGATGCAAGACCCGACTTACGAGCATCCCTACTTCTGGGCGTCGTTTATTTTCTCGGGCGATTGGGGGCCGCTGGAGTCGTTGTAAGTAGACAGACCTAATTATCTGTAGGATGCGTTAGCGTCAGCGAAACGCATCAAACCCTTACGGAGCGGTGCGTTACGGCTTCGCCTAACAGTACCCTACAACGTTGTTTATTTACGTCCACCTACTTAGTGTGGGTAAGTTAAAGAACTTTTCCATTGCAGTGGCGGAGATTTCTCCAT
>CAZPYG010000575.1:0-1621 GCA_964590465.1 uncultured bacterium | reverse complement strand
AAAGGGAACGGCTAAATGGACCAAAATCAAAGTGAATTTCGTCTGCTGCGCGGGCGGGCAGCGTCGAAATTATCCCAGACAATATGCTGATTACCGTTGCATGCAGCAGTTGAGGTATGGATGGAAAGAGAACAGATCTAAAATGCATGATTGACACCTGTCGAGGTTTATGGAAAAACGAAATATTTTCTAGATTTAAAGGCTCTTTTCCTTCGCTGTCTCAGAATTCCAGGCCCAAATAGCGAGGGCGATGATGACAACAACCAAGCTAACGAGAAATCCCAGGGCTTTCTTCATCGTGCTGATTTATCCTTCATTGAAGATGAGACCAAGATCGGCATTAAGTGAGCCTATAGCCAAGCCAGCCGTGGCGATGAGTTAGCCGGATTCTAATAACTGAGTGAAGTACGAGCCATGAACTCCAAAATGTGTGTGGCGATTTCCTCACCTTTTTCCTCTTGGAGGAAGTGCCCAGCATCCTTAATGACAATAGGTGGTTGCTCTCTCGCTGTTGGGATGAGTCTGCGGAAGAATACATCTCCACCACGGGTTATCGGATCCGCGTCAGAAAACATCACCAGTACAGGTTTCTGCCATTTGGATAGGACGGCTCGCGCTTGTCGCATTTCAGCCGCTCCTGGATCCTCACGAAGAATCGGAACTAGCAGTGGCCAGACTGACGCTCCAGCTTTGTACGAAGCATTAACAAAGGGGGCTTCGTAGCCGGCGACGACCTCCGGCGCAATCCTGTCACCATGGGCTAAACCCATGCGTATCACCCGCCCAATTGGCAATTCTGAGACCCGCTCAACGAATTGACGCCAGCGGAGAAAGGCCTCACCCATAGATTCCTCTCCCGTTGGCAAAGCCGTGTTCATGATGACCAATCGCGCAATGCGTTCTGGCATCTCGCTGGCTACTGTCAGACCAATTAATCCTCCCCAATCCTGAACGACCAGTGTGACGTGCTCTAGCTCTAGCTTTTGAATGAAGCCCACCAGAATATCGTGGTGCATCTGAAACGAATACGCTTCCTTTTCCCTGAGCTTGTCTGAGCGACCAAAGCCAATGAAATCCATTGCCAAGACTCGATGCTCGGCAGCCAGAAGGGGGATCATCTTGCGGTATAAGAACGACCAAGTAGGCTCACCATGAAGGCAGAGAATGATTTCGCCTTGACCTTCATCCAAATAATGCACTCTCAGCCCATTGACCTCGACATAGTGAGGCTCGAAGGAAAAATCTGGCAAATTGGCAAACCATTCGTCTGGTGTCCGCAAAACTGACATTGCCTCACTCCCTAAGTTCGTGGGAAAAGATAACTGGCAGCCCATCAGCCCCCCGGCACCTCGACAGACGCCCTCAGACCGTGGGGGCAATCCATTATCGAGACCGAAAAAAGCAGAGAGTAACTCAGCAGAACGCCCATCTGACTCTCGCGGCAAGTCCGAATTGCCAGTCGTATCACTCTGTTCTGTACTGGTTAGAGGTGCTGCAAGAAGCATGCGTTGACAGCCAATCAGCATAATTGAACTGAGCAGTAATACGACGATAGTCATGCGCTGTACTGGAGCTGACATTCGTAAATTGACCATGTCTTCCAGTGGTTTGTCCCGGCTGT
>CAZPYG010000574.1:0-1626 GCA_964590465.1 uncultured bacterium | reverse complement strand
GGTAGGGGCGGTCGGGGCCGTTCCACACATCGCTGAAGGGAGCAGTAACCCCCCCAGTGGTGGAGGAATACAGGGCATCGACCAGTTCATTGTTATAGGTCAACACCTGACCCTGGGTGGCGCGAATCGCCTGATCGGTGACCGGGGCCGCCCCGGTAATGCCACGATAGACCTGACACTGGGTATCTGCACACAGCTGATAGTCGTCAATTTCAAATCTGCGCAGGTTTCGCAGGGCATAGGTGCGGGCTAAAACCGCCTGGGCCCGGATCGCCGGGAGGGGGGCACCTGTGCCAATTTCGTAGGGCACCACCCCTCGCAGATAGGTTTCAATCGGCACATCATTCACCAGGGTGTAGGTACCGTAGGTGTTGGTTTGCAGATTTAGGGTACCGCCATAGACCCGGGCCTCGCGGGTATTGCCATTTTCGACCACCCGAATTTGCCCGGTTCCAGAGCGCACATTTAACGCGTCTCGATGGTAGCGATAGCCGTTGGCTTCAAAATGGGCTTGAGGTTCCTGCCCGACCACACGACTGTCGAGAAAGACTTCAGTAAACCCCTGTTCCTCCAGATTCTTAAGCAGCAAACGTCTCAGCAAAGGGGTGCGATAAGCATCTCGGTCGGCCCAGACTTCCCACCCGCCGGGCTGAGCAATTTCCGCTGCTATGCCGCGCTCCTGCCACTGCCGGGCACTGTACTCAGCGCTCTCAAAGCTGCGGTGGGTGCTGAGCACCACCCGTTCCTGGAGTTCCGGTTCCGGCAACGCCTCAGGGGTAATCCCCAAAACCACCTTTGAAGTGGTCACGGTTTGAGGCTGTCCCTGGGTGTCAAAGGAGAGGGTTAATTGATCACCCGAGAGGGCTTCGATGGACAATGTGTCCTGCTGTTCTTCTCCAAACCGCTGGACGACCCCCACTTCGATCACTGGGTTTTGAACCGCTCGACCTGGCGCAGCTACAGCGCAGATTCCCAGAGTGCAGGCAAAGCCGGTTGCCAGCCCAGCCCATCGGGCTAACCCCTTGGGAATGGATAGGGTGGGGGAAGCATGTAAGGTCTTGGACCAGGACCAATACAGTGATGCCATAGGTAAAAGAAATTCAGGGCTACCAGATTTCAGGTGAAGTCTCATCCTGGCATTGTAGCCAGCGGATGGTAGGTTCGGGACCTATTTTTGTTCTGAGCTGTGATATTAAACCTTGTCCAGGTCCAGAAGTTGAGTTTTGCCTTAGAGAAAGCCATAGCTTGCGAGCTGGACCTGATATGGATTCGTAGAATATCCGGGGACGAGCTAACCCCCTGGAGGTAAAATCCCCACGGTCAGGTCATATTCATTACGAGTATGCTTTAAATGGCTTTCCAAAATTCTCCATGCGTATAGAAGATCTTCCCATTAGCCAAATTCGTCGTCCCCTCTTTCGGCAGCAGGATGCCGCCAAGGTCGAAGCGTTGATGGCCTCAATTGAAGCAATTGGTCTTCAAGAACCGATTGATGTCCTTGAGGTTGAAGGGCAGTATTACGGGTTTTCGGGCTGTCATCGATTTGAGGCCTGCCAACGTCTGGGGCACCAAACCATCCGCTGTCGAGTTAGAAAAGCGCCGGCTTCGGTACTGCGCCATCATCTC
>CAZPYG010000573.1:0-1631 GCA_964590465.1 uncultured bacterium | reverse complement strand
GCACCGCTGATAACACCTGGGAAACCGTGGTTTATCAAGCTGGCGATGCCGTAGCACTGAAAAGCCTGGGGCTGGAATTCGATATCGCTGAGCTGTATCGAGGTCTGGATAGTTGATAGTTGATGATAGGTGGTCTGGTGCTGTTTGCAGAGGACCTACAAGAGATGATGGGCACAACACTCGCCTCCGATATGATGAAGTTGATAAGGGTATTCTCAGGACAATTAGTAAAGTCGGCGGGGTAGAGTTTAATGGTCCTCCTTAACGATTTGGCAAGCCGCATAACCCTGGATGACCCCGAAGAACGGCGGGTGCTAAGTCGAGTGTCTTGGGCGCAGTACGAGGTCCTGCTGGCGGATTTGGGAGATTCGTCTTCCTATCGGGTGCATTTTTTAGATGGGGTGTTGGAAATCTTGGCTCCCAGTCGCAATCATGAAAGTGGCAAAACTCGAATTGGCGATTTATTGCTGATTTATTTCCTGGAAACCGATACGGAATATTTCCCAATGGGCTCCACCACTCTGAAGAAACCGGAGCGACAGGCCGGGGGCGAGCCCGATGAAAGCTACTGCATCGGCACTGATAAGGAGTTTCCCGATCTGGCGATCGAAGTCACCGTCACCAGTGGCAGCATCAATCGGCTGGAGCTGTACCGTCGCCTGGGGGTGCGGGAGGTCTGGTTTTGGCAGAAGCATCGCCTTTCCCTGTACCACCAGCGAGAAGAAAATCCTGACCAGTTCGCCGAGACCGCTGGATATGAAGCCATTCAGCAAAGCGAGGTGCTACCCGATCTGGATCTGGAGTTGCTGACCCGCTGTCTGCAAAATCCGAACCCGTTATCGGCGGCAAAAGCTTTCCGGCAGGGATTGCGAACCAAGGGATAAGCCAAGCTTGAGATGACTTTGAAAACCATTGGGGCGACCTAAGATAAGGTAGATGCCCAACGACTTTCTCAAGAATGAGTCAAGCTATGTCTGAGACCCTCCAGGCCCTTGAGCAAACGATTTCAACGCTCTCATTTAGTGAAAAGCTCTGGCTGTTAGAACGCATTGCCCAGCTTCTACGCACTCCTCACCCTGTAGAACCAGAAGGAAATTGGGATAACGCCCTGGCAGAGATGGCAGCAGATCCCGACATTCAAGCTGAAATCGTCCACATTGACGATGAATTCAGGGTGGCCGAAATGGATGGTTTGAGCAATTCATGAGTATTCAGCGAGGGCAGATTTACTTTGTTGATCTGAATCCGGTCAAGGGGCGTGAGCAGGCCGGAAAACGTCCGGTGCTAGTACTTTCTGCGGATGCAATTAATCGTTTGCCCCTGGTCGTTACGGTTGTAGTAGGTACTAAAGGCAGCAATATTCAGCGCAATTATCCAACTAATGTGCGGGTTCCATCCGGCGAGAGTGGTCTACCGCTAGAAACCGTTTTCCTGTGTTTTCAGATTCGCTCTCTTGATGCCAATCGTTTCCCGGCCCAGCCAGCCGGACGATTATCGGACAGCAAGCTGTTAGAGGTTGAAAGGGCTGTACGCTATTGCCTGAGCTTGTAATCAAGGTCTGAACAGTGAGCTTGGTTATACCGATTTGGATCTGGAGTTGCTGGCCCGCTGCCTGCAAAATCCGAACCCGC
>CAZPYG010000572.1:0-1643 GCA_964590465.1 uncultured bacterium | reverse complement strand
GAAACGCCAACGAATCCATGTGAAAGACATCCCCCTCAGCATTGGCAGACATCATCAGATTCATCTTCGAGGTCTTCACCAGCGCCGGGTCAAAGTCAGCCCCAAACAGGTTCGTCTCCACATACTCTTTAATTTCCTGCTTCAGCGACAAAAACTCCGTCGTAGACTCATCTGCTGGGTCAATGCCCTCCACCTTCTGGCGCTGCTTCAGCAGGTGGTTCACCGTACTAATCAAGAACCCACCCGTCCCGCAAGCGGGATCCAACACCCGCTCGTGGGGCTGCGGATCCAGCATATCCACCATCAGCTTGATGGCTCCCCTTGGGGTGAAATACTGGCCCCGGTCTCCCCGCAGGTTGTCTCCCACAATTTCTTGATAGGCCGCTCCCTTGGCATCAATGTCGGTGCGGTTGAAGTCATACTTCGCCAGTTCCGACACCATAAACGCCAGGGCGCGATCCGACAGCTCAATCTGCTCATTCCCCTGGAAGATGCCCTTGTATTGCTCCTTCACTTCCTCAAACAGGGGTTCGATGCGGTTCCGAATAGCGACTCGGCCTTCATCTTCAAACTGCTCCGTCGCCCCCGCCCAGAATCGCGGCTCATGGCCGTTGCGGTTCCGCTCATCGTGCATCTTGGCAAAAATCAAATACAGGAACTGCCGAAAGGCCACATCCTTCGACATCCCCTCATTCCCGTGAATGAAGTTGTGACAGCGCCGAAACGTTACCCGCAGCAGTTCTGGATCCGCCTTTCGCATTCGGGCAATGGAAGCCACATCGCGGGTGCCCAGGGTCTCATCCCCCATGGGCCAGTCACCCACCGGCTTAAACTTCACATCAAACCGGGTCACTTCCTTCTGCAAAAAGAAGAACTCCAGGCCGTTCGTCCACAACCCCCACTCGCAGGTTTCCCCCGCCTCCGCCATAAAGTCTTTGAGCACTTGCAGGTCTTTCTTGGCCTGGTCGTGCGATCTCATCTTGGTAATGCCCCGCCCGGTGGGCTCCTTCTCACAGACCACCACCCGCCGCACGTTCTCTAGCTCATGCTCCTTACCGTGGCGAAAGATCGCGATGCTGACCTTCTTATTGCGCCCCCCAATGGGAATCTTGAAGTCCGGCTCCATGTCTTCCACGTTGATGCCGTACTCATGGAACAGCGCCCGCGCAATCCGCTGCCGCACCTGCTCTTTGCTGCTGTCCTTGATGGGCTTGTTGGTGATGTAGTCCAGCAGCATTCCATCGGGGATGGCGGTAATTCCGTCATCCTCCTGGTGATTGGCTTCGATTACCGTCTGCTCTACCGAACTGTTTGCCATACAACCACTTCTGCTGTTCTACTTACCCTGTTCTGTACCAAATCCATCTCGGGGGCTGTCGCCTTCTGTAGGTAAAGCTCCACTTCTGGACTTGGATAAGGTTTACCTGACCAGGCTACCCATATCAGGACTTCGATTCTAGAGGGTCTGGCCAGGTTTTCCTCAAAACATCTGATTCTGTTTAGATGTTCTGATTGCCAGACCCTCAAACTCCAAAGACTAGAAGTAGTATATTTGTATTTGCATTTTGGTTCACATGTACTATTCTAGAAATGGCGGAACCTTCCTGAATAGAGCCTGCTCCCTGCGTAACAGTACTCAGGAC
>CAZPYG010000571.1:0-1645 GCA_964590465.1 uncultured bacterium | reverse complement strand
GGCTTTAAGTTCTGGAAGAGATATTATATTTAGTCTTCGACGTGAGAGCGCCAGGAACTATCGCTGAGAAGCGAAGTAGCCTCAGGATCTTGGTCTTAACGATCTGAAACTACTCGGTCTATTGCTGCCGGGGAGAGTTTTTGTTGCAAGACGTCTACGGCCTTTCAAAGGGCCAAGATGCCCTTTCCTCCCTATAGTCTGCGCCATGCCTGGAGTCTCAGGGCTGCTTTGTGGCTAGAACTGCCTACTGCAGTCGCCTCTCAATTCATGGGGCACAACCCAAATGTCAACCTGGGGACCTATCAGAAACATATTTCCAAGGAGCGGGCCGCCCAGAGCTACTTTGCCGCTCTCAAAAAGAAGCAGGCGGTTTGAAGCGGAATAGGTTACTTCATACCGGAGCGTTTGCCAGCCATGGTGCGGTCTCGGAGCTGACACTTTTCAATGTCGGCATACCAGTCAGGCCTTCTCGATTGAGGAGAACGCCGATCCACAATTTCCTTGTTGATGCGATAGTGGCCAGACCGGACCTTATACAGGCAGGCGTCATAGTTTTTGTAGCCCAGGATTTTCCAGGCTTCGTTGAGCTTCACCAGCTTGGGCGACTCTATCTCACTATTCAATCGATGGTGCAATTCTCTGAGATTGCCTTCGATTAAATCAAGACGAGCATTGAGCTGTCCGAAAAAAGCTTCTAACAATTCGTAGGTATCCATTGCCTGCCCCTCTCCGGTGACCAAGCTGCAAAATCGATGGTTAATTGCACAAAGCTGAACTGATTGAGCCCTGCTTCAAACTCCTGCACGTAACTGCGGAGCTTTGAAGCCTAGAAGCCTAGACGCCCAGGATCATGAAAATTGGTAGAAGCATTCACCTTGATAAGTCCATATTAGAACGGGCAAGCCTTTCTGGCTGACAAGATGCTGATTATTTTCAAAAGTTTATATGTCCTCTTGGGCTAGCTGATAAAGGGTTGATTTCAGGGCACGAGATTTCCCCTTCTGGTCATTTCTGTAAGCTAGTCCATAAGGAAATGCTGAATGGGCTGTATACTTTTGTTGGAATTTGGCATCGTATCAGCATTTGAGCTTGTTGTGACGCTAAGATAAGGGCGGCTTAACATTGAAGTGCCTTGTTGATTGGGGTGCGATCGCCTTTTGAAGAGTTTTGGGTTTTACAGGTATGCCTCGCGGAAGAAAGCCGTCATCCACTCCAGAATCCTCCGATTCAGAGAAAAAGTCTCGGGTTCGGTTCATCTTTGAGCCAGATCGCACCTCTCCCAATGGCATTACCTACTCCTGGCTGATTCATGGCACTTACAACGGCAAAGAGAAAGCCGCCACGGCGACTCGAGCCTTCTGGCTGCCCTTTGCTTATGAAGCTGCAGGGGAGTACTCAGAGGATCAACTCAAAGAACTGGCCCAGCAATCCATCTGGCAGATGGAGGCTCAAATTCAGCATTTGAGAGAAAAGTTTGGGCTGGGGGTAGGACCCACCAGTCTGGCCAATGAGCCGTTGGTGTCCTCCGCCTCTGTGGCTGCAGCGGAAGACTCCCAAAGTGTTACGCCTTCTGTAGCACCCTCTCAAACCGGGACTGTGGCTCCTGCGGATTCTGATTTACTGGATGAGTTTGCGGATGTGCTAT
>CAZPYG010000570.1:0-1647 GCA_964590465.1 uncultured bacterium | reverse complement strand
TCAAACACGGCCACCCCGACGGGCACATTGTCCAGCAGGGTGGCAAACTGCTGTTGACTGGTTTTCAGAGCGTGAAAGGAGTCATCCAGACGGTGGGCCATCTGGTGAAAGGCTCTGCGTAAGGATTCTACCTCGAGGATGGCGGTGGGTTGGGTCTTGGGGGTAAGATCTCCATCAGCCAGTGCTTCAGTGGCTCGATTCAAGGCCCGAATGGGTTGCACCAGGCGACGGGTAACCCACACACCAAAGACAATGGAGCCCAGCAGAGCCCCTAGCGATATGGCAATGGTTCGCTGGCGATTCGCTTCAATTTCAGCCATAAAGTCCGATGCTGGAATGACAGTCACAATCAGCCAGTTCAAACCATAGTCCTGCCGGTAGGGAATGGCCTGCAGGAAATGGCGTTTTCCGTCAAACCGAACGGTCAATTGCTGGGGGGTTTGAATCATGTCCCAACTGCCCAAAGAGTATTCCAACTGCTGGGCTCCATTCCGAATTAGCGGGTTAGAGCTTTCTAAGGCCATCAGACGGCGAAAATCAACACTTTCCGGGCGGGTTATCGGTAGGTCTCCGTCTACCGCTCCTTGCCTGTCGCCATTGGCAACCGAAGCAATATAGGCCGGGTCTTCGGCAGAATTGGCAATTAAGGCACCGTTTCGCTCCAGAATGAAGACTTCCCCTGTTTGCCCAATGGCGACCTGTTCTAAAAAGTCATTCAACTGATGCAGGCTAATATGCGCGAGAAACATCCCTCGCAGCTGATTCTGTTCATCATAAAGGGGGGTATGGGCATTGATGATGAGGTGGTTCGTACGCCCCATTTGAAAGGGCTTAGTCCATCCTGGTGCGCCAGTTGCCATGACCTGACGGTACCAGGGGCGATTGCGCACATCCAGGTTAGAGATAATTTCCACGGGGCGCAGCAGCTGACCAGTTTCGTTAAGGGCGTACAGATGAAGCTGACTGGGGTCATTGGGGTTAGAATGCCCTGCCTCGTAGGGTAAATCGGTCGGTTTTAGACTGGTTGCCCCAGTCTCGAAGTCCGCTGGACTGACCTGGTTACTCGTCAAGAAAGTGCCGTCAGGTTGCGCAAACCCAACAGCCTTAATGGCAGCATTCTGGTGATGTTGACTAATAAGATAATGGTGCAGTTGATCAAGGTCATTCAGACTAATGATGCCCGCTTCTAGAGCGGCGATATGGTTATTGTTGAACTGATGTGCCCTTTGCAGATAGCTATCCAGCTTTTCGGTGATGCGGTAGCCTGTTTCTGTCGTCAGCTGGTGGGCCAGATCTTCTATCGTCTGCTGACCGCTGCGGTAGGACAGGTAGCCCACCAGAGAGGTAATGCCCACCACCTGTAGCACAAAAGGAACGATGAGCAGAGTTCGCAACGACAGTTTCATGTGCTGGGGATATCCGAGGCCATAACGCTTAGAGTGCCCAATTTGCAAGCATTAGGGAGCATTAATCGGCACCGTAAAGAAAAATGTACTGCCCTGTCCCAGCTTACTCTCCACCCAAATCTCGCCGCCGTGCTGCTCTACGATGCGTTTGCAGATCGCCAGCCCCAGCCCGGTGCCCCCCTTCTTGCGGGAGTCTGACGCATCGACCTGCTGGAATTGATTGAAGATCGTCTCCAGCTTT
>CAZPYG010000569.1:0-1658 GCA_964590465.1 uncultured bacterium | reverse complement strand
GGTACTCAACGTCAGCCAGCTCTCAACACAACAGCCGCTCTATGCCCAGTTAGTTGCCGGTAGTGAGCCATAGGGTTTTGGGTTAAAGGGGAAAGGCAGAAGTGACCTACTAACCACCTAGACTCACTTTCCTGCCCTGTGGGTAATACTGAGAATGGCCCATTGCCTATTTCCAAACTGCGTAATCATGACCACCCTCGACGGACGCTACGAAATTATCCGCAAGCTCAGCTCTGGCGGTTTTGGTCGCACCTATCTTGCTAAAGATCTGCGTCGCCCTGGACAGCCCCAGTGCGTAGTCAAGCAATTGCGCCCCCAGCGGGAGTTCACACCAGATGAATGGCAGGTGGCCCGTCGCCTCTTTGATAAAGAAGCTGAAACCCTTGAGCAACTAGGTCGCCACGACCAGATTCCCCTCCTGCTGGCCCACCTGGAAGAAAATGGCAAGTTCTACATCGTGCAAGATTTCATCGCCGGTCGCACCCTGCGGGATGAGCTACAGGCGGTAAAGTGCTTGCCCGAAAAGGACGTGATTACCCTATTGCGTCAGGGCTTAACGGTGCTCAGCTATGTCCATCAACAGGGTGTCATCCATCGCGACATCAAGCCCGAAAACCTGATCCGTCGGCAAGATGGTGTTTTGTGTTTGATTGATTTCGGTATTGTCAAAGAGTTTTCGGCCCAACAACTGGGGGGCACCGATGGTCAACCCCAGTCCCAACTGGTGGCAACGACGGTTAGCATTGGAACCCAGGGCTATACACCCTTCGAGCAAATTCGAGGTAAGCCTCTCCCTGCCAGTGATGTCTATGCCCTAGGCATGGTCGCCATTGAAGCCCTGACCGGCAAGTTTCCCCTTGACTTAGACACCGACCCCGCCACCTCAGAAGTGATCTGGCAGTCTAATGCAAAAGTCAGTAAGGCCCTGGCTGAGGTTCTGACTCAAATGGTGCGACACCACTACAGCCACCGCTATCCGACCGCCGGCGAAGCCCTCAAAGCAATGGATAGCACCACTCAAACATCATCTTTGCCAACCTGTACCTTTGAAACGGTGCAGGTAAATAATCGGGGGAAAATTATCACAAAGCGACTAGCCAAGGCTCACTACTTTAAAGAAAATTTGGGGAACGGTATAACGCTGGACATGGTTGCCATCCCCGGTGGTGAGTTTGTTCTGGGTTCGCCCCGATCAGAATTAGGCAGGTTGGATAATGAAGGGCCACAACACAGCATTACCATACCTAGGTTCTTTATGGGGCGGTTTCAAGTTACCCAGGACCAGTACGAATTGGTCGTTGGTGAGAACCCATCGAGATTTAAGGGATCTCTTCGACCGGTAGAACAAGTTTCGTGGAATGATGCCGTTATCTTCTGCGAAAAGTTATCGCAGCAAACTGGGCTTACTTACCGCCTGCCCAGCGAAGCCGAGTGGGAATATGCTTGCCGAGCGCAATCCTCACCCCCATCCTTTCTTTCAGGAAGTGAAAGGAGTCAATACCCACCATTTAGCTGTGGGGAGACGATTACAACAGACCTAGCAAATTTTAATGGTCACTACCTTTATGGGAATGGTCCTAGAGGTAAATATCGCAGAAAAACAATAGGGCACCTCGAAAAATAGAAAGAATTTAGGGTGAAAACTCAAAAGAGGCCAA
>CAZPYG010000568.1:0-1669 GCA_964590465.1 uncultured bacterium | reverse complement strand
ATGGAACATTCACGACCGCTGCGGGCGGCCCTGCTTGCCAATGCCATTTTTTCAACCAGTTGCGCTTTTGGGATGTTATTTGCGCCTGGTTGGGTTGGCGATCGCTTGGGCATTCAGATCCCGTTGGTCTTGCAGCTCGTCGGAGTGGGATTAGTGATTTTTGCTGCTGATCTCGTCCACCAGGCCACCCGCCCCAGAATGGCAACCTGGCGAGCCCTTTATGCCAGTTTTGCCGATTTCCTCTGGGTTTTGGGAACCGTTGTGGGGGTTGCCCTCTTTGCCAGACACCTGTCTGAGTCTGGTCTACTCACGGTTAGCGCAGTTACCGTCATTGTCTTCACGTTTGGAGTGTGGCAGCTTTGGGGGATTAACCGGGTACACCGGGTGCCAGAATCGGGTCTCTATCGCCATTGCGTTCCCGTTCATGTCAATGCATCGGCGATCGCCATGTGGTCAGTCGTGTGCCAACTAGGGGATATCCAGAACTACACGCCTGCTCTGAAAAGCTCTGAGCTGTTGGACGGCAAAGCCCCTGGGGTAGGAGCGATTCGCCGCTGTGTGAACCAGGCCGGAAAAGCCTGGGCTGAAGAATGTGTCACCTTCGAGCCAGACCATCGTTTCGTTGTCCGGTTTCTGGCGGAGGCTCCTGACTTTCCGTTTCCAGCCAGGGCGATGGTTGGGGGTTGGGAGGTTTTCCCTTCGGGAGATGGGGCTGAGGTGATGGTGTGGTGGGAGTTGCAGCCCAAGCCTGTGTTTCTAGCCCCTGTGCTGTTGCCCATTCTGGCCTTTCAGGCGGATCGGGATTTTCCGAAAGTCATTGCTCGCATGGCAAGTGCCGCACGGTCTGGAGAAAACTACCCCGAAGCGGATGCTGAACCACGATTGGCAGTGGGGCCTCTTCCCAGGCTCTGCTAATGAACGCGAGTACATCAGCGTGATGCCCCGCAGAATTACCCCTGCGGAATAGATCGCCTATAACCAAAAAATGGGCAAAGGCCTGAGCCCTTGCCCACTATTCCCAAGACTTTAACACCTGGGTGCGCTTTGCTTTACCTGAGCGGTCTTCAAACCCTCGCATTTAGGCATCACGCTCGCTGCGGTTATACCGCTTCAACTCGCTGAGACTCACCTCGCCGTCATTATTCAGGTCGGCGGCTGAGTTCTGCAGGTTAGTTTGGGCCGCGTGAGCCGTGGATGAGATCGCCAGCGTCGACAGAATCAGAGTCAGGCTGGAAATGAAAAAGCGTTTCATAACAGTCCTCCCATAGGGGTTCAACAGGCAAGAGTTAAAGCCGTTCGCTCAACTCATTGCCGACAGTTTTTATGGTGAGACGTCCACCTAAACGAGAGCTAAATGTATCTTGAAATACTTTTAAGCCTTCGATGAGAATGTTCTCATCTGGATCCTCAGGGGTAAATCAGTGTGCAAAGTCGGCCCTCAACCCCAGTCTGCGTTGAGCATTTCTAGAGAATGTTTACCCCAGACTCAAGCAATTCTCAGAATTACCCTTCATCCTGAAGGTAGTGGATTCACTCTCCATCCACTTGTTGCCAACCCATTTGCAGTTCTATGACCCCCGAACACGACCGCCTGCAGGCTGCCCGCAATCTCCGAACCCCCTGGAAAAAGTGGGGACCCTACCTGAGCGAGCGGCAGTGGGGCACCGTG
>CAZPYG010000567.1:0-1672 GCA_964590465.1 uncultured bacterium | reverse complement strand
ACGAGAGCCTAACTGTTGACGGCACCCGATTGGCCGACTATTATAACGACATCCAGACTGTTGACATTTACAAGTTGTCCTATGCAGACCCAAGCTTATCTTTCGAGCGACCCTGGTTCAGCAGAGGTGGAGGCAGGGCAAGTTCGCCTTGAACTTACCCTTAAGCTTCACAGCTATCCCAAACCTGACCGAGAGCCCGTCAAAATCCTCGTCATCGGCTCTAAGCCAGCTGTCAGCGCCATCATCGCGGCCTTGCACCAACTCGGCTTTGCCGAAATTTTTGAATGGACTGACTTCCTCTGCGCCCCTTCTGCCGACCGTCCTCTCCAGTTTCAACCTGGTGAAGTGATGAAAGCCCTGGTAAAGTACCTTCCCAAGGAATAGCAGGCAGTCTGATTGAGGTTCGGTTAATGATTGCTGGCAGCTCCTGTGACTTGAAGGCTCACCATTCAATACAGATACCAGGCAATCTGCCAACTAACCTGTCAGAGCAATTCAGCCTTGAGCTACTCTGGCTCAAACTATTCTAGGTCAATGGATTAGGCCCAAATGGTTATTATCAGAACGTCAAGCGCCTTTTTACAAAGGGAATGGTCAGTAACTTCTTGTGAACAGAATTTTCCAAACGCTGGAAGTTAAGTTTACTAAGAGCTGGGAAGACCTAACCATCGAGAGTGGGCCAAACTTAAGTAGACTAGAGCCAGGTAGATCGTTTGAACTGCTCAGAGAGCGATGGAGCGATAGACAATTTCACTAGTATTGCTGGCTGGCCTAAAATGGATGCCCTTTACCTAAATCTATCTGAGACAATAGCAAGAACTGCCGAACCTCAGGGTCCTATAGAAAGTCAGCTGCAATTTCACTTTATGGCTCCTAGTAACAAAGCAGGACATCGACAAAGGCTTAGGGAGCGCTTCATTGCTGGCGAAGACGTTTCAAGGACGGATGAAGCACTGCTTGAGTTGCTGCTTTGCTACGCCATTCCTCAAAAAGATGTTCAACCGCTTGCCCAACAGCTGATTGCTGAGTTTGGTGGGTTAGCTGGGGTCCTCAACGCCGACTTTGAAAAGCTGTGCAAGGTGAAAGGCATAAGGGAAAACTCTGCCACTCTCCTCAAGCTGGCGGATTGGATCCGCATCTATTACACTACTAAATCCGAGAAGGTAGAGGCTACCCAACCGTCCATTCTGCCGGACTCCCTTGAAAAAGAAGCCGAGGGGAAACGTAACACAGCCAAGCCCAAACGAGCGAGAAAACAGCCTGGTGGGCAAAAAGCGGATCCTAAGAAGGCTAAGGCTAAAAAAGAACCAACTACCCAAAAACAGTCCAAAGCTGGGGAAGTGACGGTTCAAGCAAAGCCATCTACTCCTCCCCAACGCAGTAAGAGTGAACTCTTTGCCAAGGCCGTATTAGCGGAGGGTATCGAACTTTTACCTCAGCTACCAGACAGTGAATCTCTCGATGAGACCCGTGCGTTTTTGCAAAAGAATTTACCGTTCAGTTCGTTTGGAACTCGTAGACGGTACAGCAGCTACGTTATTCGCCGCCTTTTTCCGGATGGGATTGCTGACTCCGCATTGCGAACCTTTGCGAAGCAATACCCTGGATCCCAAGAATGATTCTTGTCTAGGTGTTAAATCTGTGGGGTAGAAAAATAAAGGCGCTAGGGTTG
>CAZPYG010000566.1:0-1688 GCA_964590465.1 uncultured bacterium | reverse complement strand
GCCCGTTACCATTGGCGGATTCATCCCCTGGGGTTTCTGCACCCTCCAGGTCTGAGAGGGCTTCGTATAGGGCATCCAGGTCCGGAAAAAGAGGTGGCTTTTTGGGGCAGTCGATGCCCTTGCGAGTGAGGCGAGCCAGGATTTCTCGGTCTAGTGCTGTATCATCCTGCTCTAGGTCTTCTTGAGCAGCTTTCAGGTCTGCTTCGCTGAGTTTGCCTTCGATAAGAGCTTCTACGATAAGTTTCGCTGCTGTTGTCAAATTTTCAGACTGCTCTCTCATTTGGACAGATAGCCTGACACGCTCGCCAATCCAATCTTGAGTTTCAGGCTCGAATGAGGGAATCAAGACTTCGACGGAATCCTCTAGTCTTAATTGAGCTTGAATGACTCCCGTCGTCATACGTTTAAGCTGTAAATCTCCAGCCCTATTGTTGAGAAACGCACAAACGAAGAAGGGATTAATATTTTTTAATATCAGACGAGCTGTCCGCCGGTAAGTAATGGCTTCTGGGACAGGCTGAGTAACTGCACAAGCATGTCCGACATCGCCAACAAGAGCGAAGATCAGATCGCCTTCGTGAAGCAAAAAATCTCTGAATAAGTGAACATGGTCAGGGTTCAGCTTATTAGTATCCTTTAAATCTATCTTGTAGTCCGAAAAGTTGGCTGGACTGATAATGTGAATGCCTTCTTTGCCATAGTGATCTGTATGAATAGGTGGCTCGGAAACTTTTTTGACCACAAACCTGGATAACGGATTCGGATTAAATTTCTGAACTTTTTCTATTTCGGTTTTTACTGCTGGATTGTAAAACTCGCAATCAATCCTAAGTTCAAGCTCCTCCCCTGGGACTCTCCTGATCCATCTCTTATCTATTTGTTGCTTTTGCCTGTTCTCAACATTGGAAAGCTTTTGAAAGGTAGGATTTACTAAATCTAATTCTTTTAATCTTCCATTCAGCAAGTCATCCAGAAGAACAGTCGCGCTATTGAGAAGCTGCCTCGATCGCTCCCTCAACCGCTCCGCCTGCCGCACCTTATCCCCAATGTAAGCTTGAACTTTGGCATCAGGAACTGGAATTGGAATTTCTCGGAGATCTTCTAAATTCACCCCAGGTTGAACTGTACCGGAGACAAATCTTTGAAATTGAATAGCCCCCCACCTAGAGTTCAAGTAAGCAACTAAGTACCGCTCGTTAAAGCTCTTCGTATTACGAGGCAATACAGCACTATGCTGTCCAATGACCGCTGGTTTTACATTTTTGACAATACTTGCATTACCAACATAGCCACCAATAGCAACTACCACATCGCCTTCGTAAAGCTGACATCGTTTATTTTCCTTAAATTGCCTCTCAGAAATAGTCTGGCATCCATCGAAGTCAATTTCCCAGTCTTTACAATCTTGGAGTCTCACCAGACGGAAATTTGATGGTTTGAGATCAGGACCTCTGACTCCATTCGTAATTTTTCGTCTGGGATCAACTAATTCGGATAGCTTCTTTACTTTTGGATATTCTTTCAGTTTGTAATCAAGTTGAATTGCCTCTGGATGATAGTACGGGCAGTCTAGCCGATGAGTCAGTAATTCGTGAGAGATTCTTTGTGGAGTAGTCTGTAATTCTGTCATCACTCCCCCCTCACATAAGCCCCAACAATCGCCGCTAAATCAATCACACAACGGCTCA
>CAZPYG010000565.1:0-1696 GCA_964590465.1 uncultured bacterium | reverse complement strand
TCAGCAAACATACAGGCCGTACCTATCGGCTACCCAGTGAAGCCGAATGGGAATATGCTTGCCGGGCTAATACCAATACGCTTTACTACTTTGGAGACAAACTGACAGGAAGTTTAGCGAATTTCAGTGACCCTAGCAAGAGTAACCAGAAAGCATTTGGTCGGGGAACTACACCAGTTGATAATTTTAAGTATGCTAATGGGTTTGGCCTGCACGATATGCACGGCAACATTTTTGAATGGTGTTTGGATCATTGGCATCGCAACTATGAAGGAGCACCTAAAAACGGCAGTGCTTGGCTTACCAAAAATGAGGATGCAGCTAGGGTTATTCGTGGCGGCTCTTGGAAAAGTCCTCAACGGGATTGTCGTTCTGCATCTCGTCTAAATGATTATCCTCGCGATTCATTTGACAGTATTGGGTTTCGAGTAGTGTGTAATGTCCCCAACGCCCTTTAGTGACTCTTTTACTGTCCGGGTGTATCCAAGTATTGCAAGACTCATTTTGAGAATTGTCCATTGAGACAGGCAAACTAGTGCTTCGTACCTAAAGAACAATGTTTCTTAGGTACGAGAGAGTGTTCAGATTTTTGTGTAATTTCCAGTTTTGGGGACGAGAAATCAGGGGTTTCAGCCCTATCATCCGCATTTTTCTGAACATTCCCCTGTCTTTGGACCGCTGAATCGAGCGTTCGGTCCCGTCCAGAATCACCCGTTTCACCTCGAGAAAGGCTTCGATAAAGTCCTCAAGACTCGTCACTTTACGTTGCGGCAGCGCCAATTTTTCACCCAGGGCGTCCTCCACCAGCGGTTGGAGGCGATGCATCCAACGATTCGCCTGAGCGCGATCCAGGTCAAACAGGAGCCCGGCTAAATCAAAGGTGGGATACACCTTGAAGTAGAACAAGATAAAGAACAATTTCGCCTCGACTGTCGCCAACGTGGGTTTTCGCCTAGCTCCGCTCGCCCGTTGACAGGGTAAGGGACTCCGTCGGGGCACTGCCGCATTGGCCAATACCTGATCAAAGGTGGATTTCAGTTCCTCAAAGGCCTTCCGATTCAAACCGGTCAAGGCGCGCAGGAGGCGATCACGCTTAAGGGCGCGTTGGAGATTCAGCACGGCACAACTGGGTTAACTTGCTCCACAGGCTATTATCTCCTATTTCACAACAGGTCTATTTACAGCCAGTCTTAGCTTATAGGCCCAGTCCCAACTGGCTTCAGACTGCTGTGTCTCCCGCAGAATGCCTGCCCAGATGTCTTCGATTTGCCCGGCGTGCTCCTGAGCTAACAGGCCTATTGTCGCCGTGACAATGTCATCTGGGGGTTTCGTTAATCGATAGGACGGTTCATGGGCATCACATCGGAATGCCCTAAAGCTTAGCAATGCCTGTGCCTTAACGCCATCATAGGGGAGCGAGATAACCTCTCCCCCATGACTCATCTCGGTGGGGAAACCAAGTTGAAAAGACCGCATCTAATGCAAGCTACGGATCCAATAAAGAAAGAGCATTGATCTCAAGGTCTGCCTTCCAGCGGTGAGTTTCTGGCCAGCATTGAGCAATTTTGGATCGAAAATGGATCGAAGGCTTTTTCACAAAGACTACAACCCTTTGATAGTAAAGGTTCTAGAGTCGAGATATCTACCATCGCACCGCAGAGGTCAGGAGTTCGAATCTCCTATTCTCCATTCAAAA
>CAZPYG010000564.1:0-1698 GCA_964590465.1 uncultured bacterium | reverse complement strand
CAGATTGGTAGGCCCTCACCCCGGCATCAAAGGCAGCTTTTGAAGGATCCTCCGGCAGGACCGGGGCAGCCAGGGCTGGAGTTGGCGCAAGCACCAGCCACGTCATCACGACACTGAATAGAACGGCGGATGCCAGCCATCGTTGCAAGTCTCGAACCATTGGCTTTTTCCTGAATAGGGGGGATTCAACAGGAAACCTGCCATCGCCAGGACAGCAGGTTTAGGAGCGTTGCAGGGTGTCACCAGCCCTTTTCAGACTGATCCAGCACGTAAGCGGAGACATTTGCAATTTCTTCAGGGGTGAGCCGCCCTTTGAAGGCGGGCATGGCGGCTTTACCGTTGGTGACCTGATTTTGAATGGCCTCCAGGGAATCCATGCCGAATTGGGCCAGGGCATCGGCTTTGAGGGTTTTGGCCCCATTCACCACATTGCCGCCGCCGATGTGACAGGCCGCACAGTTGGTATTGAATACAGTCGCGCCAGCCGCCGAATCAGCGGCTTGTACTGGAGCAACCCAAACGACCATTAGACCGACTAATAAGACGATTAACGCAGATATAAAAGCTTTCACAATTCTCCTCTTCGGCAAATTACCTCTCAGGATGGAGGGAGTTTCCAGAATGAGTCAAAAGACAGCCTGTCAAATATTACGAAGCATTGCGGATTTCTGGTTGGCAAAGCTCCTAAAACCAGTCCAAAACCCGGTTAGGCTCAGAGCCCACATGAACTCTTTCGTGAATAAATGAATTAAGACCCCGAAGGTGAACCCATGGCCTCCCTGCCCTATCCAGAAGAGCATGGTCAACCCTTCAAAAATTAGAAAGCTGATGCTTAAAACAATAGCCGTAATGACCCAGGGACTCCACCATTTGAAATGGACAGTTTGTCTGGTGAGAGCTAATTGCTCTTTGCAAAAGAGCGTAGTTACCAGCACACATCCGATGGCTGAGATCACCATCAAGTCCCATTCCACTGCAGCCATAGACAGTTGAACATCAACTATCCTAGGCCCCAGGGTTTGATGCACCAGCCAAAAAATACCCACACACCATAAGGCATTAGCCCCATTCAGGGTAAGCGCGGCAACTACCGTCAACGCAACAAACGGAGTGTGGAAGTCGACTGCGCAGAGGAAACACCCTATCAACAGCAGGATATAGAACCACGACTTCGTGTGCGGGAGTACTTGAGGAAAAAACTCGGTGGATAAGGGAGATAAATGCGACTTAAAACAGCGCAATAAATGCATGGGGGACTCTCACAAAAAGATGCTCACCATCCTCAGCACCTTTTTTGATCCTGTCAAAAGACAAACGGTCAAATATTGAGCCGGGCAAAGAATCTTTGCCCGGCTTCACAAAAACCAACAAAACAAAATAGGGGGAGTATAACTTTTGTCTAAGTCCAGAAGTGGAGTATTGCCTATGGGAAACCTCCAGATCTTGGCTGGACCTGGTATGCAAAACCTGGGATGAGGGTGTCCAAGGCAGCTCTGGAGAAAAGAGCAGAATTCAGCAGTGCGGTCAGCGCTCGCAGGACATCACGAGTCCGGCCATGGCGTAGGAGATAACGGCAGTGACCTACTTCTCATCCATAGATCGACGGGGCTTAGACCGACCACTGCGAGACAAGTTGTAGGACTGAGAAAACGCCTTCTTACGAGCACTGGTCACCCGACCACGCTGATAATCCGTCTC
>CAZPYG010000563.1:0-1705 GCA_964590465.1 uncultured bacterium | reverse complement strand
AAGGCTTCGTTCGTGACCTTGAGGATCTGGCGAACCAAACTGGCTTGAGTTACCGCATCCAGACTATTCCGAATCACCTCCTGGATTAGCCGATGCACAGCAAAGGTTTGGTCATCAACATTGCGGGTAACCAAGGAGAACCGTCCAGCCTCTTTTAACAGCTCTACAAAATCCAGCCCATCAGCCAGGATGTCTTGCAAGGGAGGCTCAAAGGCGGTGGCGTTATCCTTAAACAGTTCTTCGGGAATGCCATCAGGGGCGAGAAAAGCGCAAAGGTTGAGGAAGTCGGCCAGGGCTGGCAATCGTTGACTCGCCACCTGAAATGCCAAAGAAAAAGTAATGGTAACGGAGGGGTGGTCTAAGGCGTTTTGCCCTCGTTTGGCTAGCAGCTGAGGGCCTGCCGATTGATACAGTCGGTGGTATTCCGCCAGGCTGGAGGGGGTTTCCAGGATGTAAGCTCCAGCCTGATCCAGGGCCAGGGGCAGGCCATCCATCTCCTGGCATATTGTTAATGCTAGCGATTGGTCGGTTTCGGTCGCCTGGGTCCAAGCCCCTTCTTTAGGTAGCTTGCCGCTCCGACGGAGCAAAAACAGCGCTCCTTCGTGGGGAGGCATGGTCATTACCCCAATACAGAGCGCCAAGGGCCGGGTTTCTGAAGCACGGGTGGTTAGTAGAATATGGCCTTGATCCTTCAAGGCAAGCCACTCTCGCACCAGATCAAGATGGTCAGCATTATCGAACACAAGCAGCCAACCGGTATGGGATCGGAACCAATTTTTGACGGTCTGCAGCACTACCCCCTGGTCGGCCTCCTGGCTTAGGGGCAGGCCCAGGTCTTGGGCCAGGGCGGTTAGACCTGATATCAATTCGTCCTGGGTTTCAGTGCGGACCCACAGCACATGGCTGTATTGGTCCCGGTATCGGTGGGTATACTCTGCTGCAATTTGACTTTTACCCACTCCCCCTAACCCACTCAGGGCAGCAGGTTCTCCCGTAGCCAACGCCTGATGAAGCTGTTTGAGCAGGTCTTCTCGGCCCGTAAAAAAGGGATTTCGACGGGGAGCCAAAAAGAGGGGGGCAGATGCAGGGGCAGGTGAGGGCGCTAAGGTGGGTTCCCCAAGAATTTCACTCAGGATCTCTTGAACCATGACCAGGCCCGGCCCAGTTCCCTCTGCCCACTGCAGCAGTATTGAAGTGCGATTTCCCTGGGCAGCAACATTAGATGGAATGATGCCAGGGGGCGGATTCAAGCTAAAGGCTAGCTCCTCAAATTGTGGCTCTGGCAGTTTGTTCAGCGTGCGAATCAAGTTCAGCCGCTGAATTGCTGAGAGGGTAAGTTGAGAAGAAGCCTCAGATGCCATGCCGCAGCGAGAAAATCTGACACAACAATAGCCTTACTTCGCCTTTCAGGACTACATGGGATTGACTGGGGATCCAAATAATTGGGCCTTGGATTATAAGTTTTGCTAATGCTTTGGCGTGCTCCTTGGCCTATTCGCAGTTAGCGATTTACAAAATTTTTGGCCCAAAACAGCCTATTCGCAGTTAGCGATTTAATAGTGACTGGAGGATAAAACCGCCCTGTCGGCGCTTGGAATGCTCTCAGGGCAAGGTTTTTGCTACTTAGAGAGGCGATTCACTAAGTGTTGAAAATTGGCAAATAGCGGTTTAACGGACAGCGGGAGGCCTAAAGTACTTGGCTGAA
>CAZPYG010000562.1:0-1709 GCA_964590465.1 uncultured bacterium | reverse complement strand
CCTACTGCCATATACAGCTCAAACAGAGGATACCCGGAACTTTTTGCTATCTAACATTCCCCTTCAGCGGCGGCTAGTAACCTTTGCATACCCACCAAGATTTTTTAACTGTCCGCTGCAAGGGGGTTGTTAGACCCAAAATTCAGGTTTCTGCTCCTAGGGACTCTTACGCAACCATGTCATTGGCACCACACAGAACCGCTAGGATGGTGATAACGACAATATCAATCAGTAAGTGCTTGGGTTGCCGTTTTACCCTTTGGTCTTCCAAGGCTTTATGCTGCTGCTGTAATGTTTGTTTGAACTTTTGAGCGGTAGGGGAAGGTGGCGAGACAGATGATGCAGCAAAGCCTTTGGACATCAGAGTTCACCGCCGATAGGAGGGACTAATTTATGCTTGAACCAGAGTCCGGATTTGGCCCAGAAATATCTACCCTTATTCTCGCCCAGGTTATTGTCTATCTACCAAGTAGATCTAATACAAGTTAAGTGCGATTGCCCTGCCTTGTTTGCGAGTTTTTAAGATTTCGTTTGCAGGTTAATACTGATACCTGACTGCTGCTAATTAAAAACCAGCAGCAGTGAGATAGGCTTGGGCTTGAGCCAGAGTGACATTTAAACTCTGTGCCACTCTACCAACTTGGCTGTCATCACGTAGATAGGTGAAATTCAGCAGGTCATGAGTGAGATTCACCGCAAGAGTCCAATCCCCAGAAACACTGGAGACTTTGATGATAGCTTGAACCTCATCATCGGTGACGTAGATTACGTCTGTAACCTTCTCACCTGACACAGCATGTTCGTCGACTGCGTAGATTGCCTCTACAGCAGCCTGAAGGCTGTCGTCAGTTATTTTTTCCAGTCCGCCGAGTTGTTGGTCTCCGTAGGGACGGAGGGCTTCGAACAACTGGGAAAGATCCTCTACAAACCATCCTTCATCTGCCAGGATCTCAAGAAAAGCACGAGGCTCCTCATCGGTGAAGTACTCGATGGTATACTCTGCCCCCCCCTCTTGGAGCAAAAATTCATATACCAACAGGCGGTTATAGCTATTTACAGCGGTCCAGTGGACCGTGGCAAACAGGCGTAAGGTCCCACCGGTCTGGAGTTGATAAGATCCTAATATTTCAATCCTGTCACCCTCCATAGACTGTGGAATCCCGGTGGTTTGATTGGTTGTCCAGCAGTCTATTACAGAGGCGACTGCCGAGACTGCCTCACTGCTTACCTCAGGATGAACAACAATGCCCATCTCCTGAAGTGTCCTGTTGGTCATCAGACAGGTAGGGTCAGTAACCACCTCTTCGCCCAAGGCCTGAAGGGAGACGGGGTAGTATACCCGAACCTCCTCCGCCAATGCAGAAGAGAAAGTCGCACTAGTGATAGAAATAACAGCGGCACCGAGGAGGGTGTCAGCAAGGTTTTTTACAAATCGTTGCATGTTGAACCTCCAAAGTGCTAAGTCTTCAATTTAAGTTGTGGAAAGTCCACGGAATTGTTTGCAATGTATATCAAAATGAAGCCCAATAACTTCTTCAAAAGTTGAACTAATAGAAACTGGTTGAACCGTCGTTCATCCACCAACAATCCCAATAACTTCTTCGGAAGGTGGTCTTCATGCATGATCGGAGAAATTTTGGTTGCTAGAGGTTCGTGGAAGTCGAAAGATATTTAAGTACTTCTTATAAGCTTATCCAGGAAGCCCAGTT
>CAZPYG010000561.1:0-1714 GCA_964590465.1 uncultured bacterium | reverse complement strand
TGAAATATGGGGCTCAAGAGCGGTGTAATCGTAGGGCAAAGCTGGAAGCTCGTAAGACATAGGTTCTGAATATTTATCGGCGAAGATGTTGGTTGCAGGTGAAATTAGCTGAGGGCAGTTTGATGGCCTAAAGGAAGAATGTGATCGGGACAACATTCAGCACATTGGGGATATTGTAAAAACGCGCCTCAACTCAGCTATTTCTCTTTTTGCAAATTATCAAATCGCTTAGTCAAGTTCTATCCCCCTTGGGGGCATTTCTTATGATTTATCAGGATCTTCATGCATGAAAAATCTGGCTATGCCCCCAGGGGGGATTGCATAAAAAAAGCGGCATCACTTTCAATGCCGCTCATAACTAAAAAGGAGACGATGAAAAGTATTAACCGCCTAAAAGACCCCAAAAATGAAGAAAGCCCTGCCCGCTGAAGACTTCGATTAAAATGGCGAAAAGGAAGCCGATCATCGCCAGGCGACCATTCCAAATTTCGGCGCTGGGAACAAAGCCCCATCGCCACTTGGTTCCAGGATCAAAATAAGGCTGCTTCAGTTCTTGGGGAATATCGGTGCGTTCTTGAACGTTTTGCATGACTTTATCTGTCTTTACATCTTGTCTTTAAACGTAAAATCGCAACCTAGATTCACCCTCCCCCTATAGGAATAGTTACCGAAATGTTTGTTCTTATCTGTCCAATTTTTGTGGAATAGGCATACTTCAGCTTTATATCCCAAAAATAATCCATCCACGCTGCAAGTCTCTCAGGCTTATTGCAGAGACCCCCATCACTTTTTCATTCACTCGGGTTTTCTTCTGTAACGAAAAGTAGTTGTTCTGCTGGAGCATTCATGACAGCCTGAAATCGTCCGACGGGGTCCAGAGTCTGGTTCCAGTTATCTAATAATTCTCTGGCACTGGCGGGAATCAGGTATTGGATTGCTGCACCGGTCGCTTTGTGCTGAACTTCAACAATGCCAAAAGTTTCAGGAGGGCTGGGGGTATCCGCAACCCGCAGCGAATTTTGCCCTGGGGTGGCCACCGTGGCCAGCATTACCCCATCCACCACGCAGGGGCAGGGAGCCGTAGCGGTACTGTAATAGGTGACCTCTAATTCTCGGGGCTCAGCCTGAAGACGCTCTCTAGCATCCAGACCGATGCGAATACCCAGGGCAATGTAAGAGCCAAACCCACCGTGGACTTGAGTCCCTAATTCGACCCACTCTTCTGGGGTATTAGCAGAGGCGGGTACGACCCACCCTATCCAACACAGGCCACAGAGTAAAACGGCCAACCCCTGGTGTTGCAACCGGTTTGCCCGTGAGGAGTTCCCCTGAGTTGTTTGAGAAGTTTTATACCTATCGTCAATAATTTGCAACATTTATTTACATTGTGTTACACTTTTACAAGAAGCAATGGAGAAACCCTATGACATCCCGTGGATACACCACCGAAGACGGCGGTCGCCTGAACAACTTTGCCGTAGAGCCCAAGGTCTATGTCGACGACACTCAGCAGTTCGGCTTTAACCAGTACGCTGAAAAGCTCAATGGTCGTCTGGCCATGATTGGTTTCGTTTCAGCCATTGTTTTTGAATTGATGACCGGCCAGGGAATTGTGACCTGGCTGACCAACCTATAAGGCAATTTGCAATTCGGTTGCAATGCCCCCCACCCCCACCTTTATCAAGAGGAACCCAAGATGAATAGCGATTTCGAT
>CAZPYG010000560.1:0-1729 GCA_964590465.1 uncultured bacterium | reverse complement strand
TGAGATCCTTCGCTACACTCCGTTCCACTCAGGATGACAAAGGTGGGATGCACCCATCCAGAGTGGCATTGATAAACAAATTCATCAGCAATCTAGCAATCGTCAGCGACTGGTCAAGGTGGCCTTTAACCTCAGCCGCCGTAAACGACCACGATATCTTGCGAGACGACGTGATGCTGGGCGTGGCGGTGGGAAAGCGGACGAGACCTGTTGGTAGCGCGCCTGCGTCCCGCCAATGTGGATCCGGCGGCAGGAGCGTTAGAGGAACTGCAACGGGTGATTGCGGCGATTCAGGCGCTGAGCCTGCCAGCGTGATGGCATCACCGGCAGCAGGTTCTTGAAATACCCGCTCAAAGGGCTCCGCTGGAAACTCCAAAAACCGCTGGGACAACGCTTGTTGGGATACCTTCACCGCGCAGCATCACAGCAGGTCTTCCCGGGCCAGCACCCGCGTCAACTCATGCACCGCCACAGGCCCCCCCGACCGCTGGAAGGGTTGCTCGTCAATAGGGAGTGCCCTTGGCTTTTCGCTGGTTCTGCAGGGCTTCTTCATACCATTCCAATTCATCCAGGAAGGAATCCAGGCGCTTGGGTAAGGACTCACTTTGGGGTTGCCCGTTTGGGTCAAGGGAATCCGTAATTTTCGAAATGGCAAACATCGAAGAAAGGGTGGTCATCCCCATTTCTCCCAGAAATGAGCGCAGTTGAATGGCCGCTCTGACCCCGCCAAAGCCCCCGAGGGAGTAGGACACAATACCAGCGGGGCGAAAATAGTATTCCTCCAAAAAGTGGTCCATCAGATTGCTGAGACCGGGCTGGATAGAGTGGTTGTATTCCCCCGCGACCACCACAAACCCATCGGCAGTGCGGATGTGCTCAGCCAGTTCTTCCATTTGGGCGGGAGCCTGGCCAGGTTCATGTTCCTTGTACATGCGATCCAGCAGGCCAAAGTCGTAGACCTGGGCATCGGCAAAGACGACATCGTGACCTCTTTGGGAAAGGTGGTCCAGAACGAACTTGGCAGCGCGAATACCGTTTCGGTCCCGTCGGTAAGAACCGTAGAAAACGACTGTTTTAAATGGCATAGGTACTTTCCTGAATCAGCTTTCTCAATCACGGGGTTGCAGGTAGGGAGTAGCGATCAAAAGTCGTCTACCCCACATCAGGCATTAGAAACTGGGGTTACGATAACAGCGGTTGAGCTTCTCCGTCTGCCCCGGAGCACCACAAACGCCCGCTGCCCATACACCAGCAGGACAAGGTCAAACGTCTTGTCTGGAAAGGGTAGATTCTCGCCGTAAGCCTGGGTGACGGTAATGCCTCGTTGTTCTGCGATTTTAGCCATATTAGCCGATGGCTCCACCCCCACTGCAATTCCCAATGGAGCCGCAAAGCGTCCGGTACCAACGCCAATTTCAACCGCGTTTTCCACGTCGGGCATGAGCCGCCTTAAAGCGCTGAGTTCTGCCTGGTAGATCGGGCCATGCTGCTCAAACCACTGGTCATAGTGTTCGGCGTTCTCGTCAAAGACCGCCACGCCTGGTTTTAGCATAATCACGCTCCAGTTAAGTGGAAGGGTTTGCTGATGGCTCTGCCATGCTCTCCATTAAAAGGTGAGGACTTTATCGGCTTCAACCGTCCATTGGGTGAGTTGGCTCATCGTGCTGTGTTCAGCGCCATCCATCAACGGCAGGTCGCGAATGCCCCGAGCATCGGCACAGGTGCCACA
>CAZPYG010000559.1:0-1734 GCA_964590465.1 uncultured bacterium | reverse complement strand
ATTTTATCTAACTTAGAGATTCTGTTCTCTTATCAACTAGAGTTAAACTTACTGCGCACTCTTGCGACAGACAACAATCAAATTGTGTTGTTGTTGCCCGGAAAAAGAGAAGGCGGAAGAGTTGTTTTATTTACGGACTATAGTCAAGGAAGCTATATTTTACCGTCTAATTTAATTGCTGATAACCACCTTTGGGAGTTGAGAAATTAGCTATGGCTGGTGCAGATTCTATTTTAACAGCACGAAAAACCTTAGATGAAATTTGTGCAACTCCAGACCGTATTATTTCTGTTTATTCTTTAGAGCAGCATGTTTGGGCTAACTCAAACTCATCAAAGGCGATTCAAGAACGCAATCCTGAACTTCAGACCATTGAAGAGTTTCAGATTGATCCGGTACGGCCTTTTCTAAATGATATTTTGCGTAACATGGCTGCTCCTTATAAGCCAGAGCGTAAGGAAAACCCCATTGGGCAAGGATACTGGATTCAAGCTGAATTTGGCTCTGGCAAATCTCACTTGCTGTGTTTTTTGTCAGCCTTGGCTCTTGGTGACCAGAAATCGTGGGAACAGGTTCGGGAAAAAGAGCAACAAGCCGGGCGGGGCAAACGGGAATCGCTGTACCAATTTTGGGAAAATGGCTTAAAAGCTAAAAATACCGGCTCTAAGGGTATTTTCGTCATTGTTATGACCTTGGTGGGTGTTGGGGGTGGCACCGTCGGCACTTCCAATAAAGGTGGTAAGCTCGCTGAATATATTCTGGACGCTGCCAAAAAACAGATCCAGACAGAACTGGGTAAAAATATTTCCCTGTTCCCAACCGAATTGCTCGCCGATAAGTTCCTCAAAGATCAAGACCTTTATCGAGACCGTCTCAAGAAATTTCTGAAAAATCCTAAGTTTTTCGATGAGGACGAATTTGAGGACGTTGATGACTTCATTAACGCAATTCAACAAAATCGGTCGCCAGAATATAAACGGAGCTGCGGTAACAAGCTGTGGCGCTTTTACACAGAAGATCTAGGAGTTCAGCCCCAGGTTGCCGCAGAAGCTGAAGATATCCTTGAGCATATGGTTCAAACCATTATGGCTGAAGGCTACAGCGGAGTATTGCTGGTGCTGGACGAAGTATCTTTGTTTATGAAAAACAGAGATGAAGAACAGCGGGTAGATGACGAAAAAACGCTGGTTGTTCTATCTAACCGTCTGGCCAAGGTTAAGAATTTACCCATTTGGACGGTTTGTTCTGCGCAGCAGGCAATCGAAAGCAAAATGGGTGTTAAAAATATCATTGCTGACGATCGCCTGAAGCTGGTCAAGCTATTAGAAAACGATAAGGACTACTACGATATTGTTCTCGCTAGAGTTCGAGAAATTAAAGATCCTGCAGCCATTAATAATTACTACCTCCATTACAAGCGAGGATTTACCTGGCCCAATAGTATTGGCGAAACCGAGTTCAGTTACTTTTTCCCTTTCCATAAACCGGCGCTAGAAGTTTTGAGGGCGATCACTTCTGAACTAACGACAACTCGGTCTGCTATTCACTTTATGCATCAGACTCTTAAACAACAAATTAAGAACCATGGACAAGAGTTAATTCGTCTTTGGGAGCTGTTTGATGAAGCGGTGCGGTACGAGGAGGACCCTAGCGGTGTTCACGCAGGCATTACAGCGATCAAAACTAAGCGAGAACAAGACTATGTTGCCTATGAAGCTTGCAAACGCCAGATAG
>CAZPYG010000558.1:0-1755 GCA_964590465.1 uncultured bacterium | reverse complement strand
AGTCGTTCGGTGGTGGTGGTGCGAGGGTAAGGATTGAGGCCCTCCCCAGGGCTGTCCTTAGAAGCGGGCACAGATGAGGACCAGCTTGTGGGTGCGATCGCACCGATCAACCTCCGACATCTCTCCCCAGTTCACCGCATCCCCATGCCAGGCTGAGTCAGCCTCCTGGTTTTGGGTAACCCGCTCCTTAATTTGAGCAGCAATCCCATCCAAATCAGGAGCTTCAGCATCAACGATGACACTAATTTCTTGTGCCTCTGCCGCATCGCCTTGAGGAGCTGGTTGGTCCTCTTCCTGTAGCAGGGCAGCACTGGAGGCGCCCTGCTGCTCGTTGCCCGTTTCCTGAGCGAAGGCCAGTTGGGGTCCGCAAGCTACGGTGCTGGCCAGGACCATTGCAGAAAGCCCAATTTTAGGCAGGGCGTTGAATAGACAAACCATGACGGTTCTCCTATGATTTATGTGAGGAATTGGATTGAAGCGACGCAGTTTTAAGTAGGCAAACAAACCAGTTTTGTCATTCCAACCAGAGGAAGGAACCTGTTTTAGGTAGGTCGACAAACCAACTTTGTCATCCCGACCAGAGGGAGGAACCTGATTTAAATAGGTCGACAAACTAACTTTGTCATTCCGTTCGCGAAGCGTCTCCCTGTGGGAGAACCAGAGGGAGGAATCTAAATCCCTTGCGGTGAGCCTACATAGCTCTTCTCAGGAAGAAAGCCCATTGGATAATTTGAGCTTTGTTTCCCCTTGTGAAGAGCTGTTCATCGCGTTCACCCCAACATACTTCTGACCGATTTGAGCTTATTCACATCAGCAGTAAAGCCCTCTGAACGGCACTGTCCTGTTAAGGGGTGATGCACTCAAATCCTCTAGATAAAAGCAATTCGGAGATAGTTAATGGTCGTTGAATGAACCCCATAGCCATTGCTGGGGTTCTCCTCTTGCCCAGACTGTCATGCGGTCGTACCCAGTTATGCAGCAACCGTTGAACATTTAAGGCTCGCTGTAATCCTTCGACGTGCTTGGCATAGTGATTTTGACGTCTTCGGTACGCCGTCGCTCGACGTCTCAATGCACTGTTAAACGCCTCGACATGATTGGCATGGACTTCTGACGTCGGACTGATAGCGGTAAAGGGATGCACAGGTCTAAGCCACTCTATTCTGGCGTGGCCTTGGGACCCCTTGACCTTGATGGCCACCTCCAAGCCCTCCCGCCAGACTTTTCGGTAGGGATAGGTTGGGGGCAGACCGTGTTTAGGCAGATAGACACTAGCCAAGGACCACAACACCTGGCTATAGCGTCTTTCACCATCGGTGAACCATCGAATATGCTCACTCGGTTCAGACCACTGCCACGCCCGACTGACCCCGGTTTCAAACAACTCGGCAACTTTAAGGCCAGCACTGGCCTCGACCCAGTAGCGACTCTCTCGTTCGATGAAACTAATGGTCCACCCTTCAGATGCTTCGGGGGGGAAGGTTCTCGCCCACGCGAGTGTAAAGTTCATCGCCCTCCATCGTCACCGTTCCGCCGTCTGGGGCGTTTGGAGACCACTGCGTTAACTGCTGAGATAAGCGCTCCTCCCACGCCGTAATGCAACTCGCTGATTTCCCGACTACTCGGGCAGTGGCCCTCACTCCCAACCCTTCATGTCTGGCCTTAAACGCCATCTCGACCGTCGCTACTGGGGTTCTCAGACCCGCCATCGGAGTGCCACTGCGTTCATTGAAGCGACGCTTGCAGTCCTGACAT
>CAZPYG010000557.1:0-1757 GCA_964590465.1 uncultured bacterium | reverse complement strand
GCAGCGACTTTACGGCGACCCGTTCCCATAAGCTCACCCGCCTGACGGAAATGGTGGAGGAAGCCATGGCCGAAGGGGAAAGTCTGCTGATTTTCACCCAGTTCACCGAGCTGGGAGCCGCCCTGGAAAAGTACCTGCGCCAGACCTGCCACACCAACACCTACTACCTCCACGGCGGCACCTCCCGCACCAAGCGGGAAGCCATGATTACCCAGTTTCAAGACCCGGAAACGGAACCCTCGGCCTTTGTGCTGTCCCTGAAAGCGGGGGGTGTCGGTATTACGCTGACCAAGGCCAACCATGTGTTCCACTTCGACCGCTGGTGGAATCCTTCCGTGGAAGACCAGGCCACCGACCGGGCCTTTCGCATTGGCCAGAAGAAGAATGTCTTTGTCCACAAGTTTGTCGCCATCGGCACCCTGGAAGAACGCATCGACCAGATGATCGAGGATAAGAAAAAGCTCGCTGGCTCCATCGTCGGCTCAGACGAATCCTGGCTGACGGAGCTGGATAACGATGCCTTTCGGGAGCTTATATCGCTAAATAGGAGTGCGATTATGGAGTGATGAGCCCGCCCCGACATAGGTTTGCTTGGTTTTATAGGAGTAACGCTTAATCTGAATGATCTCTCGAACCTGATCGAGCAACTTCATGGGAGGGGTTTACATAGGAGGAGATTAGATGGCATGGCTACCGGATAAATCCCTAGCACGGGAATTAGACGGCATGACTGCGGGTTATTCTCTCCCAAGGGGTGTTATCCAGCACAAATGATCCATAACACCCCTGCTGAGGTAGATGAGGCTGCATCGAAGGAGGCAATGCCGATCAATTACAAGTTATGTCGCCAAACCAGGACAAAGTTGAGAGACCACCATGAGCGATACCCCAGTGATCACTTCTGAAATCTTTGTTGCTTATTCGCAATGTCCTCGCAAAGCTTTTCTGCTGTTATTTTCTGAGGATCAGGGAAAGCCGCATGACTATCCGCTGATTTTGGAAGAACGCCGCAATCAAAATCGAACTCGATATCTTAAAGATTTTTCGCAGTCCCATCCAGAAAGTAAGAAGTACGATGTCAAAACCTTTAAAAAGCATGAGTTTCTGCATGATGCAACTCTTAAATCTACTCAGCTAGAAGCTTATTGTGCGGTTTTAGCTAGGATGAATAGTGACCCTGAGAATCACCAGATTAGCTATGAGCCAACAATTGTTGCGGGTACTTATAGCATTACCCCCGAGCAGAAAGCAGAGCTATTATTTGTTGGCTTGGTGCTAGGACGTATTCAAAAACAGTTGCCCTCTGTGGGACGGATCGTCACCATCGATGAGAAAACCCATCGGGTAAAGCTAGAAAACAACTATAAAGGTGTTAAGGCAACTGTAAGGACTTTAGAATCTTGGTGTAGTACTCAACCGCATGAAGCTCCTGCTTTAATCTTAAATAAGCATTGTCCCTCCTGCCAGTTTAAGGATATTTGCCGAAAGCAGGCAGAGAAAGAAAATAATCTGAGTTTGTTGGATCGGATGACACCTAAGGCAATCCAGAAATATAATAAGCGCGGGATTTTCACGGTTCACCAACTCTCTTACTTATTCAAACCTCGTCGCAAGCGAAAGAAGCGGAAGAATCCAGAACCCGTAAAACACAGCCTCGAATTGCAAGCATTAGCAATTCGAGAGCAAAAGATTTACATACAAGAAATGCCAGAGTTGATCCGGCAACCAGTGGAACTATTCCTAGACGTCGAAGGAAT
>CAZPYG010000556.1:0-1766 GCA_964590465.1 uncultured bacterium | reverse complement strand
CAACGAATTTCAACAAATCTCCTGGTAAAAGCGCCACCTGGGCAGGTTAAGGGTACTGAGGGCTGGCTGGGGTATCTCCATCAGCCATCAGGGGCAACATCCTTTGGTTTAAGGCCATTGGCCAAACCCGGCGGCGTAACCTGGCGGCCAAGCAAGGGACACCGCAAGAGCACTAGAACTCGCCCCACCCTCGTTCCAATGCTCCCCATTGGCATGTACCCCGGCGGCTCTGCCTCCGCAATGAAGCGGCGGAGCCGCAAGCTCAGGATACCCAGGCAGAGCCAGGGCAACCGCTATATAAAACCTTACGGCGTTGGGAGTTCTTTTTTCTTCCGATAGTTATCGATCAAGATATAAATACTGACCAGGAGTACCCACAGCGGAAAAGACAGAATTACCCAACCCAACCGATTGATATAGCCAATTCTTAAAATCATGATTGCAGCTAACCCCATCCCCAACCAGGCCAGCCAGCGGGGAATTACCCGAGTCCGAATAAATAGGGATGAGGTTGAAATCATAAATACCCCGGCCATGCGAATGCCGTAGTTGGTCATGGTTTCTCGGGCAACAAGAAGACCAAGTTCATCCTGGCCAGAAGTGATGAGCCGATTAGCCTCATTCTCTGATAGAAGAAAGAAACTTCCAGCCACTGATGAACTGACAAACAGCATCGCAATAAATAACAGCCCGCTACCCAGAAATACAGTACCAAAAAATTGATCTTCCTGGTCGCCAAAACGATCCCGCACTACTCCCACAAACCATAGAAAGGCAATACTGGCGAAGGGTACCAGATTAAGGGCGATCTGGACCCTTTGCTGATTAGCGGCAACGGGTATCTCGTTGATGTCCGTGTCACCAGTAAGGGCATTTAGCAGCAATAACAAACTGGCGAAAAGTAGCAGAGAAAATACAATTCCGGCTATGGCCGCCGCTTTAGGTGCTGTGGCCCGAGTTCGGAAACCTGAGGTTCTTTCTTGAGTCATTTATTTATTTTCCTGAATTTTATAAAATGGGAAACTAATTTACTCTAAAAACAACTCAAACCAATCTGATTAAATCATAAGTTATCGCTAATGCAACTGGATCAAAAATGTAGCGAAACTCTGGCTCAGGTCCTGCGGCCCTGATTGTAGGGTAGTGGACAATGCTCATACGATATATTCCTGGGCATAAGTATTCTGGTTGCTTTGAGAGCAGTAGATTCCAAAAGGATCAGTTGAAGCCCCTTAGAATAGAAACAACCCGTTGCAGTGGCAGGTTGAGCCAATGATTGCCGTTCCCAACTACATCAGCCCGGAAGAATACCTCAGCATTGAGCGCCAGAGCCAGATTCGCCACGAGTATCGTCGTGGCCTGGTTTATGCCATGGCTGGAGGCACCGACAACCACGATCGCATCGCTCTTAACTTGCTCACACTGATTAACCTGCATTTAGGGGATTCAGACTGCCGATTTCACTCTGGTAACGTCAAAGTCAATTATCAGGAAGAGTTCTATTACTACCCTGATGCCTTCGTCACCTGCGATCCCCGAGATCGTGATGATCGCTACATCAAACGCCACCCAAAGCTCATTGTGGAAGTCCTTTCGCCGAGTACTCAAGCTTTTGATCTTGGAAAGAAGTTTGAAGACTATTGCAAACTCGATTCCCTAGAAGAATACGTTCTGATTTTTCAAGACACGCAACAGGTGGAATGTCGTCGTCGCACCGCTGATAACACCTGGGAAACCGTGGTTTATCAAGCTGGCGATGCCGTAGC
>CAZPYG010000555.1:0-1769 GCA_964590465.1 uncultured bacterium | reverse complement strand
AGCCTATTTGCCACTCGGGAAAAACAGCTACTTACCGGCAATAAAAAACCCCAGCATTGGAGACTGTGTAAAAACTTCTTTTACACCGTCTCCATGCCGGCGAGCAGAATGCCCCGGACATTGTCCGGGGCATTTTTGCTTTTAATCGTTCATTATTCGCAGGCAATAAAAGAGCCGAGAGAGTTCTCAGGCAAGTCTTGCCAACATGCCCTTCACGCCCAGCACGTTGATCGCTCGCATCAGGTTATAACTCAGAACACCCAAGCTGTACTCACTAGCGGCAGAAGAAAGACCCCAGCAGGTAAATCGCCCTTTATTCAGCAGCCTTTTGAGCGTGGCGAAGGTGGGCTCAACGGTGGCCATTCGCCGGATCATCCGCTCAGGCGTGGCTGAGTCGTCGGCTCTGTCCAGAGCCCCCTCATCAAAATGTCGCGTTATCCAGCGCCGGTCCGCCTTGGTGCATTTCGCTTGCAAGGGGCATTGATGGCAGCCAGAACGGGCATACAAATGCATCCTCTGTTTGTTACTGATGGTCTTGTGGTGCAATAGCTGTCCGGCGGGACAGCGGTAGGCGTCTTCTTCCGGCAGATAAATGAAGTCACTTTTCTGGAAGTACTCGCCGGTTCCTTGATTATTTATGGCCCGGTTCGAGGGGACCGCCACATCGTAGTCCGAAGATTGAAGGTGGCTTATCTGTTCACCGTTGGAATAGCCTGCATCGGCGACGACGGTCTCTAATTCGCCCTCCAGTGCCTCATGAGTCTCTTGCGCCATCGGCTTTAATTGCTGGGTGTCGTTGCCCGCCTGGGTCAACTCGTGGTGAACGATCAGTTGGTGTTCTTCATCAACGGCATTCTGCGCGTTATAACCAACCACCATGCCTTCCCGGCCGGATTTCATCAGTTTGGCATCCGGCTCGGTACGACAGTGCTGTGTTTTTCCTTCGTTCACCAGCGTTTTCAGCTCATCCTGGAGCTCTGCCTTATGAGCTTGCAGGTAGGTCAGGGCTTCTGACACTTTCTCGTGATTCAGATCGGACTCGCCCTCTTGCTCCGAAGCCGCGAGCTGGTCGAGATAGCGGTCGATTTTTTGGTCCAGCTTGCCCAGCTGTTTCTGCAGTTGCTTGCGGGTGATGGCCTGATCTTTACTGGCGGCCGCTTTGAACTTGCTGCCATCAATCGCGACAAGCTGACCACTGACCAGCCCCGCCTGTTTACAGAAGACGATGAACTGGCGGCACACCTTCTTGACCGCATCACCGTTATCCTTACGGAAGTCTGCAATGGTCTTGAAGTCCGGCGCCAACTGCTTCATCAGCCACAGCACTTCCAGATTGCGATGACATTCCTTTTCCAGTCGTCGGGTACTGCTGGTCTGATTGAGGTAGGCGTAGATGTAGAGCTTGAGCAGGTCGCCGGGATGATAGGGGCGACGGCCCGTGTTAGCGGTCTGCGCTTTCCTGAACCCCATCTCAGATAGGTTCAGTGAATCCACAAAGGCGTCAATGACGCGAACCGGGTGATCTTCGGGGACGTAATCTTCAACGCTGGGCGGGAGCAGCAGCGTCTGACTTCGGGGGGTGCCTTCCAGATGTCTCATAAAAAATAACCGCGAGCCATGTCGCGGTTATTTTGCCAGCTTGGGAGGCTGTTTTCACACAGCCTCGCAAGGAGGGCATTTTTGTATGTGGCACGCCCGGAGAGATTCGAACTCCCGACCAACTGGTTCGAAGAGGCAGTTTTAAGTTTATTTATTGTTATTAATCAATG
>CAZPYG010000554.1:0-1771 GCA_964590465.1 uncultured bacterium | reverse complement strand
ATCCTCAACGCCATTCTAAACTGGACCGGTGGCCAACCCCTGCTGACCCAAAAGCTTTGTCAGCTGGTCACGCAAAAAAGTCAAGACGCCCAGGAATCTGACCTCAGCCTGCCCCCTGGGGCCGAAGCCGCCTGGATCGATGACCTGGTGCAGACCCACATCATCGACCACTGGGAAGCCCAGGATAACCCCGAACACCTGCGCACTATCCGCAATCGGCTGCTGATGGATAAGTCGTGTATGGCTCGACTGCTGGGACTACATCAGCGGATCCTGGAGCAGGGAGGCATTTCTCTGGACGATAGCCCCGAACAGATGGCCCTGCTACTTTCCGGGTTGGTCTGCAAACGAGAGGGTCAGTTGCAGATCAAAAATCGCATTTATCAAACCATTTTTGATTCGAATTGGATTGGGCACCAACTGGCCCAGGTCCGGCCTTACAGTACGATGCTCCAGGGCTGGCTGGCAGCCGATAAAACCGAGCCATCCTGGCTATTGCGGGGACAGGCCTTGCAAGAAGCTCAAGCCTGGAGTCGGGACAAAAGCCTCAGCGACGCTGACTATCAATTTTTGCAGGCCAGTCAGCTGGCCCAGCAGCAGGAGATTCAGCAAAAGCTAGAAGCCGAGCGCTTGAAAGAGGCCCATGCCCGGTTACTACAGGAGCAAAAAGCCGCTCGCCTCAAATCGGTTTTACTGGGGGTGGTGTCTATGGGTTTTGTGGGGACACTGGGATTGAGCCTGTTTGCAGGCCTGCAGTTTTATAGCGCTAAACTCAGCGAAGTAAAGGCGTTAGCATCTTCTTCCCAGGGAAAATTTGCCTCGAACCAGCAGCTCGATGCCATGGTAGATGCCATCAAAGCCAGGCAAATTCTGCAGCGCTTTCGCTTTCGAGATCAGGAGACCCGCCGCCAGGTGGCTAAAGCCCTCAATCAAGCCGTATTTGGCAGTACCGAAGGCAATCGCCTGACCGGCCATCAGGGTGCTGTTGTTGGCATTGACATCAGTGCCGATGGTCGGTTTTTTGCCACCTCCAGTAACGATAAAACGGTGAAGCTGTGGTCCCGCGATGGCCAGTTGCAGCACTCGCTCCCCCACGACAGTACCGTCTTGAGTGTGGCCTTTAGCCCGAAGGGTCAGCCACTTGCCACGGGCAGCCTGAGTGGGGAGCTGCGGGTCTGGAACCTGGATAGTACTCTGGTACGGCGCATTCAAGCCCACGAAGGTCCGATCTGGAGTATTGCCTTTAGCCCCGATGGCCCACCGATGATGGCAAGCGGTGGCAATAAAACCATCAAACTCTGGCAGCGGGATGGCACCCTCGCCCTGACGATTCCCATCGCCAGTCCTACCTATGGCCTGAGCTTCAGCCCCGATGGGCAAACCCTGGCCACCGCCATGCTGGATGGCACGATTCGGCTGTGGTCGCGTCAAGGGGAACTGCTGCAGGTGCTGGAAGGGCATCAGGGGAGTGTGTGGCATGTGGCGTTTTGTCCTCCCAGCGGCGATGGCGCACCCCGCCCCCCCGAGTATCGCCTCGTTTCTGTCAGTGCTGACAAAACAGCCAGGGTCTGGAGTACCTCGGGGGAGTTGTTACGCACCCTACAAACAGCTGAAACGGGTCTCAGGGGAGTCGATTGCAGCCGCGATGGACAGTACGTTGCCACTGGCGGTCAGGATAATCAGGTGCATATCTGGACGATTAACGGTGATTTCATCCGCACCCTCCAGGGGCACCAGTCGGCGGTGCGCAAAGTTAAGTTCAGTCCAGATG
>CAZPYG010000553.1:0-1777 GCA_964590465.1 uncultured bacterium | reverse complement strand
CCTGGAGCGAGACGAGCACGATTCTGATGAGGTGATTCGCTATCTGACTCCTGAACAGCTCAAGGTTTTGTACCAGGTTATCCAGCCAGACACGCGGATGAACGCACTGGTTCATCTCCTCCATCGGACGGGGGCAAGAGTCAGTGAGATTCTGGCGCTCAATCTCGAAGAGATCAACCTTTCCCAGAGGAAATTCCAGGTCATCGGGAAAGGTAATAAACGCCGCTGGTGCTTCTACAGTGACGATGCAGCCCAGGCATTGGAACGGTATCTGAAAAGGGAGCGACATGCTGGATCTCCTGCTTTGTTTACAGCCCAGCAGCCTTTTACATCGAAAGTCAGTCGGATAAGCTATCGCACCGTTCACCAGAATTGGACAGATCTCACTGCTCAAAGCCCTGAGCTGGAGGACATTCGGATGCATGACCTACGCCATACTTTTGCCACTGAGCGAGTGGGACTTATGGGGATCGAAGAATTGAGGGCGCTGATGGGCCACCAAAACATTCAAACCACTCTGCGCTACCAAAAGGTGACTTCTCAACGGGCAGAAACGGTCGCTCAAAAAGCTCTTGATAGGCTTACTTCTACCTAAGCTGAGACCTCCAAAAATGGCTATTACTTTTATGCTCCCGTGCAGCTTTTGTTTCTGTTTGTATCTCTTGATGCAGAGTATGTAGAGTACTCTGCATCAAGGAACTGAGACAAGAAACTACCAAGATAAGTGCCAGCAGGCAATTAGGCTTAGTGACACCAGAAATGGCCATAAACCCTTTCAAAGCAAGGCTTTTGCCCTGTACGAGATGAACATCAATACAAGCTTTCCTCTTAAGGCAAGAGAGCCCCGCTATTCTGCGTTTGAAAAGCCTCATACAACCCGCAAGCCAACATGAAGAGGTGAGTACTCTGGCCAGAATCTAGATATAGTTGTGGCTAAGTAGAGGGTTGGCTGCAGGTAAGTCCAGCTATTGCCCCCTGCTTGCTTAGTAGCTGGTAATCTGCATGTCCCTGGCAGACGGTTTAGAGAAGTATCGAAATGCCCTTGAGGACCTAGAGGGTGTTCAGGAGGAGTCTGCTCCGGGCCAACAGCAGGCTGCTCTGGATGTTTTAGCGGCCAGGGACGCCGTTCAGCATCTCCTTAGAGAGGCCACTTCTATCCCAGCAGATCAGTTAATTCAACTGGATGGGCTGGACGGACGCCTCAGAGAGCAGAAAAACTGGATCTTTAAGAACCTCGATGTAGAGTACTGGCGATCGCTGGTGAATCCGCCGGAGCAGGCCTGGTGGTGGCATGAACCGCCTGCCCTGGCTCCATTTTTAGAAAAGCGTTATTGCTGGTTAGACCGCCTCGATTGGCTGTGGACTTTTCTTAGCCTGTTCTTCCTTACCCTGTCGGTCACTCTAGTGTTGGATACCTTAAATCGAGTGGTGGGGGAAGGGCTGAATACCCAGGGCATGTTTCCGGTGGTGGTCCAGGTGCTGCTGACCATTGCCGGGGGAAGTGCCGCTCTAACCGAAAAAGGCCGCAACTGGTTGCGATCGCAAATGACTCGCCTGCGCATTCCCACCCATTTTCGCCAGGAGTTTGGTGCGATCGCTGCCCTGCTGATTCTGGTGATTGTGGGAAGCATCCATCAGTTTTATCTGCCCCAACTGGCGGATAATCGCTATAGCCATGGTTTAGCCCACTACCAGACCGGGCAGTTTGATAGTGCTCTGCAAGCCTACCAGCAGGCCATCGCTATCCGCCCGGACCAGGTTGCCGTCCACTACCACC
>CAZPYG010000552.1:0-1790 GCA_964590465.1 uncultured bacterium | reverse complement strand
GATCAGGTTTAAAGGCGATGTTCACCATCATGGGCATTGGATGACAGACGCAGGGACATCAGGGACGTTTTCCGGCAGGTCAAACAGGGTATAGGGAGTCTCCGCGTCGTCCTTAAGTTTCCAGGTGACAGCAGGGATGCTCTGCTGGGGATCGCCGTCGCAGATCAGCTCAAAGGGGCCAGCTTTGGTCACTTCTTGAGCAATCCACCGGGCGGTGTCGTAGCAGCCCATGTGAATCTTGCGATAACCTTCCTTACCCAATCGCAGAAACAAGAAATACTGGCAAATAATCTGCCCGGCGGGACGAGAAAAGTTAATGGCAAAGGTGGGCATTTCGCCGCCCAGGTAGTTCACGTTGAAGATCAGCTCCTGGGGCAATGCCGACGTATCTCGCCAGATAATCCACCCGGCACCTAAGGGAGCCAGCCCGAACTTATGCCCTGAAGTACTGATAGACTTGACCCGAGGGAGCCGAAAGTCAAATTTAATGTCGGGAGCGCAAAAGGGAGCCAGAAAAGCTCCGCTGGCTCCATCCACATGTAGGATTCGTCAGTATCCTGAAGACCGCCTTAAAATGCTCACCGGGTGAGTTTGTTACTTTTTCAGCTTAATGGTTTGCTGGGGGATACCAAATTCAACCCCGGCCTGCTCAAACGATTGCTTCAGGCGACGCAGGTATTCTCGGGTGACGCTCCACTGCTGCATGGGGGCCGTCTTGGCTCGAATGATCAGGGTCGCTCCGCTGTGGGCCAGGCGGTCGACGGCAAGGATATCAGGTTCTTCTAAAATCGACCCTTGCCATTCCGCCTCTCCTGCCATGGCCTCAAAGACTTCCCCCATCAGGTGAAGGGCTTTATCGGTATCCGTGTTTAAGGCAACATCAATGGCTAAATTCAATCGAGACCATTCTTTCGTCAGGTTTTTGACCTTATCGATGGTGCCGTTCCGCAGGCTGATGAGTTCGCCATCAGCGTTACGAAGTTGAGTCATGAGCAGGGTAATGGCTTCGACCTGCCCGGTACTGTCGCCAACGGTAATGATGTCACCAATGGCATAGGCATCGTGCCATAGCAGCATTGCGCCACTGATGACGTCCTGTAACGCCGATTGAAAAATAATCGAAGCGGCCACGCCAACCACACCGGCACTGGCAAACAACTGAAACCCCGAAAACCCAAAGATAAACAGGGCTGACAAGACAATGCCGACAATCAGCAGCAGAGCCTGAACAAAGCCCTTCAGGGTGTCGGCCAGGGTGGGCAGGCGTTTTTGCAGCCGCTCTTGCTTCTTCGCCGAAACGGTCTCATCCTGCTGCAGAAAGAACCACACCAGTCGTTCGGTAATGTACAGATTCGCCTGCCAGATCAGCATGATGCCCCCCCAGGTGAACGCCACTGCCATCGGGCGATTCAGCAGCAGTAGCCCAACGGAGCGGGTTTGAGGAAACAGCCGCAGACAAAAGCTGATGGTGAGCAGCCAGAGCAAGCCCTGGGCCAGCATCAATCCCTGTAAATGAGTTCTCTGACGATTGAGCCGACGTTTGAGGGTGTACCTGGTTGCTCTCAGGTCTTCTGCCCAATCGATTTCTTCGGGAGTGTTCCCATCTCCGGCAGGGGTGAGGTCAGGCGGCAGCGATCGCAGTTCTTCTTGCAGATGGTGCTGCCGCCGCCGGGTCCGCAGGCTCAACCGCCACAGTAGAAAACCCAGCAGGCAGGCGATGAGTAAAAACACCACTGCCCAGGCCACTACTTTTAGGATGTAGCTGGTCTCCCGCTCGCGAAAGGCTCGCG
>CAZPYG010000551.1:0-1792 GCA_964590465.1 uncultured bacterium | reverse complement strand
AACGCTTATTGGAGGAAAAACGTGCGAAATCATGATCCACCTTGACAGGGCTGGGGATCTAAACCCCACCTTCTTCTTTGTCCCGGCAACCACGAGCAATCTAACCTGGGGTGTCGGCCCGACCGTGGTGCTGCCCACGGCGACTGATCGCCAGACCGGAACCGGCAAATGGAGCGCTGGCCCCGCTGGGGTGGTGGTGGTGAATTCGGGACCGTGGGTGTATGGCGGGTTGGTGAGTCAAGTCTGGTCTTTTGCGGGGGATAGTAGCCGTCCCAACGTTAACCGATTCGTGATGCAACCCTTTGCCAATCTGAACTTGCCCGACGGCTGGTTTATCGCCTCTTCACCGATTATTACCGCCGACTGGAATGCCGTAAAACCTGACAACGGGGCCGATTTCACCCTGCGGGCACAGGTACAGTTGTTGTTTCCTCGTTAGGCCAAGGTCTCCTCCTTTGCAAGTCAAGCAGCTATACGGTAGATAGCTTTTCTCCAACACCTGCTTAAAACCTGCCTGGAGTTTCATCTGATGAAAAGCGCTTTCAAATTCGTGAGCTTAGTAAGACACTTCTCGAACCAGAGTTTGAGACGGTGTCTCCCCAAATAACTGCTTGTAATCTCTGGCAAAGTGGCCCATACTCCAAAATCCCCATTCTTTAGCCAGTTGGGCCACGGTATTTTGGCTGGGATCAGCCGCCAGCAAGGCCCGGTGTATGCCGTTCAAGCGCTGCACCTTCAGGAACGCCATGGGGGCCATGGCAAAAATGTCTTGAAACCCATAGGTCAAGGAGCGCTTACTGGAGCACACCGTCTGGCAAATGTCATCCAGGGTGATGGGGTTTTGCAGATTAGCCGCCATCAGCAGTTGAGTGGCGGCCACCAGTTCAGCCCGACGGGAGCGTCGTAGCTTTGGGGCTGCTAATGGTTTGTTCAAAGCTTGTATCAGCAGGGGCAGCAAATCTTTTTCGAGCAGACGGGTGGCACTCGCCGACTGCAAAAAGGCCGGTTGATGTTGCCCCACACAAAACACCTCGTGTAGATAGCACACCAGAGCAGAATAGGGTTGAGCACTGACCTGAACCATGTTGCGCCGCATAAAAGCATCGTCCAGGTCGTAGCGTCCCGCCGCCGCGGCGTATTGATGGAACAAATTTTTTGACACGATGACTAAAGCCAGATGATAACCACCGGGGGGAGTCACCAGGTTTGTTTCTCGCTGGTCATCAAAGCCAAAAATACAGTTCGTTTTGGGCAGCTTAACGGCATGGGCGACCGAAAGGAATGGCACTGACAGCAGCGGCACAGCGAAAACCAAACTGTCAGTGGGCTTAGCCCCGACAGTCAAAACTCTACGGTTAACTTGCAGCTGAACCAGCTGCAAATCTGTGGATAAAATGCCGTTAAAACTGCCCTGAAATTTACCTTTGCTGAGTTGACTGATGTGTAGATCAGAGTTACTACTCTGTCCCAATACTTGCTCTAAATTATAGGCATCGTTGAGGGTAACCTGTTCAACCCTGGGAAGTACAGAGCCGGTCATCGGGGACGTCATCGAGCAAAAATTATTACTCAATATACTCTATTGGACAACCAGCTATGACAGTAGCTTCGCTAAATTTATCTTAATTTTTCTGTTACGCAAAGAAAACTTGCCATTTTTGAATAGTCGTCCTCAAGTCTTTGTTTTACAAGGAATTCAGGAGTGCTTTGTTGACTGTTTTTTGTGTGGTAGGTTGCTCCTTATAAGTTCCTTATTACTTTCTTATGGGTCATTCAGTAGACTGGCTCTGAC
>CAZPYG010000550.1:0-1806 GCA_964590465.1 uncultured bacterium | reverse complement strand
CAAGCATCAATTTTGATTGCTGGCGTGCGGCAACGCAACGTGCTTGTCAATGCCGTCAAGAATGCTAGCGATGTTATTGTAGCCGAAGCTCGTGCCCTACACGAGAGCGGCTCTGCCGCCGAGGAGGCCAGGTTAAGAAATAATTCACTTGAGACATCACTAGAGAAACTCAACGCAGTATTCCAGAAACTATCAGGGGAATTACAAGGCCCATTGTCTGCTGGCTTTGATACCCTGGCTGACCTGGCTGCAATCTTTGTTGATATCAATGATGCACTAGGCGGGCTACCAGGGCAGACCATCGCCTTGGGCGTGGCATTCAAGGTCCTTTCTGTTGCTGCCCAGTTTACGGGGTTATCAATTGAGAAGCTGACGTTTGATATGTCCAAGCTAAAGGTGGCAGCCATATCAATGGGGCCAACTGCGGCTGGCTTGGGTGTGACTTTTGGTGCGGCGGCACTTGGTGTTGATATCTTTTCGGCTTCGGTGGCTGGTGCTACTATTGCCCTGGGTGGCTTCAATGCTAAGGCATTCATTATTGCAGGCATCCTTGGTGCCGCAAGTTTTGCTATTCAGGCGTTCGCTGAATCTTTTGGTGGAGATGCAATAGATGAATTTGCGGATGGTGTTAGCAGGGCTTCTGCTGAACTAAAAAAGCTTAATGCAGAACTCAGCAGCTTAACTGAAATATCAGATTTCTACGCTGAAACCTCTGTTAACATCGAGGAGCAGATCAAAAGAATTGGAGAATTGTTAGACACCGGCAAGGAGGAAGCCGCCAACAGGGTGATTGAAAGAGTACAAGAGACCCTCGATCAACTATCCGAGGTTGAGGGTAGCTTAATCAAGGGACAAAACCTTGATCTCAGCACAGAAGAGGGAAGGCTGGCTGCAATCAAGGCACTGTCGGAAGCCTCCATTGAAGCCGATCAAGCCCAGATAGACAAAAGAAATGAAGTAATCGAGTTGAATAAAAAGGAGGCCAAGGGGGTACAGGAGAGCATCGACATCCAGCTAGCCAAGGTAAAGGAGCTTGAGCGAGAGAGGAATAAGATTGCTAAGGGAACAAGAAGTTTCTTGGGTAATGAATACCAGATTGACCTGGATGATCCAATCAACCAGAGGTCCACGAGTGAACTACTGGCATACCAAGACAGGCAAATTGAAGCAGAGCGAAAAGCCCTGGCTGAACTCAAAACTGAACTCTCAGAGACAGAGAGGCAAACCAGGCAGTTATCAGAAGCCAACTTTGAAGCTGGAGAATCGGCAGCAGAACTCAGGAGGCAAGAGCAGCTAGAGAAAGATGCAGCAGAAGAACTCAATAAAGTCAGGGAAGCAGCGAAGAGTGGAGCCATTGAGGATGAGTTTAGTGGTTTTGTGGATATTATTTCACAAGACAACCTAACAACATCACTCAGGAGAATCGGTGCAATAAATGAGGAGCTAAAAGCTTTGGAGACCCTCTTTGAGGAGTTCCCAGAATTTCTTGACATTGAAAAATATCAAGACCAGAAGAAGAGGATGGAGGAGTTACAGCAGCAACTCACCCAGTCTCGGGTAAAAATTCTCAAGGAGGTATACGACCGAGAGAAGGGCATTGCGAAACGCAGATATGATAGCGAATTTGATTTCGCGGAAAGGGTCAATGAAGCATTAAGGCAAAGGCAGAACATTATTTCTGGCAGCCCCAGGGATGAGGGTCTATTAAGCATTGAGTCCAGCAGTGAGTCAGCCAGGAGTGCTATAGACAAAATAATAGAAAAAACAAAGAGCCTCCAGGGAGTCCTGCTGGGAAGGGAGGGGAGC
>CAZPYG010000549.1:0-1815 GCA_964590465.1 uncultured bacterium | reverse complement strand
GGTCTGTGACCAGATGGCCGAAGGAACGCGAGACAATCCGCATGGTGACGGGGGCGGCCACGGGCTCCATGGGGAAACAGGGAGTGCCCCGCAGCTCCAATACCGTTCTCAGACCCATTACCCCAAACTTTTTCTGGACCAGCCGTTCATCGGCCTGCTTGAGCTGGAGCACGGTCTTAATGCCCATGCTGTTGAGCTTGGCTTTCAGGTTGCGGCCAATGCCCCACACTTCCCCCACATCAAGGCTGGCCAGCACCGCATCGGGGTTGTCCAGGGTTTCAAAATCAAGGACTCCATTCATATTCGGGTCGCGTTTAGCCCCATGGGCTGCTAGCTTGGCCAGGGTTTTGGTTTTGGCGATGCCCACCGATACCGGAATGCCGGTCCACTGCTTGACGGTGGTACGGATCTTTTGGCCATAGTCGGTGAGGTCAGCTTTGGTGAACCCATGCAGGCCCAGAAAGGCTTCATCGATGGAGTATTGCTCAACCTCAGGGCTAAAGTGCTGGAGGGTCTGGATCACCCGGCGGGACATATCTTTGTAGAGCACCGGGTTGGATGAGAAGGCGTGGATGATGCCCCGGTCCACCAGGGTTTGGATGGAATATAGGGTGGCCTGCATGGGGACCAGCTTTTTGGCTTTGGGCGATCTCGCCACAATGCAGCCATCATTGTTAGACAGCACCACCACTGGCTTGCCTTCCAGGTCAGGGCGGAAGACTTTCTCACAGGAGGCGAAAAAGGAGTTGCAGTCTACCAGGGCAAACATGGCTAGACCTTGCGAATCAGGTGAGCAACAACACCCCAGATTTCCATATTCCCGTCTGTCTCTGGCAACCACCCAGGAGGCACTAGCTGACCGTGGTGCTTCTGAACTCTAAGGACCTGGAGGGTACCGGCGATTACGGCCACAACGAGAGAATTATCCTGGGGCATCTGGGAGCGATCCACCAGCAGCAGGTCCCCCGGCTGCACATCCTGATCTGTCACCATCTCCCCCTCAACCCGCATCAAGAAGGTGGCAGCAGGGTTATGGATCAGATGCTGGTTCAGATCTAAGCTTTGCTCGATGGCATCGCCGGGGACAGGGAAGCCCATGGTTCTTGGGGATGATATAGTTCACCCATACTATCCAATTTCGTCTCAGGGCGCATAGGGCGTTCTGTGGGTAATGGGCCAGAAAAGTTCACTACCCCAACCTTTCTCAGGTTTCTCAGATAGCCCTTAAGTATCCCTCAGAGAGCAGTCAGGGAAGGCTCAGGATGCCCCGGCACTATAGGACTCAAGATGAACGATTCAAACAACCCTTGATTCCTAAAGGAGCCCCATGATGAAGCGTATTGCCCTTTCCATTCTGACCGCTGCGATCTCCACCACCGCGTTTGCTCCCATCGCTTTCGCCGCCCCTGACTTCGATGCCCTGCGTCAGGAAAACCGCGACAAGTCTGCCGTCAACTTCGACGAACTCCGCGAGGAAAACCTGGAGAAGTCTGGCAAGGTTGATTTCGACATGCTGCGTGAAGAGAATCGCGACAAAGGCGCTGTGGACTTTGATGAACTCCGCGAAGAAAACCTGGAGAAGTCTGCAAAGGCCGACTACTTCCGTCAACTACGCCAGGAAAATCGGGATAAGACCGTGGACTTTGACCAACTGCGCCTGGAAAATCGTGACAAAGGCGTAATTGCTCAATAAAAATCCCCCAGCCGTAGCCAGGGGATAGATCCCTTAGGAATGCACAACAGTTTCAGCATGCCCCTGCTGCCATCGGTGGGGGCTTTGTCGTGGGAGGGAATCATCGGTTCGGCTTAGCTACT
>CAZPYG010000548.1:0-1816 GCA_964590465.1 uncultured bacterium | reverse complement strand
GAGTATGAGGACCTGCTGGTGCAGCCCGCCTACCTGAACGGCCAGGTAGCGAAGGAGGAAGTCGCCGCCACGCCGTAGGTTGGGTGGAATGAAATGGAACCCAACAAAACTCCAACCGGTTGGGTTCCGCTGCGCTTCATTCAACCTACAGGGCCGAGGATTTTCGAGAGATTCACGAGTATTTGAGAAGGCAAGCAGAGGTCACCTATCATGGCCGTTAAAACACTCAAAATTGACGATAAAGATGTTGCTGTCGAGGCGGGTGCAACCATCATGGATGCGGCTCGGGAGGCGGAGGTGCCGATCCCCAAGCTGTGCCACCTGGAGGGGCTGCACCCGGTCGGCTCCTGCCGCCTGTGTGTGGTGGAAGTCGAGGGGGTGAACAAGCTCTTCCCCGCCTGCGTCACGGAGGTCTGGGAAGGCATGGTGATTCATACCCAGACGGAAAAGCTGCAGGAATATCGCCGTATGACCGTAGAGCTGCTATTTGCCGAGGGCAACCACGTTTGCTCCATCTGTGTGGCTAACGGCAACTGCGAACTGCAGGATGTAGCCATTGATGTGGGTATGGACCACAGCCGCTTCACCTACCGCTTCCCTGACCGGGGGGTGGACCTATCCCATCCCATGTTTGGCATTGACCACAACCGCTGCATCCTCTGTACCCGCTGCGTGCGGGTCTGCGACGAGGTGGAAGGGGCCCACGTCTGGGATGTGGGCAACCGGGGCGCGGCCTGTTACATCGTGTCGGGGCTTGACCAGCCCTGGGGGGAGGTGGATGCCTGCACCTCCTGCGGCAAGTGCGTGGATGCCTGCCCCACCGGAGCCATTTTCCACAAGGGCGAAACCACCGGCGAAAAGGTCGGCGATGCCGCGAAAGTCGAATTTCTGTCAACCGCACGGGAGAAACATCAATGGACAAGATAAAGTTTGCCACTGTCTGGTTGGCGGGGTGCTCGGGCTGCCACATGTCCTTTCTGGACCTGGACGAGTTTTTGATTGACCTGGCGGACCTGGTGGATGTGGTCTATAGCCCCGTCGCCTGTGACCTGAAGGACTATCCCGAAAATGTGGATGTATGCCTGGTAGAGGGAGCTGTCGCCAACGAAGACAACCTGGAGCTGATCTATGAAGTGCGCCGCAAAACCAAAATCTTGATTTCCTTTGGGGACTGCGCCGTCACCGCCAACGTGCCCGCCATGCGCAATATGATGCGGGGCAGCGCCGAGGGCGTTTTGAAGCGGGGCTATCTAGAACTGGCGGACGAAAATCCCCACTTCCCCTATGAGCCGGGCATTGTGCCCGAACTGATTGACCGGGTTACCCCCGTCCATGAAGTGGTGCCCATCGATATTTTTATGCCGGGGTGCCCCCCCTCCGCCGACCGGATTCGGGCTACCATTGAGCCGCTGCTACAGGGACAACAACCCGAGATGGCAGGGCGCGAGATGATTAAGTTTGGATAGTAGACATTGAGGAGAACGAATTCATGAGCGTTGAAGACCAAAAGTTCAGCGAAGAACTTGACAAAGCCATCGACTACGCCCACAAAGTGACGGCAGAGAAAGGAGACACCTCTCCCGAAGCTGCCGCCGCCTGGGATGTCGTCGAAGAAATGCGGGCGGAAGTTTCCCACCAGCATCAACGGCCCAAAAAGTCTGGCTTTGACCAGTACCTGGAAGAAAACCCCGATGCCATTGAGGGTTTGATGTACGACACCTGAAGAGGGTGTGTGGGTAGGGGGTGGATGAGTAGAGGGTGAAGGGTGAAGGGGTGTCAGGTGCTGGGTATCAGGTACCAGGTACCAGGTAAACCC
>CAZPYG010000547.1:0-1819 GCA_964590465.1 uncultured bacterium | reverse complement strand
ATTTTCCGGTGCGTTGAGAGTAATCCATTAAAAAAGTTGTCCTTGTGGACCGTAACCCCAATTCCTACTCCTGGCTTTTAAAGCTAAACCTGGTCTAGCTTAAAAAGCGAAGTTTTCACACCCCTTATCACCCCTCTCCTTCTCCCCAGGGAGAAGGAGAGATTCGATTCTCATTCCTTAGGTGTATTGATTAGCTACCGTTCGCGAGTAAAGGTAACGCCGTCAGGGTTAACCCCGCTAAGCTGACAATGTAAGACAGTTTCATGAAACATACTAATGAGTCGACAGAGCACCTGTTCAGACAGTGTGACAGTGTGCTTATCCAGACTCTTCACCGTCGTCTGGCCTGAATTCGTATTTTTCAGCCAATTTCCCAGATATTTGAAAAGTTCCCCTACCGCTTCATCCTGGCTTCACAAGTCTGTCCTGAGGAATCAGAATTAATGAAGTTCCAAATTTTGAGTGTTAAGTGTTGAGGAGACCCACCCTATGAAACGGTTAGTAGTCTGTTGTGACGGAACCTGGAGCTCTTTGGATATGGAGTGTCCAACTAACGTCGTGAAACTCATGGAGGCCTGCAAAATCACAGCGGCTGACGGCACTCCCCAACTGCTGTACTACGACTCAGGAATTGGCACCAACGGTGGCTTAAAAGATAAATGGTTGGGGGGTGCCTTTGGCTGGGGCATTGATGAAAATATTCAGAATGCCTATCGGTTTCTATGCCTCAACTATGCTGAAGGCGATCAGGTCTATCTGTTTGGGTTTAGTCGGGGCGCTTATACCGTTCGTAGCCTGGCAGGCATGATCTATTGCTCTGGCCTGTTGCCCCATCACCAGGTCACGGCCACCAGGGCCGCCTATGCCCTGTACCGCAACAGCTCGCCCCCCAATTCTCAGGAAGCAACCCAATTTCGGCGCAGTCACCACAGTCAACCCATTGATATCACTCTGATTGGCTGCTGGGATACCGTAGGCTCATTAGGGGTTCCCAGGCGGTTTGGGATTATTCCCAATCAGAAATATGAGTTTCATGATGTGAAACTTAACCGCAAAATTTGCCATGCCCTCCATGCCATTGCCATTGACGAACGTCGTCGCCCCTTTGACGTGACCCATATGGAACGCAGCCCAGGGGCCGACACTCACATTGTGGAAGCCTGGTTTCCCGGCAACCATGGCTGTGCAGGTGGGGGCACAGACGCCCTGAAGCCTTTATCTAATGCAGCCCTGTTGTGGATGATTGAGCAAATTCAAGCAATGCACCTTGGGCTTGAGTTTGACCAAACCCCGGCGGATAGGCTTGAGACTGATTACACCGCCCCATTCGCCAATAACCTGGGCTTTTACCGAATTTTGGGGGGAATTGATCGGAAAATCGACAATATTCATCACCTGCACCCCAGCGTTAAATATCGGTATCGGGATGTCTCCACCTACCGGCCTAAGGGGCTGAGCAAGCCTGAATTTCAGGAGTATTTAGTCGCTTTTATGAATCAGGTAGTGGAACCTTAACCTTTAAAGGGGGCAATGACTGCGCTGAATAGGTTTTGCTTTGAACGATCCTCCGGCTAAAAAAATACCAACCCGACCACCCCACAGCCCAGAATTACAAAGATCGGATGCAGCCTGCCTTCAAAAGCGACTAGCACAGCAAAGGCAGCGATGCCAAGCAGCAGGTCAAACCAGCCTGCTATCACCCCGCTGCCATAGGACCAGGTGGCGTAAAGAATCAGGCTCAATACGCCCAGTTGAATACCGCGGCGAATCTTCAGCACGTAGAGGTTATGGCTGATGCGGTCAACAAAGGGAGCCAGCC
>CAZPYG010000546.1:0-1824 GCA_964590465.1 uncultured bacterium | reverse complement strand
ACTCATTTGGTCAACTTTGTTAACCGCTGTACCTTCGACGATTCCTAGATTCTGAATATTTTCTTTAATGATTTCCTTCACGTTGGGTTCCTCATAATTTTCATCATCAACAGTAGGCAATCCCATTAGTTCCCCACCCGGTTCATTCGCTGCCACATCCAGTGCTGTCGTTGGGGGAGCCTCCGTCACCACGTCAGTCTCCAAGCGAGCCACCGTAATCTGTTCCGCTTTCAGGCCGAGGCGATCGCACAGGGCATAAAAATTTTCTCGATCTACGGGCACCCCTTTCCGAAAATTGTTGAGCACCTCGATAGACAAACCGACCTTATTCGGCGATACCGGAATGAGATCGACAAATTCTTGCTGATTCGAGCAACGGCTACTAAGATAAGCAGACTCGTAAGCTTTTTCCACCGTTTCAATCCAGTCGGGATGAACGCAAAGAGAACGAGAGGGCATCGTTATTCCTTGAGAAACGTCAATTTTGAGAACAATATCTGGGGGCTTGGTCTGGAGCGACTGTACAACCTCCGACACTTCTCTATCCACGTTGAAGCACCCCAATTCCGGATAAGTGGCAGGAAGTATTGACCTAATCGCCCCTAAGATTTCGATTCTAGGCTGCCTTTATCCTTGTTATGTCAGGAATTGCAAACAACTATATGAGTCCTATGTTCAAAGACAGGCCTTCTCAAGAGTCCTACAAGTAATGCCGAGACATTCATAGGGATAGGTCTATCGATTTCTCACGGCTCTTCTGTGTTACCCGTTGGTTTCGCACGCCTCTACTGCTCGCAGCCTGAGCAATATGAGTTACATAGCTCATTACCCTGGACCGACCACTCTGCTGCTCAAGCTGACGCACATAAGGACTGCCTGCTGCCAGCATTAAGGCCATATCTTTGCGACTTAATCCAGCTTGACTGGCACTCCGGCAAACTTCCATATCCAGTAACTTCAGGTTTCTAGTATTGATTCCTGCACAGTGCTTTTCCCAGAGTTGTCGATAATAGTCACCTTTCGAGGGCTGTGATGATTCTCCAGATTCATTTAACTTTTGGGTTCTCCCGGCTGAACCTGTTCGAATTGCTTTAAGGAGTCCATCAACTGCTGCTGCAAGTCGAGTTCGGTCTTGAGCTGATTGTTCCAACTGCTCAAGGCCGCGATTAATTGTCGCAGCTGCTCCTGCAAGGTCTCCCGCGTATCCGAGGAGTTCTCGCTGGTCACGATACTCTGCAACTGCACCAGAAAGTGGCTCAAGCTGCGGCTCAAGTGCTGCGGTAAGGTCGCTAAATCCTCGCTCAACTCCTGTACGTCTTGTTCTAGATGGAGAACTCGCTGAGTATTTACCCGAATCTCGGCCTGTAGCGGCTGCAAGCTGTTCAGCAATGCGGTCTCCAATATGGCCTCCCAGTGCTCGAGCGTCAATCCGGGCACTGGGTTGGGGGTGTTGTCGTTGTGGGTCATGGTTAGTTACCTGTTCAAATAGGGGGACATAGTCACTGACGTTTTCCTTGGCTCTTGATACCTGGGCCAACCGCATCAACTCCTCACGACCAGTGGTATAAAGCGTCAACTCATGCTTGGCTCTAGAAATCGCGACATAGAAGGCTTCTCGGTGGGTGGTGTTACCTAGCAATGCCAGGACTCGATTAGCGGTTTTGCCCTGACTGCTGTAGGTGGTGCTGACCCAGGCGTAATCCAAGTACTGCTTGCCGTTCAGTTGCATTGCCCTGGTTCTGCCCTCGGAATCAACCACCGTCGCTGAACCATCCGGCTCAATCTGAGTCACCACAACGGTTTGACCATTGCGGATATTCGCCT
>CAZPYG010000545.1:0-1830 GCA_964590465.1 uncultured bacterium | reverse complement strand
TAGCCTTAGGCCACCGGCGGACCCAAATTGGAGCCAGGGTGACGTTTTGCAGCACGGTTAAGTGAGGGAAAAGATTGAACTGCTGGAATACCATCCCCACCTCCCGGCGAATGGCTTCGATATTTTTTAAGTCGTGGGAGATTTTGATGCCATCTACTTCAATGAGCCCCTTCTGGTAGGGTTCCAAGGCATTAAAGGTACGAATGAAGGTGGATTTACCGGACCCCGAAGGACCCATAACTACGAGTACTTCTCCCCGATACACGGTCATGCTGACCCCCTTGAGAACATGGAAGCCGTTGTCGTACCACTTCTCGACGTCCTGAGCAATAATTACAGGCTCAGACCCCACAGGTTGGGTGGAAGTAGTTTCTGCTTGGAACTGTGTCATTGAAAGATCTCCCTATTGGATCTATTACCAGCAACTCTGATGAATTAAACCTGGTCCAAGTCCAGAAGTGGAGTTTTGCCTTAGAGAAAACTACAGATCTCGAGCTGGACTTGGTATAGGTGCATTGCCATGAATAAAGCGGCCGTTTAGGTAAACTGCCTTGATGGCAGGGTTTGATTGAGCAACAAGGGGGTAACCATATTTTGCCTTAACCCTAAAAGGATTCCGGCCCTGGGACTGTTAACTGTTACACGGAGTGACATTCTGTTTATTCCAGAAAGCGGTGGCCTACCCGACAACTTAGATGCTCAATGTGAACAGTCTATTGTCCAGTGTTGAGCTTTTCCTCAATTTTTCGGCTGCCTAGGGACATGGCGTAGCAGAAAATCCAATAAATCACGCCCAGGAACAAATACACTTCGGCATAGCGCCCCAGATAATTAGGGTTAGCCAAAATGGAACGACCAATCCCCAAAAGCTCGGCCAGACCGACGATGGCCAGCAGGGTGGTGTCTTGAAACAGACTGATGAACTGCCCAACAATCGCCGGAATGGCAATTTTCAATGCTTGAGGCAAAATAATTAACCCCAGCGTCAGGGGGGTATTTAAGCCCATGGACATGGCCGCTTCCCGCTGGCCTCGGGGCACGGCCTGCAGGCCAGCGCGGACGTTTTCTGCCAGATAAGCGGCACTAAACAGCGAAAGGGCAATAATGGCTCTCAGAATCCGATCGGGACGAGCACCCTCCGGTAAAAACAGGGGGATCATCACCTGGCCCATGAACAAAAAGGCCACCAGAGGCACCCCGCGCACAACCTCGATATAAATAGTTGATAGCCACCGCACTACAGGTAAGGCGCTACGACGTCCCAGGGCCAAAATAAGGCCCAGGGGAAAGCAAAGAGCAATGCCACTAATCGCAGTAAACAAAGTTAAGACCAGGCCACCCCAGTCATTAGTAGAAACAGGGGTCAGCCCCAGCCCTCCCCCAATCAGCCAGATGGCCACAAAGTAGGACAGAAACCAGCTCAGGGAAACCCACTTGCCAACGCCGGGAACTTTGCGACCTAATGCCCTACCGACGACAGCCATGCCAGCCACAATGGCCACCATCGGCAATAGTTTGAGCGCACTGGGTCGAGTCGGCGGGAACAAAATAATAAAGGCGCAAACTGCCCCGATGCCAATCAGTACGCTGCGGCTAAATAGGGTAGACAGATTGCGCGACAGAACTCCCCAGGAAAGCCCCGCAAGAGCACACATAATAGCCAGCAGGGCCCAAATCCGAGCATACAGTTCGGATGGATAGGTGCCGGTCATGAACAACCCCAGGTTATTGGGGATAACGGCCCATTGGGCTGTGGTGAACGCCCAGGTAATTAAACGATAAGCCCCCAAACCCAGGATCGTGACGATAATTATCGTAAGTATGCTGTTA
>CAZPYG010000544.1:0-1838 GCA_964590465.1 uncultured bacterium | reverse complement strand
CCAAGCTGATTCAACAACAGGCGGAATATGCCACCAAACCCGCGCTACCGACTGAAGTGAATCGCTCAACCTAACTGCCCCGCGTAGGACTGTAGGATGGGCAAAGGGTTCACCCGTGCCCATCGAATCGAACTAATCAACACTTTGATGGGCACACTTCGTTTTGCCCATCCTACGGGGATGGTGTTTTAAATATCTAAGCCTTATTTGGAACGACCATAGGACTGTAGAAGTCAATGGAACATTCAACCCTGGTAAGAAAAGCCCAGAGAAGATTGTTGCTCGTATTGCTGCTGGTTGGTGTCGTGTGGATAGTTGCCGCCTGTTTTTCCCCGGAACCTGGGATCTTGGTTACCTGTAAGCTCAGAAGCACTACAGATCCCGGTCGTTTGAACATCGCTGTGAGAGCGCCGGATGACTATGGGTTTATTCCGCCCTGTAAAACCAACCTGGATCTTTACATTGCGCAGAATACACCCCTCAGATCGCTGGATGCTGTGATTGAACTATCGGCCCCAGAAGGAGACATTCTGACCAAAGAACCGGTCAGCGTTGATCTGGAGCCAACCGACACTGTAATGCTGATGGCTCAGGTGAGTATCGGCACCACGGCTGACCAAAACTGTCGGAGTTTGACGGCCAATCTCGACATTCAGCACTGTCGGGGAGAAGGAGACGAACTCATCGAGTGCCCGGAAATCAGGGTCAAGCCATTGCTGATGTTCGCCGACTTTTTGGTTTCGGGTGAGAACTTGGATATCTGCTACGACGAGTGATGAAATTGAGCAGCAGGTGATCAACCCTTATACCGATTCAATTGGAGCCTGCAACTAATGAGTCCTTGAGGGGCAAGGGGCTTAAGCCCCTTGTTAAGTGCAGCTTTATAAAGGATTGATATTAGCCTTGAGCCAGCGGCAAACTGACCCGGACTGTCGTGCCCTGTTCTGCTGTGGACTCGATGGAGAAGTCTCCCTGGTGGGCCTCCACAATCCGCTTGACGATGGCAATTCCCAGACCGTTGCCGCCCGACTTGGTGGTGAAGAACGGCTGCCCCAACTTTTCCAACACCTCGGTTGGAATCGGGGGACCACCATTATGAACGCCGACGCAGACATGGTGAGGTTGTTCAGCGGGATCAATTCGCCAGGTAATGGTGTCGCCCGCTTCCACCGCCTCGCAGGCATTGCGAATCAGGTTGATAAAGACTTGCTTGAGTTTATCGATATCACCCTTAATCCAGGCTTCTGGCAGCGTGGTTTCGACCGTCAGAATCCGGTCCTGAGCCCAGGGAAGATCTGCGAGATCCCCCTGCAGCTTCCGCACCAGCGCCACCAGGTCGATATCGATCACCTCCAGGGTGTGCTCCCTGGCATACTGCAAAATCTCATTCAGCAGCGTTTTTAGTCGGTCAGCTTCCTCCAGCGCCAACCCCAGACGCATCTGCGCCCGCTCCGGCAACTCCATGCCCTGGAAGGATTCCAGCCCCATCAGCACCGTCGTTAGGGGGCTACGCACCTCATGCACAATCATCGCCGAAAGTTCGCCAATTTCCGCCAGTCGGGCCATCGCCGCCTGGGCTTGTTTCCGTTCGGTGATATCGCGAGCCAGGGCAATTTCGCGGGGATTATCTTCACTGCCAAAGCGGCAAATACTCACCTCGGCTGGAAACACCGAGCCATCCTGACGACGATGCCAGGTTTCGATCACTGTCGGGGTTTCAAAGCTGAGCCCCTGTTTTAGCGTCATCAGCTCTTCCGGGGAAAGCTCCGCATTGATATCTGGGACCGAAAGCTGCAGCAGCTCCTCGCGGGTATAGCCCAAAGACTCACAGGCCCGTC
>CAZPYG010000543.1:0-1839 GCA_964590465.1 uncultured bacterium | reverse complement strand
CTTTGCCGAAAACAAAACGGGCGGCCCAAAGGACCGCCCGTAATACAGAGTGTATTCGAAGATTTAGCGCTTGGAGAACTGGAAGCTCCGGCGGGCTTTCTTGCGGCCATATTTCTTGCGCTCGACCACGCGGCTGTCACGGGTCAGGAAGCCTTCGGCTTTCAACGGACCACGAAGCCCCGGTTCGAACAGGGTCAGGGCCTTTGAAATGGCCACCTCTTTGAAATTCATAGTTCACGGACTGCACTCGTACATCAAAGCCTTGAGAACTTAACTGCTTAACAACTGGCTCAAGATAGGGAGACGCCGTACCATTGAGTTGAACCAGAGGAAAAATTCGAACTTCTTGACAAACACGTAATAGCTCTAATACGGATGCTATGTGGAAGTCAAGAGACAGATGTTCTGTATATAAAAACAGTAGGTGGGAGCAAAGGCCCAACTCAAACTCGCCATCATCTAGATCAAGGTGAGGAAGAGACTGAAAGCGATATCGCCCATCAGATTTGCCTTTGCTGTAATCCAGCAAAAATTGTTCCATGGCTGCCAGCCGTTTCTGACCTAGCTCATCAGAATCGCGAAAATTCTTCCAGATGTAGCGCTCTGAATTCTGTTTTAGTTGTGTAATGATAGTGTTATAGGTAGCTTCGATACGCTGTCTAATTTGTACTTCTGAAAATTGATAAATCGGATCGACTGAAACAACAGAATAGCCCAGAGCGGTCATTTCGGTGTTAAAGCTAGCAGGCCCATCGCCACAGCCTAAAATTCGTTTCACTCGATTTTCATCAGACAAATCGAACATGAGCCGATATTCCATTGATGTTCGCCCCCAGGGGGCAATTTCACTCAATTTCATTCCATATGAACCAAATAACTACACAGTCTCCTTGATATGGACAACTGGCTCACAACGCACAGGAAAGTTCATAGAGTTAGCAATGAAACAAGAGTGATGGGCTTGCTCGTGCAATTGCTTGGCCAGATCCCGGTTACTGTCTGAAGTTATAGTCACAACAGGTTTAAGAACAACTTCAGTGAAGCACCCTCCTCCTTCTGCCGTTTCCTGCATCGTCCCAGTTGCATGATCGCAATATTGGGTGATAACTATAGAAGCATCGGCGCAGAGGTGAAGGTACCAGAGCAAATGACAGGCCGACAGGGATGCAACCAGAAGGTCCTCGGGACTGTATTTGGCCACATCCCCACGAAAAGCAGCATCAGATGACCCGAGAATGGACGGCTTTCCTTCCATCTCGATGTTGTAGGACCGCTCATAGGCTCGATAGTTAGCTGTGCCCTGCCCTGTGTTCCCTGTCCACGTCACCTGAGTTTTGTAGTGGTGCTCTTTAACCATGGCAGATCGTCGATAACGGCTGGAGTAAATAGCTTTAACGTTATTCCCTCTATTGAAGAGAACGGTACAAGGTAGCAGCCAGGGTTTCAATAGCATTTGTCGATAAAAGCCCTTGAAAAAATCAATACACGACTACTAACCTTTGAATTTTTCTTGTCTATCTTGCAATAACGCCAACTAAAGGCCTTCAAGCTTCTTCGCCCACTCCCAACCAATCCGCAGCTGCCCATGTCGCGCTCGCTTGAGGAGCTGCTTGCGGCCCATCTGGCTCAACTTGTGAGGATAGCGAATCGGCTTTGGCAGGCGAGAATGAAACCATTGAATTCACCCCTTCTTATGCTCTGGAACCGTATTCGTCAGGTGATCTTTGCCGTGCTTACTATCATTGGCTTCGTCTGGACCAACTACTACCTGGTACAGTTCATTACGGGGTTTGAGTAGTAATGGAACAGAAACCTACGCTAAGGCTAAAACTACTGATA
>CAZPYG010000542.1:0-1841 GCA_964590465.1 uncultured bacterium | reverse complement strand
GGGAATGGTGGCACGGGCTTCTAGTTCACGATAAATATCGTTTAAATGTCGCAACTGATCCCTAAGCTGCATTCGTGACTCAAAGTGGGCCATGCCGGAGGCTCGCCCTGCAACATGTTCCCCCGCACTGTGACCGAGCATGACATGACAAGGAATTTGCAGATCACGCAGCAACTCATGCAGGGCCATACTGGCACAAAATACGGCTTCCGTTGCCACATCCCCTGCATAGAGCTGCTCAGAAGCCCAGGTCTCATCCTCTGGAGTCAATCCGGTAGGAGGTGGAAAGACCAGGCGACTCGGCGGTACGGCTCGATCAAAAGTTTCATCTAAAAAGTCGAACCAGGCACGCACTTGCGGGAAATAAAGACACAGGTCAGCCAGCATATTGGCATACTGAGACCCCTCACTAGAAAAGAGAAACGCCACTTTACCTGGTAAAGCCTCATTTTCCCCGTAGAAAAGTCGATGCTTACCCATCCGAGATAGGGATTGCTCAGAACCTGCCTTGTCCAGGAATACGTCTAACCGTTCTGCCAAGTCATCTGTACCGCTGGTCACTACCGCCAATCGACAAGGTCCCTCTGGGGAGGAAAGGGTGTAAGCCAGATCGGCGAGACGAGTCTCTGGATGAGTACGGATAAAGTCGCGTACTTTCCGCGCCTGATTCAATACCTGTTGACGATCCTCGCCGGCCAAAACCACTAATTCAGTTTGCCAGTCAGTCCACACCTCTTGCTGACCATGGGAGGTCAACACTACCGTATTATGCTGGGGAGGAAGATCCGCAGGTACTGAGAAGGAACGACTGCGGCTTGACTCCCCCCGATACTCTTCAAGCAGCAGGTGAGCATTGATACCGCCAAATCCGAAGGCACTCACCCCTGCTCGTCGGGGCGATTGTTCCCCATGAATCCAGGGTCGCGCAACGTTATTAATGTAAAAAGGAGTACCTTCAATGCCGAGTTCCGGATTCACTTGATCGCACAGGGTTGGCGGCAGAGTTTTGTAGTGTAAAGCCAGCGCTGTTTTGATTAAGCTGGCGGAACCTGACGCTGGAATACAGTGGCCGATCATGGATTTAACCGAGCCCAGAGCACAGTGAGGTAACCGAGCCTGGCGCTGACCAAAGACCTCTGTCAGGGCTTGAATTTCAGTGCGATCTCCAAGGGGAATACCAGTGCCATGGGCTTCTATCAGTTCGACTGATGCCGGATCGATACCGGTTTGGTCATAGGCTCGGCGGACGGCCAAGACTTCGCCTTCAAGTCTGGGGGTTAAGAGCCCCTTTGCCTTACCATCGCTAGAGAGCCCAACGCCCTTAATAACGGCATAAATGCAGTCATTGTCCTGCTCTGCGTCTGCCAAACGTTTGAGGGCCAAAAAGCCTGCCCCCTCGCTGAGCACAGTTCCGCTAGCCTGTTGATCAAAGGGCCGAATATGCTCCTTCGAGAGGGCCCGAAGCTGGCAAAAAAGCTGGTATACCTGGGGGGGCATAGACCCCTGCACCCCGCCTGCCAGCATCATATCGCAGCGCCCTTCTTGAAGCTCTTTAATGGCTAAGTCAACAGCAATTAGGGTAGAAGAACAGGCTGCATCAATGAGGTAGTTAGGGCCCATGAGATCCAGACGGTTGGCAATCCGACCGGAAGCTACGTTTGAAACCAGCCCAGGGCACATATCAGGGGAAACCTGGGGAAGGCTGGCCAACAATTCCTGGCGAACTTCCTCTAGGGTCTCTGGAGCCAGATGGGGAAACAGCTGCATCATCAACTTCAATATTATAACCATATTCCGCTGGAAGGGGTCCCGAGGGGGGATTAGGGGCATAAAACCCCGTT
>CAZPYG010000541.1:0-1842 GCA_964590465.1 uncultured bacterium | reverse complement strand
GTTAGATAGCAAAAAGTTCCGGGTATCCTCTGTTTGAGCTGTATATGGCAGTAGGACAGCTCATCCGTGTTGAAATGCCTTAGTTTTCTACTCATTCCAGGAGAAAGCCATATTTGACAAGATGAAAGGATTGGCGGGAAAGGCAAAAGAAGCAATATCATCGACAGCGGCTTCAGTAGGGGATTTCATAGAAGGAGAAGATGGGCGTGCTGCCGTTGAAGCGATCAAGAAGACTGCAACATCCGTTGGTAATGAAGCAGTTCGGCTAGGGAAAGACGCGGTTCAGTCAGATCTTGCGAAAGATGCAGCATCAGGTGCTGCTGTTGGAGCTGTAGTGGCAGTTCCAGTTCCCATCGTTGGACCGGTGATAGGTGCAACAGTTGGTGCAGGACTCGGAGTATATAAGAATCTCACCAAGCCGGGGCAATTGCCACAAACTGTCCCCCCTCAGAAGGAGCAAGTCGATATTTATAGTGAAATGCTCAAGCTTGAAGATTTAAGACAGAAGGGAATTCTTACCGATGAGGAATTTGCGGACATGAAGAAGCGACTCCTCAGCGATCATCAGTCTTAGCTCAAGTATGCGCCTGCTAGTTAATAAGTACCACTCTCAGGTATCCAAAGGTTAGAATGATTAGGTAGTCTTGTCTTAAGGCCAAGCCAATGACAGTCCGCCACCCTCGCTACAGTAAAGAAGAGTTTGCTCAGCGTGGCAATGAGCTGTATGAAAGCCAGGTACGCTCTAAAGTTGAGGAGGGCAACCTTGGCAGGATTGTTGCCATTGATATTGAAACAGGGGCTTTTGAAGTAGCAGACACTGCGATTGCCGCGACGGATCAGCTTTATGATCGATATCCCGATGCTCAACCCTGGGTAATTCGGATTGGGCATCAAGCCGTCTACCGCTTCGGTTCCCGGAATTTGAAGAAAAGCGTATGATGCAGGGCTTCGTAAATCAGAGTTGTGAAGCCATCATTAGAGTCGCAGTTGGTCATTCTAATTTGCCAAAGCAGATGGTTGAAGCAGTTATTGATACTGGCTTCACTGGCTTCTTGTCTCTCCCGCAATCTATCATCACCTCCCTCAGCTTACCTTGGCATTTCCGTGATATGGGAACTCTAGGAGATGGCAGCGAGGTCATTTTTGATATGTATAAAGCAACTGTAATCTGGGATGGAAAAACCCAAATTATTGACGTAGCTGCTTCTGAAGCAGATCCGCTAATTGGAATGAGCTTGCTATATGGGTTTAAGGTTCAGATGGAAGTAATTGAGAGAGGAGTTGTGATAATTGAGGCACTGAAGTGAGCTCAAAGCGGTATAGAAGCCTTTACACATTTACACAAAAATCAAATTGTATAATTTGACGCCGGTTGACGCCTTTTGGAGAGCCAAAGTATATAAGCAATATTCAGGTCAGAAGCCCAATATCCAGTACAGTACCTGCACCCAGACAAATACCCCCAATGGGAGATTTTGACCTTGTTACTCTATATAGAGGATTGAAACATATCTCAGTTTTCCGTAAAACTTTTCGCAAAGCTACGAGATAATTTGTATGAGAGGCAAACACAAGCACATACCGCCTCCTAACAACCCCAACGTAGCGGACGGACGAAAGCCGCTGGTGCTTATTTGCTGGTGCTTATTTAAGGTTATCTGCCGCCGCTGGTTGGGAACGTTAGCTGGGGCTCTAACCATAGCTTTTGCATTCCTCTGGTCAAGTTTTGAGGCAGGGTAAAAGCAAGTCTTAGGATGCTCAAGAGGTATACAACCCCAGCCTCCAGAACTCTACCCCCTCGGCGGGGGCAATCTTTTATTGCAGACAAAATGTCGAGAATAT
>CAZPYG010000540.1:0-1844 GCA_964590465.1 uncultured bacterium | reverse complement strand
TCCAGGTTGTAACGGATGCAGCGGCTATTGATGCGCACCCAGTGAATGCCCTCGATCAGCAGCCCCTGCAAGCGATATTTCTTCAGTGTGGTACTGCTGAGTTTGAGGCACTGCAACGCTTCCTGCTTGCCGACAAATTGGGACATGGGTTATTCCTCCTTTGTAACGCTGTGGCCAGATTTCTCGGGGCGAAAGCCCAAGTTTGCTTGCAATCACTTTTTCCACCCGGCGCGATCGCTGACGCGTCAGCGCATGGGAAATGGCAGATGGCCCCACACCAATTTCTTTAGCAATTCCAGCCAGAGTCCAGCCCTGTTTCCGAAGAGCTGCTTTAATATCTTCTACATGCATAAAACATCTAGCTCCATCAAATTAGCGATGTATAGATGAAGCTAGAAATTAATATATTGCATGTCAAGAGTTATAATTTGCATATGTGATGGTTTGATAGCTTATGAATAACTCGCCCTCTGATGAACCGAAAACAGAGGCCGTAGGATCGGATGACTTCCCTGCAAGGCTTAAACAGGCCATGGGAGACAGTAGTATTCGAGGGTTTGCACGACAGTGCGGGTTCTCAGATACGGTGCTGCGGCAATATCTAAATGGCCAAAGTGAACCGACTCGACCGGCTTTGCTTTCTATAGCACGCACAGCAAACGTCAGTGTTCAGTGGTTGGCTTGTGGGGAGGTGTCTACTTCTCCCCAGGCATTAGCAGCAAGTTATGTTTTCAAAGAACCTCTGGCTTTCAAATCCAGTTGGCTGCAAGAGCAGTGGTCAGAAGATTTCGACCATTTTTTGCTAACTCAAGTTCCCGATGAAAGCATGGAACCGACGCTCAACGAAGGAGATCTCATCCTGGTTGATACCAAGGATCGAGATTTAGAAACCATTAACCACGGTATTTATCTGCTTAAACTGGATGACAGAATTTTGGTTAAGCGCCTGCAATATGTCGCAGAGAATACTCTCAGAGTTCTGAGTGATAATCCGGTCTATGAAACGTTTTCTGTTGAGCTGGCCAAAAAACGCCATGGGCTAAGCATCATGGGCAAAGTCGTCTGGTATGGGCGGAAGCTATAGGACGCATGGGTTGGCAATAGCAATAGATGCTCCATCAAAGGAGAAGCACAAAGTAAAGGTGGCAGGTGAATTAGTTTTCGGATTCCACCCATAAACCCTGTGCTTCTTCCCAAGAGCGAATCCCTGATGCTGCGGCAAAGTCTAGAATTCAACCATTACCGCGGTCTTTTGAATCACCGAGGCATAGTGCTTGAACAAAATCTGCGGGTCATGGCCCGTTTGTTCCGCAACAGCCAGGGGATTTGCACCGTTCGCCAGAGCATGGCTAATGGCAGTATGCCGGGTCGCATACGGCTTGCGGTACAGAACATCAGCATTACTCAGCACCTTAGTCCAGGCCCGACGACGAAAGGTATGGTCATTGATATATCCCCCCTTGGGAGCGGGAAATACCAGATCGTTGGGTTTCGCCTTTTCGGGCTTTCTCTCCTTCAGCATCTCGGTCACTTTGGGGGTCAGGGTGATGGTTCTGTCTTTACCTGTTTTCGTGGTTTTACAGACTCCCCTGGAAACAGACTCCCCAATCCAAATGGTTGAGTAGTCGTCAGCAATGTGTTTCCACTTAAGTGCAGCGGCCTCACCGAAGCGACAACCGGTGCCAAACAGGAACCCCACAAAGTCGGCATAGTGCCGGTAGTACCGATTAATCTTGAACTCCGCCAAAATGGCCTGAATCTCTTCCACCGTGAAAGGTTTCACCTTTTGTTTTGGGGCAGGCTTCACCTTACCCAAAACCTCTGACCAGGGATTATGGTCCAGG
>CAZPYG010000539.1:0-1848 GCA_964590465.1 uncultured bacterium | reverse complement strand
AGTCTCGCTCCAACCGGGGATGGTGGGCCGTCTTGTAGAGGTAAGCCTCCCCCGTATCCAGATTCAGCGACGGAATCACCAATCGCCGCTGGCTGTCTCCCAGTTTGCGATCTCCGAACGTACTCTCCAACGCCTCGCGCAAAGCCGTATCGCTATACTTGGCAAACACCCAATGGCGCAGCTTGCTTAACACCGTCTGCTGTCGAAAGATTTTTGGCCCATACGCTTCATAAAATCCCAGGATTTCCGTGGCTGAGAGTCCCAAACCCAACCCCAACGCTATGATGCCGCCCGTCGAGGTGCCCACAATCAGGTCAAAGTAATTAGCAACGTGATCCCCAATCGCATCTTCCACCGTGGCCAGAAACGCCGCCGGGAAAACCCCCTTAATGCCGCCACCATCGATAGACAAAATCCTGCGAACTTCAGACATAGAGACCCCTGATTTAAAGCATCAATAACCTGAACCGCCAAGGCTACGAGCAAGCTGCAGAGGCGATTGCATACGGCCCCTCAGTGCCGGGTGTTCACCACCTCCCAGCCATTCGCCCGTAGCCTGCCAGCACTCGTAATAACTCAGCCACAGGCAAGTCCACGGAACGATAGTCTTCGCTACCAGCATGTGCTGACTCCACTCCTGCCTTCTCGGATGAAATAGGCAGAGCCGTTTTCCTGGATAGGTATGGGGAATTTTGCCGTCTTGCCCAGGTACCAGTGGCGGGTTCAACACATAGACCGCTGGATTCTTATGGAGCTGGTGGATAATCTTGACCCGATAGCGCTGGCTAATGGCCCTGGGCTGCAGCTCACCCACCCACCGAACTACATTCCTGTACCAGTGGGTACGAAAGTTTGGGAAATATCGCCGCATCTCCATGACCTGCTCTGCCAGCGGAATAGGTCGCTCAGAATAGTGCCTATTGGCCATAAAACGTATTCCTGGGAACTGCGATCGCGGGTGATTCCGTCGTTAGCAAGCCACTCCCCGCAGCAATCCCGAGCAGCCCTGATTGACGGCTCTGTCCCAGACGTGAAGCATCCTCGCAGATGGCCTCACGGGTAGGATGTTCATCAAAAAGAGCAACAAGGATGTCACTGATTTCCTTCAGCCCTTGGGTGTGCTCCAGTCTCTGCCAGGCATTGGCAAAGTCCCAAATCCACCGCTTGAATGCCTCATAGGCAGCCGGGTTCTTCTCCCAGCGCTCCCCAAGATCTTCTGCAACACGATTATCCGGGTTCCATACCTGTAACCGTCCTTGACTACCCAAGATGCGGCTCTGGATACCCTTCAACACTTCGCCGACCGTGGCAAAGACCGATGATTGCCCCGAGTAACACTCTGCCGCCAACGTACTCAAAACAATGCTGGCTGGAGCCAGGTCAGATTTATTTCTAAAGGCAACATCCCGATGGCGCTTCATCAACTGAACCGCAAACTTCAGAGACGATTTCCCATTAAAGGGTTCTTGACTGGGTAATGGCTCGGTATCTCGACGGTAGTTGGAGTATTGCTGGGGGCGATCTGCGATCGCGTTGAACCAGCGCACGTACTGTTTAGAGTTCGTATCTTTCCAGTTCTGGAGTTCTCGGTCTGGAATCCTAACTTGCCCTTCCCCCGCCGCAGCATTAGCACAGGCCGGAACAATATCCAGATGAAAGTCATGGGCATAGGTTAGCCGTATGCACCGCTTCCCCCGTTCCATGCGCTCTTGATAATCTTTATGCTGACTAATTCGACACTCGATCTTTGAAAACAAATCTGCGGGAGCGATTTCCCACCAAGAAATCTGTAGCTCGCAGATAAAGTCGAGGTCGTATTCTTCGCGCTCTAGAGGTTTGTTGGTGACT
>CAZPYG010000538.1:988-1854 GCA_964590465.1 uncultured bacterium | reverse complement strand
TGATAGTTAAAGAGGTATTGCAGCAAGAGCCCTGGAGAAGAAGCCTGTGCCCCCTTAAAGACTGTATTGCAACGAGTTGGTTGGGGTTTACTGGGTTTACTGCTGGTTCTGATGCTCGCGTTACCAGGTTTAGCCCGAACAACGGATCTGGTCCCTCCAGCGATTGAGGGGGAACCCGCTCTGATCTTGGGTCCATCCCAGGTAGAGGCAGCTCCGGCAGCTCCTGGTCTGGACGATCCTCAGGATCTGGAGGCCCTGGTGGATAATGTGTTTGCCGAAGAAGTAAACGGTGGGGATGTTCCGGGTGGTGCTGTCGCCGTGGTGAAAGACGGTGAGATTTTCTTTGCCAGGGGCTATGGCTACGCTGATATCGACCAGCAAGTTCCGGTCGATGCTGCAACAACGCTGTTTCGAGTCGCCTCGCTATCCAAGCTATTCACCATCACGGCCATGATGCAGCTGCAAGCGGCAGGGCTGATTGATCTGGAGGAGCCCATTGCCCCCTATCTGGGCGATGCCGTGGAGTTGGAAAATCCCTTTCCCGAACCAGTAACCTTTGCCCAACTGCTGACCCACACCGACGGCTCAACGAAGCGCCGCATTGGCCTGGCCGCAGACACCGAAGCTAGACTCCAGCCCCTGGAAGCTTACCTGGCGGATCACCTGCCGCCGATTGTGTATCCACCGGGGGAGTTGTTCAGCTATTCCAGTCACTCCATTGCGCTGCTGGGGTATCTCGTGCAGCGCATTTCAGGCGAACCGTTTATCAACTATATCCACGACCATATCCTGGACCCCCTGGATATGAATCGCAGCAGCTTTGCCCAACCACCACCCCGCCAGAAAGATCTGGCCACTGGCTACCA
>CAZPYG010000538.1:0-978 GCA_964590465.1 uncultured bacterium | reverse complement strand
CGCCCTGAGCAGTACCGCGACAGATATGGCCCACTTCATGCTTGCCCAACTCCAGGGGGGGCAGTACGAAGGGGCCTCGATTCTGCCGCCGGAGGCGATCGCCGCCATGCACCGCATTCACTTTCGCCCCCACCCCAAATTACCGGGCACAGGCTACGGGTTCCGGGAACGGCGCATCAACGGGTTTCAGACCATCGGCCATCTGGGCAGCCTGCGGGGCTACTCCAGTTCCCTGACCCTGATGCCGGAGCAGAACATTGGCATTTTTATTGCTTCTAACAGCTATAGCGGCATCCACGGGAAGCTGCTGCGGCAATTTTTCGACCGCTACTTTCCCCCCAAACCGGGACTGCCCGAAGCAGAAGCCTCAACCGCCTCCGTTGACCCGGCAGAGCTAAATCTAAGCAAATTCACTGCACCTACCGCGACCTGGAGTATCCCCGCCACACCCTTGCCAGACTCTCTGCCCCCTACCAGCAAATCAACATACGCCGCACGGATACAGGCCTGGAGATTCAGCCCCCGGCTCTGTTCTTTCGGCGCGATCGCCCCGCCAGCCCCCTGGAACCGCTAGAACCGCTGCTGTTTGTACAGCCCGAGCAGGGCAGTGAAGAGGCCACCCTGACCGCCTTCGAAGCAGATGCTAACGGCAACATTCTCTACGCTTACAACCCCATCTTTCCGAAAATGGCCACCTACGCCAAAATTGCCTGGTACGAAAATATCTGGCTCCACGTCGGAATTGTGGCTGGGGCAGTCCTGCTGTTTCTCAGTGGGGTGTGGGTCTGGCCGCTACACCCGGCCCTGCGAAAGCTGCAGGGTAAGCCCTTCGCCATTTCCCTGCAGACCCCTCAAGTCTGGCAGGTGGCGGGCTGGGTCAGCCTGCTGAATCTGGTTTTTCTGATCGGCTTTCCCCTGGCCTTATGGCTGTATGGCGGCTGGCGACTGGCCTACGGCATGCCCTGGTTTGGTTTCGGC
>CAZPYG010000537.1:0-1855 GCA_964590465.1 uncultured bacterium | reverse complement strand
AGCTGATCGACCTCGCCCGGCTCAGCGATATTCAGGGCCAGGTGGCAGCCTTCGCGCAAGGTAACTTTCCCTAGCAAGTCCTGCACTCGTTTAGGGGCACCTGAGTGCTGTGCCTCCAGTTCGTTATCCTCGGCTGGATGTGCCCCCAGTAAATGTCCCTGTCCCAGAGCCTCCACAATTCTGTGGACAATGGCCGGAGTCTGTCGGTGGGGCGTAACCCAATACTTCTCCAGCTCTTGCCTCAAATCTTGCCAGGGCTTGAGCTGTTGTTGGCTCAGCCCCATGTCAAAGTAGGCTGGAGCAATGCCGATGGTTTCTTGAATGTCCTGATTTTTAAGCTGCAACTCCAGCACCGCAGCATCCGACAATTCAGGATGGGCAGAAGGCAGACTGATTAGCCAATCGCGATCGCGAAACAGGCGATCATCCATTAGATAATCTTCAATCAGGTCGTTCCACAGTTCAGCATCGTTGTCTTGAGGTGACTTCGGAATCCAGGGCAGAAAGTCTAGATAGGTTTTCTGGTCAATCGCCTCCTGCGCCCGAGCGCTGCACGATTGTATCAGGGTTTCAGACAGTTCACCCGGCTCACCGGCCTCTTCATAAAGAATGCTCTCAACCATGTCTGCCAACGACAAGCCATGGAGAGCATAGAAATATAGGAGCACCTGCCGCCGCCAAAAGTAGCCCCATTTTGAGAAGCCGGAGCCCATAGACTCAAGCTCCTGGGTGGTTTCAATCTCCACAGCAATGAGGCCTTTCATGCACTCAAACGGAATCGCCCCTGCTTCGGCAAGCAGAGCATTTTGTCCCCCAAGGGGAGACAGCGGATCCATGATTGCTATGGCCGACTCACAGATCGCCGCTAGCTTTGCTTCGCTAGGTAGGGCATCAAACTGCTCGGTAACATCGACACACTCAAACGGATCGTCAACTTCGAGGTCGCGCAGCTCGTCGAATCTCTCAAAGAAGGCTGCTACAAGATTGGCATATATCCACCGTTCAATTTCATTGGCATAGGGTTGCCCGTGTTTGACTGGCCACATGTTGAATTCCCCCAAAATACCGGCTGGCATCGTGACGATAGAGCACTCTTTTGCTAAGGGTAGCCAGAAATATCAGGCTGGCGTTCTTGAGCTGCATATAAACGGCGGTTTCACCTAATAAGACGAAGTCGCCGAAGGCTTCATCTATAGCTGTTTCAACATTAGCCGCCTATAGACAAGAAGGCGCAGTATGCGCTTGTAATCGTCTATGGGTGGCGGAGGATGGTGAAGTTATCATCATGATTTCGATGAAATGCCTATCCACCGGGACAGGGGTTCTGGGCAGCGGTTGGGTCACGTCAGGTCATTGATGAAAAGATTCAGTCCCGCCATGATGGCGGCATCCTCTCCGAGGAATTCTCGGAGCGATTCATCGACCGGGCCTTCAGCCGTTTCTGAGTCAGCCGAGGGAGCGGTAGAGCCTTCTATTTGATTGCTTAAGTTCGGCAACCTTTCCGATGCAGCTGATTCTTGATAATGAACAGCCTCGTCACCGCCCAGCGCCGACTCCAGGTTCAACAACTCGGGCAGAAACTGCTCCTTAATCTTGAGAATCTGGTGGGTCAGTACCTGGATAGAACACAGCGCTTGATGACGGATGGCTTGTACCGGCACCTCGGCAGCATCTAGGGCAAAGGGGGCATAGAACCCATTCAGGGCAGAGCGAGTGCGGGAGTGCAAATCATACCGGGAGTGCCCCCGGCAGTATTGGATCACAGCAACATCCAGCTCATCTCGGCTGGAGTACTGGATACGGGCTTTGGTGTCTTGGATCTGGGCCATGATTACGGCTCCTTGTTGAACATGAA
>CAZPYG010000536.1:0-1856 GCA_964590465.1 uncultured bacterium | reverse complement strand
ATCTGAATCCGGGCAATGGCTTCCCGCGTCGCATCGGAGGTGTGGCATTCCCGTGGCTGGGGTTTCCTCAGTTTGGGTCCCCGTTTGTCTCCTTTTGTCTACTCCTACGCTCGCAGGTCTGCTTCATAGGTGGCGATTTCATAGTCATAGTAAGGGTCCGCTTCCGCCTGCAATCGTAAAAAAGACGACTTTATTGTGGCTGCATAAAGATAGATTGGGCACTCTAAGTCCACCAGTACCGCCACAACAGCCTCATGTCACTCATCACTTCTCCTCAACAAACTGAATACTTTTGCAAAACTTATGATCTGCAAACCCCTCGACCGACGGGGCGCACTCCATTTACCCACCAAAGCGAGGCCCTTAAGGAGCTACATGATTGGTTTGCTCGAAAGCCCGAAAAACCTGGCGGTATTCTGGCACTTCCAACAGGCGGCGGCAAAACCTTTACGGCTTGGAATTTTCTCTGCAGAGGGCCTTTGTCAGAAGGCTATAAAGTCTTGTGGCTAGCTCATACCCATCACCTACTGGAGCAAGCATTTTATAGCCTGGAACAGGAAGTCGGGAACATACATCAGCGCAAAACGCTGACAGTTCGTGTAGTATCTGGCACGAAAGGGCATTTCAGAGCAGCCCACATCAAGCCAGAAGATGACGTTGTAATTGCTACCTTACAAACTGCCCGGAATGCCTACAACCGTAATTTGAAGACTTTTCATGCTTTCATTGAATCGGCTGGCAGGAAGCTATTTGTGGTTTTCGATGAGGCCCATCACGCTCCAGCAACCAGCTATTGCCAGTTGTTAAACGATTTTCGCAATTGTTCGCCTAAGCACTTTTTGCTGGGGCTAACTGCAACACCAACTTACAATGATTCCCGAAAAAAAGGATGGTTGGCGAAACTATTTCAGCAGAAAATTCTATACACAGTCAATATAGATAGACTCATCCAGGAGGGGATTTTAGCAAAACCCATTTATGAGCATGAAAAAACGCAAGTAGATGTTGAACTAAAAGAGGATCAGTATCGAAAATGGATGCAGGCAAGCCGTGATCTTCCTGACGATATTGTGACTCAACTAGCAGAAAACCAGGGGCGGAATGAGTTAATTGCAGAAGTCTATGCAAGAAATTCAAAGCGATATGGTAAAACCATTATTTTTGCAGACCGCAAAGTTCAATGCGTCTATTTAAAGGAAGCTCTACGTCGTAGAGGCATTGAGGCTGACTTTATGTTCACATTTTTGGAAGCAGAGCCAGCCACATCTGATGAACGAAATAAAATAGAAAAGACTCATAATAAAGAGGTTCTTGAGAAATTCAAACAAGGAGAACTTCAGGTTCTAATCAATGTTCAGATGTTGACAACTGGAACAGATATTCCAGATGTTGAGTCAGTCTTTTTAACTCGACAGACAACCAGCCAGATTCTACTCACCCAAATGGTCGGTCGGGCCTTACGTGGGCCTAAAGCTGGAGGTACTGAGCAAGCTTACATAGTCTGCTTCATTGATAATTGGCAACAGGTAATTGATTGGGCAGACTTTGATTTAGAAGGTGGAACTGATCCTGGTACCAAAGTACCTACAAAACAAAAAGAAATTGAATATATTTCAATTGACTTGATCCGCAATCTGGCGCAGGTGGAAGTTGAGATAGCACCAGGACCATTTTTAAGCTTCATGCCTGTTGGATGGTACCTAACAGAAATTGAACTGGTTGATGACAACGATGACTCAGAAAGTGTTCAACGTCTTGCAATGGTCTTTGAACATGAGAAGGATGCCTATAATCGCAGCATCAATTTCTTTCAAGAAATGAATCTAGAGGAATTGGAAAATCTGGTTCAAGTTGAC
>CAZPYG010000535.1:0-1862 GCA_964590465.1 uncultured bacterium | reverse complement strand
GGTAGTACGATGAGTTGAAGCAAAGCCAGAGCTGGCGGCAACTGCGTCTGGTTCAGCAAATCCTGCAGGTAAAGCCGCTCAACCTGGCTGTCTAGTAAAAATGTCCCATGGTGGAGGTAGAGTTTCCCCGCCCAACGCCATCACCCTGATTACCAAACCCTGGGTTCAAAGGCGGCATCATTCAGAATCGTCATGCTATCGCCAGCCTGGGCCAAAACAAATAGCCCCTGCCGGTAAGCATAGCGGTCGGCTCCGGAGTCAAAGGTGATAGCTGCCACCGCACCATAGAGTTGTCGCTCTGTCTGATCAGGAAAAAACTGGTGAAACCGACCCAAATCCTCTATGAACGCCTGGACATCCTCAACGCCAAGGGTACTTTTTACCTCTACCGCCATCACATGCTGCTGATTTTGTACCAGTACATCAATTTCCAGGGTCTCTCCCTGCTCAAACCGCTTCACCCGCTGGCTCACCTGATGCACCGGAATGCCCCGCTCCAGGAAAAGCGTTTTACAGGCCGGGGCTACCAAATTTTCTACAAATTGCCCCCACTTGCCGCCCAAGGCTCCCAATTGCTGGCTCACCCCCCCTAATTGCTGACTTAACTGGTGATGGACCCGATCAATATTTTGGGAAGTTTCTTGGATGATGCGATCCGTTTCCTGAAACTTGCGATCCGTTTCCTGAAACTTGCGGTCGGTTTCTTTCTGCGCTTCCACCAGTTCGGCTAGTAAGCGCCAAACATCATCTGCTGTTGTTGCCATCGCCTCATCTCATCTTCCGCAACTTCTACCATTATGGCCCTGCTCGCTCACCTGCTGATGCCAGCAGTCTAATGAGAATCTAATAAAATCCAAGATTTTGGTAGGGGCGATTGCAAGTTATTCTGTCCCAAATCCTCAGCATAAATTTTTAGGGATAAACCTCTGCCCCTTGTAAGGGCACCCCTTCGCGATCTTTATTAGAGATCAGGGGAGTCTCTTGCAGGGGCCACCCAATGCCAAGGTCAGGGTCATTCCAGCGGATGGTGCGCTCATGCTGGGGGGCATAGAAGTCCGTTGCCTTATACAACACCTCCGCCTGGTCAGATAACACCAGAAAGCCATGGGCAAAACCGGGGGGAATCCAGAGCTGCTTTTTATTCTCAGCGGACAAAAGGGTACTGTGCCACTGGCCAAAGGTAGGGGAACTGCGCCGCAGATCCACCGCCACATCAAACACTTCACCGGCAATCACCCGCACCAACTTTCCCTGGGCCTGCTTGATTTGGTAGTGCAGCCCCCTCAGCGCATTGTGGATGGACCGGGAGTGGTTATCCTGCACAAACGTGACTGACTCACCCAGGATTTCGGCGAAGGTGTTTTCGTTATAGCTCTCAAAGAAAAAGCCACGGGCGTCTTCAAATACCCTGGGTTCCAGTTCCACGACTCCTGTTAAGGGAACGGGGCTTGCCTTCATAACACGTCTCCGACCTACACCAATTCAACCTGGGAGTCATCGCCAATCATAAACCGCAGCGCCTTGGGTCGCGGGGGAGCCGCGGCTAACCGGGCCCGTTGCCCGATGACGCTGTCCACAATGCGCTGCTGAATGTCTGACACCGAGGCTCCTTCCAGCAGTACGCTGTGGTCAATTTCCACATTTTTCAGCACCACGTCGTCGGCCAGACTGCTGTAGGAGCCAATGAAGGCGTTTTCGATGCAGCAGCGTGCGCCAAGGGTGACTGGCCCGCGAATGGTGGAGTTAACGATGCGGGTCCCCTCCCCGACGCTGACGCGACCGATGATCTGGCTATCGCCTTCGACTACTCCATGCATGTGGCAGTGGGTGGGCCAGGCATCCAAAATAATCCGGTTGGCTTC
>CAZPYG010000534.1:0-1871 GCA_964590465.1 uncultured bacterium | reverse complement strand
CTGTATAACCCCAAATCTCAAAAAAATTTTTAACGCGCTACGCGCGAAAGAAGGGAAAAGAAAAGAAGGGAAAAGGACAAAAGTAACAAAGTGTAAAGAGATATTAAGTCCAGGGGGAAACACACACCACCCGAAAACCGAAGTTATCGGCGCGGTAGCCCGGAATGCCGCGGACACGGATCGCCGAGCGGCAGACATCAGGATCGCCAGACCAGGAACCCCCCCGCACAATGCGAAAGTTATCATTTCCTTCAGTCTCCCAGGGACTACCATCGCTGGGTGCTCCGTTATAACTGGGATGCCAGTGGTCTAAACACCAGTCGTACACATTGCCATGCATATCCGCCAGGCCGAAGGCATTCACCCCAAAGCTGCCAACTTCAGTAGTGGTTTCTCGAAACTCTCCCGGAACGCCTTCTCCGTAGGTGTAGGTGCCTCGATAATTGGCTAAATCCGTAGACACAGTCTCTCCAAAGAAAAAGGGACTGGTGGTACCAGCGCGGCAGGCATATTCCCACTCGGCCTCGGAGGGTAGGCGGTAGGTTTTGCCCGTGTACTGGGAGAGGCGATCGCAAAACTCCACCGCGTCATACCAGGTGACTTGCTCTACAGGTCGGTCGTCTCCCTTGAAGCTACTGGGATTAAGTTCCAGTTCATGGTTAATGGTGGGCAATGCCGCCACGGCATGCCATTGGGCTTGAGTGATCGGGTGCTGACCCATCCAGAAGGCTTGGATGGTAACTTGATGCCGAGCCTCCACATCTAGCCCTTCCGTGTCTTGATAGGTCGGGAAATAAACGTTTCGTCCTGCCTCATCCGGCGGCGACCCCATCAGGAACTCGCCCCCTGGTACTGCCACCAACTCCAGGGACAGGTCTTGCGGTAACGATTCCCGCCAGACCCGAATCGCTTTCACCTCGGTAATTACCTGGCCATCGCGCAATTGGGGAATCAACATCGGCACGGCTTCCCCACTGGGGGCACCGATCAGACCCAGGGCACGAGCCGCCCCCTGGCGCAGGGTGAGGGGTTGTTCCTCCGTTTGCAGGATTTGCAGTAGGGTGGCTCTGCCTGCTTTCATTTGTCCCAGGGCTTCCGCCACACTCCGGCGCAGGCGGATGTCTTCATCCGTGCCTTGTAATCTTGAGAGTAGGGCGTTTTCCCCAATTCCCAATTGGCCTAGAGCCCGAGCTACCGCCTGACGAACTGCTAGGGATTGTTTGCTGCGGTTTTCGAGCATCGCAACCAAGTTCAGTTCAGCTTCTTGCGCCAGGTAGCCACACTGGCTCAGCTTAATCACGGCATCAATGCGATCGCCCTCTTCTGGTACCGAGAGTTGGGAGATCAGGCGGCGAATGCGCCGCTTTTCTTGCTGCTGCCTCAACTCCTCAGGATTTAGATTGGCTTTGTACGCCAGGCGATCGGGCAGATTGTCAGGAATGCCGTCCTCGTTGATTTGATCCAGGCAATAGTCCCGCACCGCTAACAAAAAGCCACGAATTCTTTCCGGTTCAGCTTTTTCAAGGGCTTGGTCAACGTTCGTGAAGAAATCTTTCCATGCCGCGGCTGGGTCGGGCTGCTGGCAGATCTCATCTACCTTGTAGATGGCGGCCAGATATTCTGCCAGCGGGTCGAGCATGATATGGATTTGTTCGCCCGTCTCAGACGTTTGCAAGAATCGGAGGTCTTTCTCCATATATTTCAAGCGATCCCTGGCAGATAGCTCGTCTTCAATCTGAGCCAGGGCTGATTCTGCATACTCCTTCTTGATCCAGGCAGATCGGAAGCTCTGCCTCAGACATTCCCAGGCGATGACTCTGGCATCTCTCAGCACATCTAAATCATTGCGTTTATGGGGTATTTCTTCTTTA
>CAZPYG010000533.1:0-1906 GCA_964590465.1 uncultured bacterium | reverse complement strand
ACAGGTTTTTCCTTCCCCTGCTTTATTAAGGAAATCTGTTGTTAGAGGTGCCCTGAAGTCGCTACCCAAGGCAGCAGCGAACAAAAGGGATGGGTAATGCAGGCATCGCCCCAGTCGCAGATGGAGAGTATTTCATTCTTGAACAACACGTTGCCGGTGTGTAAATCTCCGTGATCTAGAGTCGTGGCGTAGGGGGATGCTGACAGAAGGCTGCAGAGCTGTTCCAGTGTCGTCATGGTTTCCAAGACCTGGTTTTGCAGAACTGCGTCTAACCAGCCCCTATTGCTCCAACTTTCAACCAGGTCCTCGACCAGATGGGGGAGCCGTTCAAGCCTGCGATCGGGCAGCGACATTTCAAGGAGATCGTCGATGTGATTTAAGGAGCGCTGCTGTAATCTGGCATAGCCGGACAACAGAAATTGCAGGCTCTGATAGTGGTTTTCAGGCTGGGGCAGGTCTCGAAAGGGAATCCCTGCATCAGCCATCAATATCCAGCCGTGCTCGGAAGAAAGGGCGATGATCTCGGGCAAGATGGCTGAATATTCCGGCAACAACCATTCCAGCAGAGCACCCTCATGCTGGGCATCGGGACCACAAATTTTGAAATAGCTGATTCCCTGCTCAGCAATAACACGATAGACCTGAGACCAAGGCCGTACTTTGACGGTTTCAACTTGCAAGATATCCCCAAGTTCTGGCGATAGCGCCTCAGCAATCCAGTGCAGGGGGAGGGCGGCGGTGCTGGTAACGCTATTCCCAGATTGCTTATGCATGGAAACGGGCCTCATCTGGGCGATCGCTGGCGAGTAGACCGTACACGACTCGATCTTCAAACTTGTCGAATCTCAAGGTGTGTTGTCGAAGAATGCCTTCCTGCTGCATCCCCAGCTTTTGCATTACCCGGCCAGAGGCGGGGTTGCCAGGATAGTGACCGGCTTCAATCCGGTTTAGCGCTAAAGTATCAAAGCCGAAATTGACCAGAGCACCTGCGGCTTCCGTGGTGTAGCCCTGATTCCAGTAGGGCAGGCCCAGCCAATAGCCCAGTTCAGCCCGGCGGTGCGCTAAACACAGACTCAGTCCGACGGCACCCATGATGGCCGGTGGCACTTGCTCCTTGGTGCGGAGCATAATGGCCAGGGTGAGATGGGTTTTGGCTTCCCAGGCGGGATCATGAGAGGTGATCCATTCTTCTGCCATGCCGTCTGGGTAAGGGTGGGGAATATTGAGGGTCATAGCAGCAACTTCATAGGCCCCGGCCAAGCGCTGAACGGTGGAGGCGTCTTCAAGCCTGAAAGGGCGCAAGACTAAACGTCGGGTGGTGATCGTCGGCAGTGACATGATCTGTTTGCATAGATATTACGGTCTACCACAGTGCCGGAGATGGCAATTGTGGGCTGTTTATGAAGGAGATCGCGGTTCAATCTTCTTTTTTGGCGAGGTTGATGTATGTACCTTTGGTCAATGTCGGCACGCAATCACTGGTGTTGAGCTGCAGTGCCAGATCAACATCCTGCTCAAAGCCCTGCTCAATCAGCTCCTGGCCAGAGCTACATCGCTTGATCAGTCGCTCCAGATTGGGACGCCTACTTTCATAGGCTGCAATGGCTAATTCCGCTTCGGGTGATAAGCGACCGGCGAGGTAGCTCAGTATGGCTCCCGCTCCCAGCAAGTCTTCCAATGAGGGTCGTAGGCTGAGATCGCACCATCGCTCCCCGGCTGGAATGATGGCAATTTTTCTTCCGTAGGTCATCGCCGCTAACGCCACGGCCCGTGCATTTCTCAGGCATCCCGCAATCGTGGGCGTCTTGCCAGTGGCCAAACTCAACGTTGACCCATTGGGTGAAGGCAACACCAACCGGGTGCCCTGAGGGATAGACAGCAATGAAGCCGGGGATAACGAAAATTT
>CAZPYG010000532.1:0-1916 GCA_964590465.1 uncultured bacterium | reverse complement strand
CCCATCAAAGAAATGGCTAAGCGAGGATGGGTTGAAAACGGCCCAAGTATTGCAGATCGGGCTGAAGAGATTATTCGAGGACTGATAGCACGGGCAGGAGGGTTCGATACAGCCTTCAAGATGTTCTGCCGAAAAAATGATGGTGTAAGGCAGAATGCCAAGATGGACCCCTATGCTTTACAGGCTTGGGGATTGCGGCTGCTTGCGATCGCAAATGAAATGCCGTTGCCAGCTAGGTATGAACCCGGCAGCATTACGGACGAATTTATTCAAGAAATGGTTCGTCTGAGCTGGTCAGAAGTAGGACCCAGGCTAGCCCAAGAATATTTAGCTGATCACGGCATCCATTTGATTTACCTGCCCCACCTGCCAAAAACTCATCTCGATGGGGCTGCGCTAAGGCTATCCGATGGCACCCCTGTTGTCGGTTTAACCCTTCGTTATGACCGACTTGATAATTTTTGGTTCTCTCTCTGTCATGAGTTGGCCCACCAACAGCTACACCTTGAGGAACCTGATAAAGACTATGCCTTTTTCGATGATTTAAACCTCGATCCCTCTGAAGAGGATAGAAAAGAACAAGAAGCTGATGAGAAGGCCAAGAATTTACTCATTCCTCCTGATATTTGGCACGAGGCTGGCTTATTAGATAGGGCATCTCCATCTGCGGTTGTTGCTTTAGCTCAGCGGCTGCAGATTAATCCAGCTATCATTGCAGGCCGAATTCGTAAGGAAAAAGGCAATTACCGTATCTTGACCCACTATGTTGGGAATAACAAAGTAAGAGCCTGTTTCACCTGATAACGAAAGTTATTCAGGTTTTACCATCAACTACCCGTGTTTCAGGACTAAGAGCCTGGATGGAGCATGTCACTAACGCTGACAGATTATCCCTGGAAGATCAGCTACGCCAGCGACACCAGCAACCCCGTCGCCGATTTCTACATCCCCGCCCTAGAGCGCTCCACCCAGTACGATCGCAAATCCGGCTTCTTCAACAGCGCTATCCTCAGCCAGGTCGCCGGAGGGCTGGGGGCCTTTCTCCACAACGAAGGCCGCATCCGGCTGATCATGAGCTGCCACCTCAGCAAAACCGACCTCCAGGCCATCCAACAGGGCTATGCCCTGCGCGATGCCGTCGCCGCCCGTCTCGATGCCAACCTCACCCCACCCGAAAACTTTGCCCAGCTCAAGCGCTTCGAAATCCTCAGCTGGCTGATTCAGACCGATTGCCTCGACATCCGCATCGCCATCCCTCTGAGCCACGATGGGCAACCCCTCGACCCCGACCAGGCCATCAATACCCACTACATCTATCACGAGAAAGTTTGCCTCTTCACCGACGCCGACGGCAACCAGATCGCCACCACCGGCTCCAACAACGAATCCAGCGGCGGCTGGAATTTCAACGTCGAATCCTTCCACGTCTTCTGCTCCTGGGAAGGTCCCCGTGACCTGGCCCGAGTGGACGAAGAACTCATTCGGTTTGAGCAGCACTGGCATAACCAGATCCCCAGCGTCCGGGTGTTTGAAGTACCCGAAGCGGTCAAGCGCAAACTCATCCGCTACGCCCCACCCCGCAAACCCATCTGGAAAATCGACGACGAATTCAACCAGCGTCCCCTGACCAAGCAGGAACGGGAACAGCTCGATATTCCTGAACCAGAACCTGATGATCCAGAGGTGTCCGAAGATTCTCCCCCAGCTATTTCCCTCGACAAAGAAACCGTAGCCCGAGAGTGGGCCATGTTCGAGCAGATCGCCAACATCCACCAGGACCCCGGCTGCCTCAGCGCCTGTCTCAGCTCCATCCCGATCCAGCCCTGGCCCCACCAGATTAAAATCCTCAAACGCGCCGCCGTCGAATTCCCCCGCAGCTTCCTGATCGCCGATGAAGTGGGCCTGGGCAAAACCAT
>CAZPYG010000531.1:0-1923 GCA_964590465.1 uncultured bacterium | reverse complement strand
GGCGGACAGTTGATTCAACTGCGATTAACCCACCAGGAACTGGCTGAAACCATCGGCACCACCCGCGTGACGGTCACCCGACTCATGCAAAGTCTGGAACAGCAGGGCAGCCTCTGCTATTCGCGACGCCAACAGATTGTTTTACGGCACCCCTGGTGGCGCGATCGCACGGCCTGATCAGATTGGTTGGAAGATCAGGCCATTTACAGTTTCCGGCTCGATGAGCTTCAACCTTGCGTGGATCATTAGCGGAAACCGATCGCTTCCCACCGCTTGACGGCTGCCGTGAATCAGAATGATAATCATTATCATTCTATTCTGGCGTGTGGGTCCGGTTTTCTGGCCACAGGTCAGGCCATTCCCTTAGGTCAGGCTATCCTATGTTCTCTCTCAAACCCCTGGTAGAACTCCAAGTTCACCGATCGCTGTCGGAGTACATTACCGCCCTGGCCTGGTCGCCAGTCGGGAATACGTTAGCGATCGCCTCCGGAGCCGGGGAGGTGGTGTTGTGGCAAGACTTTCAAGAACTCAAATTGCAGGCCGCCAGTGGTGCTTCCATTGACGCCCTGGGGTTTTCCGGGGAGGGTGATTGGTTGGCGGCAGCCGGGCAGGCCGGTGAGGTGATGATCTGGCGGTTATCGGCTGACTTACCTGAGCTGGTAAAGTCCCTGACCTGGGGGGCAGCCTGGATCGATCGCCTGCAGTGGCACCCCCATCAACCCTGGCTGGCCTATAACTGTGGCAAGGTCGTTCATATTTGGGATGCCGAGCAGGATAAAGCCCTGGTCAGCCTGGAATTGCCCGCCAATGTGCAGGATCTAGGATGGTCTCCCGATGGCGCTCACCTGGCGATTTCGGCTCAGCAACGGGTTCACATCTGGGCAACGTCTCGCTGGATGTCTCCTCGATACGAGTGGGAACTGAAGGCAGCCAGTCGAGTCATAAAGTGGTCTCCAGAGGGGGCCTATCTAGCTTCGGCGAATCAGGATAATAGCGTCGGCGTCCTCACCTGGGACAACGTCCATGCCCTGAAGCAATCCCCCGATAACCCAGCCGATTTGCCCGTTCTGCTGGCGGGGTTGCCCGGCAAGGTGCGGCAACTCGCCTGGGCCGATGTTCCGGATGCCAAGCGCTCCCCCATTTTGGCAACCACCACGCGGGATCTAACTGTCATATGGATACTGATTCCCGGTGAGGGGTGGCAGAGTTTTGTGTTGGATTTACATCAAGACACCGTTCTGGATGTTGCCTTTCAGCCCCAAACCGGGTTACTGGCCTCTCTGTCAGAGGATGGCTGGATTCTGCTGTGGCAGGCTGCCGTAGAACCGGTTCAAGTATTGGAGGGTGCCTACAACGGCTTTTCTTGTTTGTCCTGGCATTCAACCGGGGAGTACCTGGCGGCGGGTGGTCAACAGGGTGAAGTGCTGGTGTGGGCGCTCTGCCCCGATGCTAAACAGCGGCTTTTTCTGCAACCGGAGGGGCTATCGTGAGTCTAGGTTCTCTCTTGCCCGCGTTCGGCGAGACTATTCCTTGCCCCTGTTGCCATCGCTCTATTCCAGCACTGGTATTGACGGATGCTTATCTCTGCCCCCGCCACGGTCTGTTTGAAGTTGCTCCTGCTGAGGATGGCATTATTCATCTCGATTCAGGACGGCACTGGCGATCCTGGCAGGGCCAATGGTATCGCCAGCATCAGCAGATTGAAAGTTTACGAACCGAAATTTTTGCGGCACTAGATCATCTCCACCATCAAGGGTTTCATGCGACTGAGATAACCCTGGCCCAGCGATATCGAGTGTTAGTGACCCCTTATCTAGAATCGCGGTCTGATTGGTTTCGCCAGATTTACTACAGCAAGCTGCGTTTATTTGGTTTGCCGGTCACCTTTCAGCCTGAGACCCAGACGGGGTCTCGATGGCAGGT
>CAZPYG010000530.1:0-1938 GCA_964590465.1 uncultured bacterium | reverse complement strand
GCAGCGGAGTATAAAAGCATAACAAATCGTTGCAGCGGCGATAGTTAGTTCATCTGTCAAGAACTTCAAGGTTCTCTACCGCTGCTGAACTCAATCGTTAGACGGTAACTAATACTCCATCTAATCACTGTTTGTAATATTCCATAAGGCTAGTAGATATGGCAAAGCTAGTATTAGATCATCTCTGAGCATCCAAAGCCAGCAGTGGGTGAGTTCAGCCGTTGAAAAGTAATTGACTTTACAATCCAGGCAAGCCATCATGACCTTTAAAGACATTGAAGTTATTTGTCCGAAATGTGGTCAAGAAACCACGTTGGGAGTTTCAGCTCCAGACCCCGCTTCAGCTGCGGAACGTCGCATAACAATATCAACTTGCAGAAAGTGTTCTGGATCGATTCTGACTGTAACAGAGCCAGATGGAACTATTCGACTTTCCTGCTTCGATTTAGAGAACCAGCCACAAGAGGAAATCACTGCAGAAGCAACAATAGATTCTGTCTTTCAACTTTCTGATATTCTGCATATTCCTTTTTCCCTATGGCAACCACGGGGCCTAGAGATTGAAAAGTTTAAGATTCGTCCTGAAATGGAAGAGGCTCTACGACGTGCTTTAGCGGAGGCACAAGAGAAACCTCGTCCATTGAGCGTACCTCGACGTATTTTCATCTCTTACCGATGGGGTAACGAGTCAGGTAGTACTGAGGAAGATGCCTGGGTAGAAATGCTGTGCCAAGAACTCGAAGCCCGCGGCAACCATGTTGTGTTTGACAAAAAATCAATACGTGAAAAGCGCTCAGTCTTTGAACTAGTTTCCCGAATTGCTGAGTGCCACATTTTTCTAGCCGTGCTTGACTCGGGTTATATCGAGCGTGTAGCTACTGATCAATTAGAACGTCAGGAAGGCTGGGTCACCGATGAATTCGAAACTGCTCTAGCATTTGCAAATAGAGGAATGGTGATTCTCTTAGGTATACTGCGCGAGGGGAAATGGCTACCGGGGCCATTCCGTCCGTTTGCCCATGGTCAGCCCGGTAATACCTTTGATGTCAGGCAGAAGAATGCATTGATTCCTATTCTGGATCGGTTTTTTATTCAGTTTGGTCATGTTCCTAACGAAAAAGATGCAGCTCTTGCCGCTCAAGCTTTAGATGCTTCCCACAAAGCCTTCAAAGCAAGTAGTTACCAGAATGCACTGGAACAGGCAAATGCCGCCTGCGATCTACTTCCAGAAATGTCAGATGGCTTTGCACAACGCGCGCGTGTTCTCTACAAAATGGGGCGACCTGAGGAAGCATTGACTGATGCACAGCGTGCTCTAAACATTAATCCAACGTTGGAAGAGATGCTGATCTACGGGGCCGCTTCAGCCTGTGACTTGGGGCGGTGGCAAAAAGCTGCAAATTTGGGCCGTCAAATGCTAGAAAGAAACCGTTCTCACGGGAATGCACATTTTCTGGTCGGTCAGGCCCTCAACGAGTTAGATCAAGTCGAAGCCGCGCTAGCTCATTTTCATTTGGCAAAACGGTCCAAACTTAACCTCCCCAGCCTGTATAACAACGGTGGGTATGCTTATCGACGCGTCGGTGATCCCGTGGAAGGACTGCAATGGTACGAGCGAGGTCTGGAACTCGAACCAAACGCTATTTATCTACTTGCAAATGCTACAGCGGCTGCCATTGAGGCGGGTAGGGCGATGAAAGCCTATCAGTACCTTGCTCGTTTAAGTCAGCTTTATCCAGAATTTCAGGACATTTCTTTCCTGACCGATACCTTAGTGAAGTTTTGCCAAGAAGACGGCCCTCCTCCAGAGTTATCAAAACGTATTCAACATGAGAAAGTAGTAGGCCAAGTGGATTGCTCCCACTGTGGAGCCCATCTTTTACTAGAGGGCACCTCGAAAAATAGAAAGAATTTAGGGTGAAAACTCAAAAGAGGCCA
>CAZPYG010000529.1:0-1938 GCA_964590465.1 uncultured bacterium | reverse complement strand
TAGCTTCTAGCGATCAGGCTGCAAGCTGGAATCCGGTTTGCCACATCACCTACACCCGCGACACCTGGGTGAAGCTGTTGCAAGCGCCCAATGACTACGCTGCTGATGAGGCAAAATTGCTCTGCCAAGCCGTTAACAATACCTGGGTCGTCTGGGTTCCTGACCATGGTGAAACGGTGCTCGATCGCAGCGATTTCTATTGTTAGGGGTTGGGTGGTTGAATCAATGGATGAGTTTTCTCCGATTGATTGGGATGAGATGTTTGAATATCTGCCAGGTACCTTAGTGGAGCTGGTTGATCAGCCCGGTATCGTCCATGAAATTGAATGCTACGAGGCGATGATGGTGCCGCCCATTTGGCTGAAGGACGACCCGCGCCCGCGCTATCCCCATAATATTCGCATCATTTCACGCCAAACGGCTCAGGTTTGTGACTTGGCAATGGCGATCGCCTAGCTGTCGGCAGGGATTCAAGCGTCAGCTTGTAGGGGCGTTATTTTTACACCTCTACAAGCTGATTTCATGATTTATGCTTTTGGTTGGGTCTCTTGCAGCGACGGATGTTGGTGGAGTTGGTCAAACCACCGGGCTAACCGGGGAAAGTTTGACTGCCAGGTGGTGCCAAAGCGAAGGCTGTAGTACCCCAACCCGGACACCGCTGCCACATCGACGGCGGTGAATTGGTCGTTGAGCAAATGACTGGTAACACCCAACTGCTTTTCTAAAACGGCCATCAGGCGATCAAGGTTGCCCTGATGATGGGCTTGTACCGCAGCTTGAGCGTCATCGCCTTTGCGGGTTTCGTACCACAGCGCAACGACTTCATCGATGAGGGTATCGGCTAACTCTTCTCCCTGACGACAGCGCAGTCGTTCCAGTCGCTCTGCGGGATAGAAGGCTGGCTCGGGGTAGGTATCATCTAAATGCTCCACAATTAGGGTCGAGTCCCAAAAGGTGAGCCCGTCCTCATCCACCAGTACGGGAATTTTGCCAATCGGATTAAGCTGCAAAAATTTGGGCGATTTCTGTTTGATGTTCGTTTCAATCAACTCGTAGGGCAGCTGTTTTTCTGCCAGCACAATCCGAACCTTGCGAGCGTAGGGCGATCGCGGCGTGTAGTAAAGCTTCCGAGACATGGCATTAGGGGGTTACGGCATCGAGATCACGGCTCTGTTCCCGACCGGCGATCGCCAGCACTAAGCACAACGCCGCCACCGCCTCTTGCCAGGCTTGCCGAGTAGCCGCATCGGGCACAGCCTCAAACAGCCCAACCAGTCGAGGAATAGCGGCTTCCAGGGCGGAGCTAGGCACCGGGCGATGTAATTCGACCAGGTGGGCAATACTTTCCTCTCGTTGTAAAAACTTTACGACCCAGCGGGTGGTGTGATCAGGGCCATCGGGCACGCGCTGCACCCCCAGTTCTTCTTTTAACCAGTCATAAAAGGGCGGTAAATGTTCAGCTAGCAACACCCCAGCGGTGGGTAGCGTCTGTTGCAATAGAGGCACATCGAGCTCCTTGAGGGTCGTTTGCAGGGTGGGATTGGTCAGAGCCTGGGTTAGCCGCATACCTAAAAATTGATCAATCTCTGCTTCAGAAAGTTGCAGATGAGCTTGAAAGGTGGAGTGCATTATGGTTTTCTCGGGTGTTCATCACTACAGGGCACCTTACTGAATGCCAGTGGCGCATTACTATGAGGTAGCTCATGGTATTGATGCCAGCCGACATCTAATCTGCGGAATGGATGAAAGCTTACGGTGAGTTCGTCCCCCATTCCCTTGACCGTGAGCGATCTCTAATTGGATCAAATCCCCCTGATTCCGGTTACTCAGAGGCCAGGGTCGGCGACGGGTCGATCGGTTTTTCTTGCCAAAAGAGGGGGATGGCGGCGATCGCCGCCAGTAACTGCACCCCAGCAAAAATCGCTAGAGCGGGCTCAA
>CAZPYG010000528.1:0-1939 GCA_964590465.1 uncultured bacterium | reverse complement strand
CCCCGAGCAGTACTACATCAGCCGCCCGGTGATGACCATCGTGGAAGCCAAAAACGAAAACATCAACGCCGGGCTGGGCCAGTGTATCGCCACCATGCTGGCAGCCCACCTGTTCAATCAACAGGAAAGCACCCCCGAAGACATTATTTATGGGGCCGTTACCACCGGTACCGACTGGAAATTTCTAAAGCTGGTCGAACAAACGGTCTACATCGACCGCGATGACTACTACATTAAAGAAATCGACCAGATCCTGGGCATTCTAGCCTCTACCCTGCAGCCCGAACCTGCCCTGACTGGGGGTAACCTTTAGCCTTGGTCTAATTTATCCCTTGTGGCAACCATGACTCCCGCCTTCCCCGGCATGAACCCCTATCTAGAAAACCCCGACATCTGGACGGAAGTTCATGCCTGGTTGATTGTGCAGCTTGCCCGTAATCTAAACCCTCTCTTAAAGCCCAAGTACCGGGCCGCCGTCGAGCAGCGAGTTTACACCGACTCTCTACTGGTCGGCATCCCCGATGTGTCTGTCTTCCAAAGCCAGCAAAGCAAGGGCCAGGCCGTTGCCACCAGCACCCTGAGCAAGCCGATCAAAGTCAACGTCCCCATGCCCGAGGAAGTCAAAGAAACCTACCTGGAGATCCGGCAAATCGGCACCGGCAAAGTCATTACCGTGATCGAAGTCCTCTCGCCCAAAAACAAACGCCCCGGCGAAGGCCGAAACCAATACAGCGCCAAACGCTACAAAGTTTTAGAAAGTCTCAGCCATCTGGTAGAAATCGACCTCCTTCGTTCCGGCGAACCCCTGCCGATGTCCGGTGGTGTCCCATCTGACTACCGCATCCTCATCAGTCGGGCCGATAGCCGCCCCGAAGCCGAACTCTACCCCTTTAGCCTGCGAGAACCCATTCCCGTTTTTCCCCTCCCCCTCCAATCCGGCGATGAAGAACCTATAATTGATCTAAATCAGGTGTTGCAGGATATCTATGAACAAGCATCATTAGATCTGGTGATCGACTACGGCCAACAGCCCATCCCCCCGGTTACCGACTCTGATTTTCAGTGGATTCAGTCTCTCCCGACCGCATGAGTACAGCCAGTTCCTCTGCCAAAACGTTTTCCCCCACCATGACCGTCCTTGAGGCGCTCATTCAGTCCCTCAATGGTATGTCTACCCATAACCCCAACGCCGAAGCCTCCCCGGCAGTGGTTCTATGGCCCGACGAAAAAAACCAGTGGGAAAAACTCATGCCGCGTCTGCGATCGCAACTTCCCCACTTGCTGACGTTTGGGCCGTACAACTCTGAAACCAAAACTGGGCCTGCTATTTGGCTCAAGTGTATGATTGCTGGCACCCTGCCAGAAGCAGACTGGTCTGCCGCCGTACCCATTCTTTACCTGCCAGGCATTAGCCGTCAGCAGCTGCGGGCGGTAGAAAACTGCCCCTGGGAACTTCAACCCCTGGCTGAGCTTCAATACCGGGGTGTGTTCTGGAGCCAGCCCAACAGCCGCGACTGGACGATTCTCGCCTTTCTTAAGTCCAAAGAAGGCTTGGGGCTTGATGTTGCGCAAGACCAGGCCACCCTCAAAGCCATGCAGGGAGCCCTCAACCTCCTGGCCGAAACTCCCATTAGCGCCCTCCAGCGCAAAAAGTTAGAAGCTGAAGACTTTAATCAGCTACTCACTCCTGACCCCGTGCGAGATGTATTGCTCTGGCTGAATGACCCTGACAGTATCAAATTCAGTTGGGTCGGAGAACGCTGGGCGGCTTTCTGTTCCGTCTGCCAGGCTAAATACAAATTCAACCCCGACCAGGAAGGATCCATCACCGGAGCCGAAAAACTGGGCAACAAAGAAGAGAACTGGAATGCCGTCTGGGATCGTTTCGCCGAAGCTCCCGGTGCTTATCGCAGCATTCCTAACCTGCTCAAGCAGGCGG
>CAZPYG010000527.1:0-1964 GCA_964590465.1 uncultured bacterium | reverse complement strand
GAGGAGATGTTCAAAATTGCCCCGCCCCCCGCCGCTGCCATGTGGGGAGCGCAGAGCTGGCACAGATGAAACACCGAAAACACATTGAGCTGGTAAGCCCAAATGAAGGTGTCCATCGTCATGTCAAAGGGCTTGGGTCCCCCGCCCCCGGCATTGTTAATCAAAATGGTGATTTGGCCGAAGGTAGAGATGGCGACATCGACTAGATTTTTCAGGTCGTCGTTGTTCGTGACATCGCAGGCAACGGCAACGGCTTTGCCGCCGCTGGCATTGATGCTATCAGCTACCGCAGCAGCGGTTTCTTGCTTCAAATCGCTGACCACAACTGCTGCTCCGGCCTGGGCAAACAGTTCCGCAATGCCGCGACCAATACCCGCCCCACCGCCGGTCACGATCGCGACTTGGCCATCCAACTTAAAGGCGTCTAAAACAGTCATTATTGATTTCTCCCTAAGAATGAAATGCAAAATCCTGAAGTTGTCCAGGCGCAGATTGATCGATATGTCTAAAGCGCTTTCGTCGTGTTATTTACTCTGGACGCAGCATGGCTTTCATGACGGCGGCATTAATAAACCAGGCCGCCAGACCGGCGATCGCGCCTAATAAAAGGGCTCCAACCTCAGGCGTCACCAAAATCGTTCCGGCAAACTTTTGCAAGAAAAGCGCAACTAAGGCGGCTGTACCAAACGCAAATAGGGAATAAAACAAAATCGTTCTCACCCCAAAGAAAAAGAAGGGACGGTCTAAGAGTTCTGGGGAGGCCAGTTGCAGGCTGCGGGCTTTCTTGCCAAAGGTGGAAAATGCGATCGCGCCTAAAATTATTGACAGAATAAACGCCGTCATTACCCCAGTCGAAAAGACCGTCTTTTCATGGGCCGATATGGTGTCTACCGTGAGGGGCAAGGTGGCCTTTTCCCGAAACATCAGCCAGCCAATCAAACCGTTGATCACGGCATTTGCTAGGCCACTCATTAGGGCATCTTTCCTAATGAGATCGTTGGCGTGGTGTGAGACAAAAACCATTATTTTTTCTTCCCAGTGAGTCGTTTAATAACTCTGTGGAAATCATCATGGCAACAAAAGGTGAAAAGTTCGTGTAATCTTGAGGTATATTCTCCATCTCAACTCCTGAATTATGAAAGTCTTGTTAGTTTCTGCTGACCACGGCTTAAGAAATACGCTACATCAGGAGTTATCTCGCCAAAGTTTGATAGTAGATGTCGCGGTTGACGGAGCAGAAGCTTGGGGATTATTGCAAGCTTTTATGTACGATGTCGTCCTGCTAGAAGCGAGGTTGCCGCAGATGGATGGACTGACCCTGTGCCGTCGCCTACGGGAAGTGGGGAATCCGGTCCTGGTGTTGCTGATGCTGGAGCCAGATGCTGCTGCAACGTGCATTCAAGGTCTGGAGATGGGAGCCGATGCCTGCCTGGCCAAACCCATTCAAGCGCCCAACCTGCTGGCCCACTTGCAGGCGTTGGCCCGGCGGGGCATGCGTCGCGCCAGTCCCCAACTTTCCTGGGGGGCGTTGCTGCTCGACCCCACGGCCCGCCGGGTCACTTGCCAGGGCCAGGAAGTCAAGCTCAATCGCAAAGAGTATCAAGTGCTGGAGCTACTGCTGGGCCATCCCCGGCAAATGTTTTCCCGCAGCGAAATGGGCGATCGCTTGTGGCCCTTAGATGACGAAATCCCCAGCGACGCTACGATCAAAAGCCATATCCGCAGCCTGCGCCGCAAGCTAGAACAAGCCGGTGGGGCTGACGATTTAATTCAGACCCACTATGGCCAGGGATATTGCCTGAATCCGGCCTATGCCCCCGGCACCAAACCGCCCAAAGGTGCCCCTCCGATGCCAGAGCTGATGATGGACAGCATTACGGCTAATATCTGGCAAGAATTGATGACGGCCAACGCTCGTTTACAGCAGGAAATCGAGCAACGGAAGCAAATTGAAGCCCAACTTC
>CAZPYG010000526.1:0-1967 GCA_964590465.1 uncultured bacterium | reverse complement strand
GCAGCGCAGGAGTTTTGGCGACTTTTGCGTAAAGGATAGCTCCTCGGAGGGGTGCACGCAGGGCGGGGTGGGTCAATCTCATCCAATAAGAAAGTCACTCAAGAGTAAGTTTTCCCATGGTCGGGTTTAACCCACCCCTGCCCCTCCCTGGAGGGGAGCGTGTAGGAGCTTTAAACCATCATCATTTCCATCTCATCCACCTCCTGCTTGGGCGCATCGGCGGGAGGGTTCAGATAGAAGTCTGACAGCAGACTGAACAGATCCCGGTCAGGGGTCTCCTGGGGCACCACCCCTTCAGGACGGGCCAGAATCTGGTCGGCGATGTTGAGGTAGTACTGACACACCGGCTCCAGGGCAGGATCGGTTTCGGCCATCTCAAACACCGTCTTGCCCTTAACGCGGGAAATGCGGATGTCTTCGATCAGGGGCAGAATTTCCAGCACCGGCATGGGCACATGCTCGATGTACTTATCGATCAGGTCCCGCTTGGAGGTGCGATTGCCGATCAGCCCGGCCAGGCGCAGGGGATGGGTTCTGGCCTTTTCCCGCACAGAAGCGGCAATCCGATTCGCCGCAAACAGGGCGTCAAAGCCGTTATCGGTGACGATCATGCAGTAGTCAGAGTAGTTCAGCGGGGCGGCAAAGCCACCGCAGACCACGTCTCCCAACACGTCGAACAGAATCACGTCGAACTCATCAAAGGCGTTTAGCTCCTTCAGCAGCTTCACGGTTTCGCCCACCACATAGCCGCCGCAGCCCGCCCCCGCCGGGGGACCACCGGCTTCCACGCAGTTGACACCACCGTAGCCCTTATAAATCACATCCTCAGGCCAGATGTCTTCGTAGTGGAAGGACTTTTCCTGCAGGGTATCGATGATGGTGGGAATCAGAAAGCCCGTCAGGGTAAAGGTGCTGTCGTGCTTGGGGTCACAGCCAATTTGTAAGACCTTGCGCCCCCGCTTGGCCAGGGCCACAGAAATGTTGCAGCTGGTGGTGGACTTACCAATGCCCCCTTTGCCATAGACCGAGAGCTTGAGGGTTTTGTTCGCCATAGGGACTGTTCTCAAATGATTTGGACAGATTTTGAAAGGTTTTGCTGATCGTAGAAAGATGGAGAGTTAAAGACTGCGCAGGATTGCTACCGCAGTCCAGGGTGTTTCGGCTGATTTGGATTATGCTCGTCACTCCCGGCGGTTGGGAAGGGGGTGCGAAAATGAAAATCGCAGCAATTAGCAGCTTTAAGCCCTATAAGGCACTTTATTGCCTTTTAGAACCAGCAAATCCTCAATAAACGTCTTGAACTAATTTAAGCTAATTTTGATATCTAAATCAGGTTAATACAGAACAATAACAAAATAGTCCTTATTAAATCTTCTGGGGGATCGAGAGGTTCTGCAGGATGGCTGTAGCCAGCCCTAATATTCTTCGGCAAAAAAGAAAACCAACCGCAACCCCTGACCTGGAGCGCTTTGGCCAGATCGGCGGCTGTTCTAGGGTCTAGCCAGGGACGCAGGCAAACCAAACGACCTGACCGAAAACGCCCCCCAGACAGGAGTTTTCTATACATTCGTAACGTTTCTGTTGAAGAGGCCTTTTATACGACGAAATGTAAACGGAATAGGGCTTATACCCATTCTCCTGAAGTCGGTATGATGAATGCAGTTTTTCTCGACTGACCTGTAATTCACGCTATGACGGCAACTGATCGCTACGATCAATTCATGCAGGCCTATCGCAATCTGGCCCTGTTTCCGCTGTTGGAAGCTGAACTTTACCCCACCCGATGCCCGCAGCCCCATTTTCTGGAGCTGCTCCATGGCCTCTACGTGCTGGAATACGCAAACGACGACCTCTGGTACGACCTGCACCCCCTGGTTACCGACCTGCTGCGCCGGAAGAATTTGTTGCCCGATCTTGCTTAGGGGTGAAGTGCCATCAATTTTGGGAGAGTCGACGGTAGGGGCGGG
>CAZPYG010000525.1:0-1974 GCA_964590465.1 uncultured bacterium | reverse complement strand
AATTACATCGAGTTCCCCGAGAGCCTGACCGGCACACCAGCCCGGATCGTGGCACTGGTTGGGAAGTGGTTCCCCACTGGCGCCCACAAAGTCGGCGCAGCCTTTGGTTGCCTTGTCCCTCGCCTGGTGACCGGCCAGTTTGACCCCACACAGCAAAAAGCCGTTTGGCCTTCCACCGGCAATTACTGCCGCGGCGGCGCCTACGACTCGGCGTTGCTGGCCTGCGAATCAATCGCCATCCTCCCCGAGGAAATGAGCCAGGAACGCTTTGACTGGCTGGCGAATATCGCGGGCGAAACGATCAAAACCCCGGGCTCCGAATCCAACGTAAAGGAGATCTTTGATAAGTGCTGGGAGCTTCGCAATTCCGGTGAAGACCTGATGATCTTCAACCAGTTTGATGAGTTCGGCAACTACCTCTGGCACTATTACCTCACCGGCCATGCCTTTGAAACCCTGGTCAAACAGCTTGCCGGCCCCAAAGACGAATATCGGGGGATGGTATCAGCCACTGGTTCTGCGGGGACAATCGCCAGCGGTGATTATATGAAGCAAGCCTTCCCCGGCAGCTTCGTCACTGCCTCAGAGGCGGTACAATGCCCCACGCTGCTCGAGAATGGCTTCGGCGCCCACCGCATTGAGGGGATCGGCGACAAGCACGTGCCCTGGATCCACCATGCCACCAACACCGATTTCATTGTCGGCATTGACGACAACGCTGTGGTCAAACTCGCCCGCCTGTTCAACGAACCGGAAGGGCGCGCCCACCTGGCGAAAACCGGCGTACCGGTAGACCTGGTCGACAACCTGGACCTGCTGGGCTTCTCCAGCATCTCCAACCTGCTCTCCGCTATCAAAGTTGCCAAATACCGGGAGCTGACCGAAAACGACATCGTCCTGACCGTATTGACCGACGGGATGGAACTCTACAACAGCCGGTTGGTTGAGATGCATGAGGAAATGGGCGAGTACAGCGAAAAAGATGCAGCCGTTGATGATGCCCGCTGGCTCAAAGGTGTCACCACCGACTACCTGGAAGACCTGACCTATACCGGCCAGAAGCGCATCCACAACCTGAAGTACTTCACCTGGGTTGAGCAGCAGGGCAAGACACTGGAAGAGATCAACGCCCAAATGTACCAGCGCGATTACTGGACCGAACTCCAGGCGCAGATCCCTGAGATCGACGCAAAGATTGAAGAATTCAACGAGCGGGTTGGGCTGCTGTAAACGAATACAACCACAATTTAACAGAGCTCCCTGAACTTTTTCAGGGAGCTTTTTTGTTTTGTAGAACACATTCTGCGAAACTTTTTTTACTCGTCCCGTCTGTCATTCCGATCGAACCAGGCCATCTCAGATTGTCACTCAACCAACAAAACTTTCAAACACCTCTCCGAGACTGCTTCCTCCGCCCTTCGGGCGCTGTCGAAGTGCGAAAACATTGGCACAACCCTGCAAAAATTTTTGAGAAATTCGCAAAGTAACACCTCAAAGGGCTGTTTTAATTGCAGTACGTTGTTGGTTTGTTGGTCTCAGTGAGTTTTCACAATCAAGGTTTATGAGCACGGCAGCAATATCATTCACTAAAACCTCTCAACCAACCCACCCCACTAATCTATGATACAATCCCCAAAAGCCTTTGTATAAAGGGGAAGTCATGACCCAAACCTTACCTGAAACTGCCCTGATTCTGGTGGCGATCCTTCCTAACCAGCGTGACTTTGATATCGCTCGTCTCTTTGGCTGGTACCGTATCCCCCTCAAATCCGCCCCCAAAGTGATCTCCGTCGATTATCTCGCCTTTTACCAAACCAAAGCCTTCGGCGGGGGTGAACGCTGGCAGATCGCCTACGTAGCTGAGATCCTGGGTCACGAATTGGTCAGGCGCCGCGATCTCATCCGTGATGAACCCCGCCATCCCAGGGCACAGGAAGAGTACTTTAAAATCCAAATTGGCCCAATCCAACGGCT
>CAZPYG010000524.1:0-2018 GCA_964590465.1 uncultured bacterium | reverse complement strand
AATGGTGAACAGTCATTCGACAGGCTTGAGTTGTTCTCGTGGGCCAACCATTGCTGCCGCATTCGGTCGTGATAAGGAACTTGCTTCTGTTGCCTTAACCGTTGGATGTCAGCCTCATCAGCCCGAATGATGAGTCGGTAAGGGGATGTAGCCTGTTTGCGATACCGGAGCTGATTTTGTTTAACCCAAGTGTACAGGGTACTACTTGGCATCTCGAGGGTCCGGGCTAAATCGGGTAGCCACCATTCATACTCTGCTAAGACTTCGGTATTCACGCCTTTGGGCCGCCGTTGGTAGAGCCCCAAGCGACGCATCAACTCCAGGACCGTCACCGACTTAAACGGCGTGTTTGATTTGGGCAGATGAAACTCCTCTTGATTAAGTTGAGTGGCAATGGCAGCCGCCTTATGTCCCTCTGCGGCTAGCGTACGAATGCGCTCACAAAGTTGGGGATAAAAACTCAGATGTTCCCATCGGACAATTGGACGAATGGCTTGATGGTGGGTCACGACACCGCCTGTCCATTCAATGGCTAAATCTACCTTTTCGCTGTGCCCTTGGACCTGGACGTGAATGCGCTGAATCAGTTGACGAATAATAGCCTTGCGCTGAGCTTGAGTGGTAGTCGGGGCTTCCCAAAGCTGGGGGATATCCTGGGCCAAGGTAGCAATCGCAGTGCGTTCGCTCGCCGATAGGTGACGCGGCTGTTGGGCACAAAACCGTTGATAGTCTTCTTGTAAGCGCTGTTGATGGGCTAATTTGTCTTCCCAATCCTGGGCGAGTTGCCGTGCCACCAACCGATTTTCCGGTTCAATTAGCCGGTAGTGCCGAGCCGCTCGCTCGGCCTCCATTGCGGCTCGCTCTAACCGCTGATTCCAGAGCGTATCCAACTCCTGCCGTCCCTGTTCCAGGTGGGCCGCCGCTTGGAGCGACAGTTCCAGGGCGGCAGGGTGTAAGGCCGCCAGCACCTGCTGGGTGACGAAGGGATTCAGGGTTTGACCGGGTACCTGTTGGCAGCGTGGGCCAGCATAATCACTGAGCAAACGCGTGCAAACATATTCATGGTTTTTCCCTCGGCCACTGTAGTGAACTGTCATGCGACAGCCACAAAACTGGCACACTAATAAGCCTGATAACAACGCTTCGCCATGACGAGCTGCACCAATGGCATCCGCCCGAGCTTGATTGGCCTGTAATTGGGCCAGGTTCTGCTGGTACTGCTCCCAGGAAATATACGCCGGGAGCCGGTCTTTGATAAAGGCATGCCAGTCTTCTGGGGCACTGATGACTCGCCCGGTGCTGGGTTTACCCGGTTGTTTCCGACGCGGATCAACCTGACGGCGACCGTAAGCATAAACCCCCGCATAAGCCGGATTTTTCAGCAGGTTTTGAAGTGTCATCCGATTGGGCTGACGCCACTCTAAATCTCCCCGGTTGCGGCCAATCCGCACGCGAACGCCCACCTGGATCTGCTGCCGCACCAGATATCGCAGCAGGCCATTCAGCGTGCCAATCTCCTGGAACTTACGAAAAATCAGACGCACGACCTGCTGGACCTGCTCATCGGGGTCCAGCAGGATTTCTCCGGATGGACGACGCAGATAGCCAATGGGTGGGTCAAAGGCCAGTTCTCCTCGCTTGGCTTTATTGAGCGTACCCGCCAGCATGCGCTGCTTCAAAATGTGGAGTTCGGCCTCACTCATGGTGCCTTTAAGCCCTAACAGCAAGCGGTCATTGTAGTGCATAGGGTCATACACGCCATCCAGGTCGGCTATTAGGGTTCTGAAGAGGGCACACACTTCCAATAACTGATGCCAGTCTTTGGAGGACCGGGCCAGACGGGACATCTCAATCCCCAGAATTAACCCAACATGGTTCAAGCTAACTTCGCTCACCAGACGCTGGAAACCGCTTCGACCTTCTGCCGTTGCCCCCGATTTGCCCTGGTCTTCATCAATGACTAAGATCCGCTCCGCACGCCAGCCGCTGACCGGTCGGCCCAGCGTCGCCCCCGCCGC
>CAZPYG010000523.1:0-2024 GCA_964590465.1 uncultured bacterium | reverse complement strand
CCGGGCAGCCTGCCAGAGGTTCTGAAAGTCGGTGATTTGGGGCCAGAGGTTGCCGAAACGTTTCATTTAGGCCCTAGCCTCCACCCCCTTAATCCACCCGCCCAGGTCTTTGCCAATATCATTGATGAGCCGATGGGCATACTCGTAGCGTTGGATGGAAATGAGCTGAAAGTCGACCAGCAGGCGACACTGGTAGCGCAGCACCTGAAGACGAGTGTTCAAGGCTTGCAGGGCAGTTAGTTTACCAGACCGGGCGTAACGGGCGGTAATGAGGCTGTCGAGCAAGTTGTAGAGTTCTTCGATGATGCGATTACCCAGGGTAAAGCGGTGGGTCTTGGGCAGGCGATCGATAATGGGCACCATCCACTTAATCAGGTCGTAGGTTTTCTGGATGATGGGGAGTTCGTCGGGCATGGATGAGTTTTTGGATTCAGCAGGGTCACTACTGTAGCAGGGAAGGGGAATAAGAAGGAGCGAGGAGCTAGAGGTTAAGAGGGAAGGAGTTAGGAGACAGAAGGAAACGATATTGCTGTAATTCTGATCTTCTCGCTTCTAACCGAAAAAAATTTGATCGGCTCGCTTCGCTCGCGTAGAGGGAAATAGGGAAAGAAAGAAAAGGGAAAGTCAGAGTCCTGGGGCCTCGCAAATAACCCGAAAACCGAAAGCGTCGTCGCGGGCGCCGGGATCGTCGTCGCCGCGACACGCGGAACGGCAATTCCTGGGATCATGGCCCCAAGAGCCGCCGCGTCGAACTCGGGTTGCGCCTTCATCCTCAGTTAACCAGGCACTGCCATCGGTGGGTGCCCCGTCGTAATTATCGTGCCAGTGATCGAGACACCATTCCCACACGTTGCCATGCATGTCATACAGGCCAAAAGCATTGGGGGGAAATTGGCCAACAGGAGTGGTTTCTCCGCGGCTTTTCCCTTTTGGTTCATTGAGAAACACAGTACTGTCGTAGTTGGCTAAGTCGGTTGTAACAGTGGCTCCAAAATAGAAGGGCGTCGCAGTATCAGCCCGACAGGCGTATTCCCACTCGGCTTCGGTGGGCAGGCGATAGGTGCGCCCGGTATGGTCTGACAATCTGGCGCAAAACTCCACCGCGTCGTACCAGGAAACTTTCTCTACAGGCCTATCATCACCTTTGAAGCTAGAGGGGTCAGGCTCTAACTCACGCTCTTGCTGAGGCAGTGCGGCAACCACTCGCCACTGGGCCTGGGTCACTGGGTACTGGCTGATGAAGAAGGGCTTGAGTTTGACCAAATGCTGGGGGCTTTCGTCCTCGTAATGGCCAGGGTCGTCTTTTTTTGTAGAGCCCATCATGAATTCGCCACTGGGGATCGCTACCAGGTTTAGAGGCGGCACTCCCTCTGCCAAAGGTTCTTCAAAATAAAAAGCCTGGTGGGTTTCACCATCAACCCGTTCTCCCCGGTCGTTAACGGTGACGGTATTGGCCTCAAAAGGAATCAGGTCGGTTGAAGGAGACTCTGGTGCTTCCGCAGCACCAAAGGCTATGGTGGCGACTTCAAACTCTATCCAGTTCACTTCAAACCCTGAGGCTTTAAGCCTTCCGGCTATTTCAGCGGTTTCATCAATGGGCTCCCCTTCGGCCACCCGGTCGGCCCAGTCTATTAATATGGGCTGATAGCCCCGGTCCGCTAAAAAGTCGCCGTAGCTTTCTACCAGGGAGGCCAGACGAAACCGTTCAGCGGGGTCTACATCCTGCAGGGCCAGTTGCTCCAGAGCCTGGCGAATTTCTTCGTAGGCTTCTCCAGGCTGCAGACAGGCCAGAGAGGTCCAGCGGGGCTTTTCCCCCAGCAGCAGTGCCCGGTTGTCTGGCTTTTCGCGAATCAAGCGGTGGCGCAGGTAGGCCACCATAAACCGTTCCAGCTCTAGAATGCGACTTTCGCCAAACTGGTCGCCCAGGTAGCGCAGCAGATAGCGGCGGGTGGCGGCTTCCATTTCGTACAGGTCGTACCCGGCTGGGGTGCATAGGCCAGACAGCAGCACATCTGCGGTAGCAT
>CAZPYG010000522.1:0-2033 GCA_964590465.1 uncultured bacterium | reverse complement strand
CAGTTCGGGGCCACCCTGGGGGTCTTCAGCGCCGCCAATTTGCCCGGTTTAGTGGTGCCCTACCTGGGCTACCTAACCCTGACCACCCTGATCTACACCCGCCTGATTGCGCCCAAAGCCGCCCGTTCCCCTCACAATGCGCTGATGATTGAACGGCGCACGTTTTTGGAAGTGCCCCGCTGGTCGGCCATCTGGCGCGAAACCCAGAGTACCCTCAGCCAGTTTTTCACCAATGCGATTCCCATCTTTTTGGTGATTACGATCATCGCTTCCGTGTTGGACTGGTTTGGCCTCATCACCGCTCTGGCGGGATGGATGAATCCGCTAATGGGGCTGTTTGGCCTGCCTTCCGAAGCCGCTCTACCCGTTATTTTGGCCTCAATTCGCAAAGACGGATTACTACTCTTTGCTGAACCAGACACCCTGGCGTTACTGACGCCGCTGCAAATCTTGACGGGGGTGTACCTGGCGGGGGTGTTGCTGCCCTGCCTGGTCACTGCACTCACCATTGCCCGCGAACAGTCGGTGCGGTTTGCGGTGGGGTTGATGGCTCGGCAGGCGATCGCGGTGATCGCGTTTTCGATGCTGTTGGCCTGGGGTGGCAACTGGCTGTAACCGCTGTAGTTCACAAATCATGTGATAATGATTATTATTCTCATCTTTATTCGTTAATCGCGATGTCATCATCCTTTGCCGCCCGCACCTCGGTTGAAGCCGTCGAAGAAGGGATGCTCCTGGCTCCTAAGTTTGACGCCCATGGGCTCATCCCCGTGATCACCACCGATGCTGCCACGGGCGAGGTGTTGATGCATGGCTACATGAATGAAGCGGCACTGCTGAAAACCCTGGAAACGGGGGAAGCCCATTACTACAGCCGCAGTCGTCAGCAGATTTGGCACAAGGGTGCGACCAGCGGCCTGGTGCAGACTGTGCAGCAATTGCTGATTGACGATGACCAGGATTGCCTGTGGATGAAGGTGAAAGTGGCTGGGGCTGGGGCCAGTTGCCATGTGGGCTATCGCTCTTGCTTTTACCGTCAGATTTCCCCTGGCGAGGGGGATAGTCAGGGGAATCAGCCCATTACCCTAACCTTTACGGAAACCGCCAAGACCTTTGACCCCGCCACCGTCTACGGGGATGCGCCCAATCCCACTCAACTTTGAACCAAGGTAAAGTACCATGCCGTTGCGTCATCAATCCGCTCCACCCACCCCCTGGGATAGCGATCTGGATCAACCTACTATTCCAGCCTCTGCCTATGTCCATCCCCAGTGCAGCCTGATTGGGGACGTGCGCCTGGGGGAAAATGTGATCATCGCTCCCAATACCTCCATTCGAGCGGATGAAGGGGCTCCCTTTTGCATCGGCGCGAATACTAACATCCAGGATGGGGTGGTCATCCACGGGTTAGAGCAGGGGCGCGTTCTAGGAGATGACCAGCAAGCCTACTCGGTATGGATCGGCCACCACACCTGCATTACCCACATGGCATTGATTCACGGCCCGGCTTACGTCGGCAATGAGTGTTTTATCGGGTTTCGCTCGACGGTGTTTAACGCCCAGGTGGGCCACGGCTGCATTGTGATGATGCACACCCTGATTCAGGATGTGGAGATTCCCCCCGGCAAGTATGTGCCATCGGGAGCGGTGATTACGACCCAGCAAGCGGCTGATCGACTCCCCGATGCCAACGAGAGCGACAGAACCTTCTCTCACCATGTGGTCGAAATCAACCAGGCCCTGCGAGCCGGATATCGCTGTGCTAACGATGGCATTTGCGTCACCCCTTTGCAGAATTCTGCCTCCAGTAATGGCTTTCACTCTACCCAGCATAATGGCCAGGTTTCTCACCCTTTGCGAGCAGACATCGTAGACATCATCCGGCAACAACTTCGTCAGGGGCACTCCATTGGTCTGGAATTTGCCGATGCACGACGCTTTAAGGTGGGTTCCTGGCAGAATGGCCCGACGATTGCGAGTACTCATGAAGCTCAGGTGCTGACCCAGGTGGAGCAGTTCTTGACAGAACATCC
>CAZPYG010000521.1:0-2034 GCA_964590465.1 uncultured bacterium | reverse complement strand
GGTTTGGGGTTTCTCCCCTTCGGCAGGGATACTCATGGCCTGGGTGCCCTGGGGCAGAACGACCTGCAAGGGCTCACCCGGTTTTTCTTCAAGGGTAAATGCTAGGTGAGTGCTAGCAGAAACGCCGGGCTTAAGTTCGTAGCCGATCAACCGCCCTAATTCAATAATTGACTGATGTTCAGTGGCGGTATTCAAATAGCCTTCATTGGCAATGCGTTCCTGATAAAAGGTCAGTACATCTGCCACGACGGCCCAGGAATCAAGTAGGGCAATGGCTGGGTCATCCGGATCCCGAGTTTTGAGACTGGGTAACTGCTCCGATAACTTAGCCAGCAGGGCATTACGGAATGATGCATAATCTCCAATGCGGTAGCTCAGGGCAGACAGCCCTGGACGATTCGCTATGTTATGAGAATTGCTGGCTTCACTCATTGCCCACCTTCCATTTCAAACTCAATGCGTCCCTTCTTTGGATCTGCTGGTTCGTTATTGAGCTGAGGAATTTCCAACGGCCCAAAGGTCATTTGCCCAGCACTGAGTTCCCCCTGTGGAGGTTGCCCCCAGCGCTGGAATTCCTTCACATCAACAGATTGCACCCCTTCCACCTGAACAGCGGCCTGAATCACCTGGCTCAGGTAAATAGACTGGCCAAAGGTGAGGCGATCGGGATGGGAAAAACCCAGCACACCATTGGGCAGCACCCGGGTACTAAAGGTTTCCAACAAGGCTTGTTTGACGGCACCCCGAAAATAACCCAGCTTGACCCTTACTTTCATGGCAATTTTGAGGGGCACAAAACGGGGCGATTCAATTTCCAAATCTTGCCCTGCCATGCGGAAGCGTTCTAGAAAGTTTCGTAACCCCTGTTTGAAGTCTTTATCTAAGGGGCGGTTACCCTTGCGGTCAACGGTCAGGAAAATGGTGTACCAGCTACCGGTCCAGCGCCGGGTGGCTTTTACCCGCTGGATATCTGGATACCGCTCGGCAATGGTGGCGTAGTCCGTTTCGGTAACCGCCCGCTGGACTACCCGAAAGGCTTGGGGCGCATACAGCCGAACCTGATCCAGCGATTCCGGATCGGTGCCACCCTGGGCGGGCAAGGGATTGCGGACAGCGTGAACACCGGTCTGCCCAGTGACAATGTGTGCGATCGCGTCAGCACCGACATTACCAGCTGCTCCATTGCCTGTGCGATAGGTTACCTCAAAGTAGTTTCCTGGGTCTGGTCGTTTGCCTAAGTCATCATCTCCAAAGCGAAGGTAAGCCCGACCATCCTCCTCGGTTTCCACCACATAGTTGCGATCAAAAGGATCGCTGTTGAGTAGATCTTGTTGATAGTTCCAGTCAAACGGCTGAGTGTTGTACTCCCTTAGGGTAATGCTGGGCTTGATGAAATGCCGTTTTTGATCGAGGGACTCACGGGCTAACTCTTCATCCTTATATTCTTTAGTTGCGGATTTGTTGATATTGCGTTGAGTTGAGGAGAAGCTTTTGGACGATTCTGGGGTGAACCAACCTAGCGCTTCTTGCGCCGGTCGATCAGAAGGAATCAACACCCATTCACCCAGGGCGTTGAAGGTGTAACGTTGATAGGTTAAGGCCCCAAAATTTAACCGCGGCCGATAGCGCCTAACATTAGGGATCTGATTGAGCCGATCCTCATCGAGCTGCTTAGGATCCTGGTTAGCTTGGTTTTTGGCCCTCTCCAAATCTTGGGGAGTCAGGAATGGCCTGTCTGGGCGAGTACGCCCATGATCGACCAACACCACATTGCCCCGGCAGATTGAGATATCCTCATAAAGTTTGCCATCGATTCGTTTTGAGATACACAGTGAAAAAGGAAGGGCATCTTCCTGGTACCACTCAATCTCCAGCAGCTGTTGCTTTTGGGTGGGGTTATTCGCTTCAGAGAGCAAAGGATCTGCCTGGGACGTCACTCGAGTCAGTCGTACGGCATGGCGATGGGTTAACTCAATTCCAAAGGTCTCTCCAGTTGCAGGATTAAGCACCTCTTCAAAAATTAAGACGATTCCT
>CAZPYG010000520.1:0-2044 GCA_964590465.1 uncultured bacterium | reverse complement strand
TCCAGGAACCAGACTCCCCAGATGCTGAAGAGCCAGAATTTCGAGTTCAGAATCTGTTTGATTTAGAGCAGTTCAGTTCCAGTCCTCACAATGGTCATCATGCGCCTACAGGGAATGATCCGGCCTGGAAGCCTGCAGCGGAAACCAAACAGGTTTCACCGCCAACAGAACAACCGAAAGCCCGACCTACAAAGCCATCTATCCCACAAGCACCGGCACCTACCCTGCAAGAAATCGCTGATGAGGTGCGAGACGCTGACCTGGAATCGGTTGCGGCCAACCTCGGCTTAGAGCTGGACCGGCACGACAAGCATAAGTGGCGGGACGGCAACCACATCATCAGCATCAGCGGTCCTTTATTCATGGATTGGCTGGCCGATAAGGGTGGACGTGGCGCGATTGACCTGGTGATGCATGTGCAGGAGGTGGAGTTCAAGGAGGCTGTAGAGTGGCTATCAGGAAGGGATCTGTCTCAGCGTCCAGCGAATATCAGCACCCATGCCCATTCAGAGGAGCGAGAGCCGCGTTGGCGAAGCCTCTCCGCAGGAGACATCCTGGAGATGCCGGAAGCGAATGAGCGCAGATGGGATGCGGTTCGGGAATACCTGGTAGAAAATCGCAAACTACCGGCAGTGCTGGTGGACCGGTTGCATGAGCGAGGTTTGGTTTTCGCTGATGACCATCAGAATGCGGTATTTGTCCGTCATAACCTGACAAACAACACCTGGGTACGAGGGGAAGTGACAGGAGCCAGTCTACGAGGCACCTGGGGAGAAGACAACCACTACCACGGGCTGGCTCCGGGTTCTGCCAGAGATCAGGGATGGTTCTGGATTGGCACCGGCAATGGACCAGTGCGACGGGTGTTGCTTACAGAGTCACCCATTGATGCCATGTCTCTGGCTTTGCTGGACAAAGAGAGACGGGTTCAGCCAGGGGTGACCATCTATCTGTCTACGGACGGCTCTGGAGGCTTTCCTGTTAAAGGTTTGAGGGCCATTCTTAATAACGGAGGGTTGGTTGCAGCGGCGTTTGACGCCGACCAGGCAGGAGAGTTAATGGCCTGGCGGTTGGCTCAACAGTTGCCGGGAGTAAGACGACTGACACCTATTCAGAGCAAGGACTGGAATGAGCGGTTGATGCATCCTGAATCGTTGGAGAAGGTGGCCCAACAAACTGCCAACCAGGCTCAGATGAAGCAGCTTTGGCAGTGGCATTTAGCGGCTAAGATACTCCGCAGGCCAGAAGCTTACTTAAAACGCATTACAGAGGTTGCCAGGGAAACCATCAAGGGGACTCCATTATCAGAGAAAGCGACCATTGCGATGACAAGTGACATGACCCAGTTTGCCCACACCCTCAAAGGGTCTAGGGCTATGCAAAAGTCAGCCTGCACGATGGACGTTGAGCGCTGATAGGAGAAATACATGAAAAGAGTGGAACTGGTATGTTGACGACCGAGAAGGCTTTAGCTGATCGCCCGCCAGGATTGCGACAAGACGGTTCCTGCGGAGCGGGCAAACACTACGGTCAGCACAATAACCCCACTAGCAAATCCGGCAGGGGAGACTGGGTCAGCAACACCAGACCTGCGGCAACCAAAACGGAGGTGTTGGCAATCATGTTATTCCTAAACATATTCAACTTCCCGCAAACGATAGGCTCCCTTTTGTCAGCGCCGGCACAATCCGGTCAGAAGCCAGCTTTCCCCCAAACAAATTCCGCGCCACTGGCCCCACTCGCAGAGCCGCCCAGGGACCCATTAAAAACAACTCACAGCCGGGCCAGCGCAGATGCTCATTCAACACCGGTAACCCGTTGACGGTGTCGATGGGGTGTTGCTGCAACACATCAGCCAACAGGGGATGGGTCTGAATATCCAGGCTAGTGCCTGTAGCCAGCCAGATGCGGTGAATGGGTTGGTGAGCCAGGCAATCATGCACCGAGTGGTTATCGCAGCACAGCTTCCAGGCCTCCCCTTTCCACTCAGCATGGGCTACCTGGCAGTGCTCGTATACCGTGAGCTGCCCCTGCCGTTCGAGTC
>CAZPYG010000519.1:0-2053 GCA_964590465.1 uncultured bacterium | reverse complement strand
CCAAACCATGAGTTCCTCCATTGACACATGCACGAGCCTTTGCAAAATCCTTCCGTGTAAGTGCAATGCGAACACAACCTTCTTGACTCTTTAAGAAGAGCGCAAGCAGATCAGCGGCGATTTGGGGATCATTGGCTAGGTCTGGTTCGTTGAGTAGGCGATCGCCCAAACCTAACTCGGCGCTAAATTTCCCGTAGTTATGTTTGCCGGTGAGTTGCACGAAGCCACGACCTTTGTACTTCGCTCCATCGCCAACAGCACAGTTGCCAAGGTCAGCTCTAGAGTCATAACGATTAAACGGATGACAACCGGGGCTGGTATTGTATTTCGATTGGTATTCGCTAATCGGCACAAAGCTACCTGTTTCAGCCCGGATGGTACCCAGTGCCATCAGCACCATGTCGAGATTGCCCAGTCCAACCTTTTCTAGAGCTTTCAGAACTGGTGGCAAATACTTCTCAATATTGGCTCTCGGGGCATCATGGAAGATCTGAGCCACTAAATCAACTGTAAACAGCCCGGTATCGACAGTTCTTTGCGCTGTCTTGAAAGCATACCCCAATGCCTTTAAGGTCTCCGGTCCTGCAACACCATCAGTCGTTAAGCTAGCTTTGCGTTGAAAGGCTTCCACTGCTGCCTTAGTGTTCGGCCCATAATCTCCGTCACAAGTACCTGAGTAGCAATTTTTCGCAGCTAACAACTTCTGCAACTCCAGCACTTTCAAACCGATATCCCCTTTCCTCAGAGTCATATTGACTTCCGGTGCAGGGCTGGCAGGAGGCGTTGCTGCCTCGGGCTGAGCACTTGGTTCTGGGCTGGTCGGGGGTTCTGGTGAGGTAGCAACTACAGCTTCTCCATTTAAGGCGGCTAATGTCTCTTGACCTGCAATGCCGTTAGGTTTGAGGCCGAGTTTTTCTTGAACGCGCTTAAGAGCGGCAAGGGTACCCGAACCAAACATCCCGTCAGGTTGAATTGACTCTCCATGATGAATTAAAGCCTGCTGGAGTTTTCTTACATCCGAGCCCTGCATGAGGGGACGGGCTAGGCGCAGTAACCGTGGCTTATCATCCCAGGGAGCAATTGGGAATCCTTCGATGCGGGATTGGTCAAGGCGGCTGTGGGTTTGATTACCCCATTCCCCATCTTCAGCAATTTTGTCTTCTGGGTGGTTTTTGTTCCAGAGTTGTTGAAAGGCTTTGACGGCAATGGAGCGGAGATCAATCGTTCCTGGGCCAACGTAGTCGAAATGAACTTTATCATTAGGTACAGTTCTACCTAACCATCTCCATCCATATTTTTCTAGATAGGAACACCAACCACTATAATCACCGACATCTATGGCCAGCCCACTTTGATGATTACTTTTGCCCGGTAATGCTACTTGTGTATAGCCGCATCCTCCTCGTCCTCCCCGACGGTTATAGAGGAATAGTTGTTGAGCAATAGTTCTGTATGCTGATGTAATCCCTATCGTACATCCTCGGTCAGCAATGGCTTTGCGCAAAGCCTCTTTGGCTGCTGGTTGCAGAAAGGGAAATGCCGCCTGTGTTAAGCCAACATTCAGGTCATCAAAACTAACCATAAGACCAGGGGATATCAGGTTCATCTGGTGAATGAGTTGCTGGGAGAGGCCGTTGGCAATCGCAGATGTACACCCAGATGCATTCTTAAGTGCCACAGGTGTAAGCGAACGTGTTTTAACAATCTCAGCTTCGGATTCAATCCGGTTTATGTCAGCTTCAGACTCCTGTTCAAAGCTTTGAAACATCATCTCCAGGTCAATGTCTAAAGTTTTCATAATTACCTCAAGAAAAACGATTGCAAACGAAAGCTGCGCACTAATCGCTAGAGCGTCTTGAAAGGACGTCTTGGCAGCTTATACCCACTACTTCTATCGAAGTGAAGAAGTAGCTCAGCGCTAGATGCAAAGGCTCTTAAAGACCATAGGCTAGTAAAAAAACTAACCTACGGGGGCGAAAACGCGAATCAACTATCTACAGGGGTACTGAAAAGAACCTATCTCCAATCTACTTCACTCTATTCTTCTATAGAG
>CAZPYG010000518.1:0-2054 GCA_964590465.1 uncultured bacterium | reverse complement strand
AAGGAGATCCAAATGCGTAAAAGTCTACTGGCTTCATTAACCGTTCTGGTAATTCCCTTCATGCTAACCGGCGTTGCATTTGCAGGTGAAGCGTCCGAAGTTTCTGGCCAGGGCCGTGTTAGCGGACGTGGCGTGGCCCAGGGCAACGTTGAATCCCGAGGTCAAGGAACAGCCCAGGGGACGGGTATGGTAGTTTACCGTGACAGCGACGGTAATGTTCAGTATATGAGAGGTACCGGTACTGTAGAAGGTCAGGGCTACGCCGTAGGCCGCGGTTCTGTAGAGGGAGTAGGAACTTCTCAAGGCCGAGGAGATGCTACGGGTCAGGGCCGTATCTGGTAAGCGCCTATGTTAATGGATGACTGACCTCAAAACACCTTATTTTCGACATCCAGGGTCTAAAGCATGCGATAGCTTTAGACCCCTTACTCATTTTTCAGGCAGAAGGCAATACTCTGTGCAAAGTAAAAGTCGTCATTTTGATGAGCTTATAGAGACGAGCCACCTTCGAAAACCTGTATAAGGTAAACTGAAACCGAGATTAACGAAACTTAATGTTTTCCTTATCTACGGTTTTAGAAAGATCGTCTAAAATTCTGGATAACCTAATTGGGACTATTTATCAACATCAGTAGAGTCTTTTTCACAGCGTTCTCTCCGATTTGCTCATTACTTTATCGTCATCCAAGTTCACAAACAAGTCTTGATGTTGTTTTCCTACGTTTAGCCTTTCCGCAAGGGTTCTTGCCGTTTCTGAGTTTTGAAGCTACAGTAGTAGAATTCTTCCGAGAAAATTTTGTTCCCGCTAATGGTCTTAGGCTAGTTGAATCTTCTGGTTTTGCTGTTTTCCCCTTGAAACTGTCCAGGGTATTTTTGTGATTGGAGATTTCTGGTATGACACTAGTTTCTGATGCCCCAAAGGCTGTTGCATTAGATCGAAAAGTTACAAAGATCCAGAATAAGCTTTTTGAGACAGCCCATGCTAAACCCCTGGAACTTAAATATTTGGGCATTGCTTTAAGTAAACAGGGCATTCAAGGCGAAAAGCTTTGCTGTAATCCCAATCTTTTACCAATGCCGATTGGTAGGTGCGAGTATTTATCCTCCTTAACTGCCCATCAGAAGGCAATCATATCTGCTTGCTATTTTGCAAATTTTTATAAGCTCGTCGCAAATAGCGAATCGCAAACGTTAGTCTCTAACATGGTAGCTGCCGAAAAATCATTCTTATCATACTCAGATGAGTATATGATTTTGCACCAGGAGACAAGTGAAGAACTGGATCATATTTGGACCTTTAGAACAATCCACAATATGGTTTGTCGAGAAACCGGAGCAGAAGATAGTTTTGACTCACCTGGCTTTTTCCGAGGCAAGGTAGGGATTATTGCCCAAGAAGACTATGACAAAATTAAGCTTAGGTTTAAACTCACAGAGGAGTTTAATCGGGTTTTAACCTTACTGAGTCAGCCCGACGGGCTTAAGCAAATCTGGCAAGAGCTTAACAACAGAGATCGCGCCTGGCGCTACGATCTGCTTCATTTCTTAATTGGAGAAGCTCCTCGTTTGTTAGACAGTCAAGAAGTACAGAATTACGGTCTTGGGGGACTCTGGCTTCTCTTCCGCTATGTTTCCAACGTCGAACTTAAGCAGGGTGAAGCCTATCTTTTTGACGATCTTTCAACCTTTGAATATGAACCCTTAGCCTACGAAATTAATCAGGCTCACCTGCACGACGAGGCTAGACACTACACCACATCCTTTGATATCGGCCTGGCCATGTATCATGCAGCCTCAGATGAAGCCAAGGCATTTATCCGAGAAATGGTCCGCCTGGTCATGGAAGATTATATAAGCGGCGCATTTTTAACCTATCCAGAAATGCTGCAGCTCAGACAGGAGGGGCAAATTTCAACTATTATCTCTATGTGTCAAAACAGCCTGCGTATGGCATTTTGCCACAATGCTTTCGATAATAACCGGGCCGACCTGGAGGATCTCTTCCACTCATGGTTGGCGATGCCCTGGCCAGACTTTCTTCCACCCGTAGGGGC
>CAZPYG010000517.1:0-2066 GCA_964590465.1 uncultured bacterium | reverse complement strand
CTCAATGCGCCAGCCATAATGCCCTCATAAATCGGTCATCGACTCAGTATCCGAAGATCAGTCTGGCGGGTTTACAGCGATTGGTTGACGTTGTCGCCAAAATAGAGGCAACCGAATCACCCTCAGAGGACGCTCTCCCATGGCCGAGCAATACGAGCCCCCCCGCCTACCTGCCCGCTGAATCAGAGCCAGTGGGACCACCTGCCCCCGCCGAACCGCCACCGTCTGATTTGTATTGTCAGTCAGATGTTGGAGCAGCACCTGAGTGCCCAATCCGGGCAGGAGGTGCGTCATGACTCCTCCCATTAACCCTGGGTTTGGGCTGTCGGACAAACTCCAGTGGTCGCATCTCGACCGATTGGCGGTCGTGTATGTGCGCCAGTCTACGCTGCAGCAAGTGACGGAGCATCAGGAGTCAACCCGCTTACAATATGGGTTAGTGACGCGAGCTGAAGCCCTGGGTTGGCCCCCCGAGCGCATTCTCACCATTGACGAAGATTTAGGCAAATCCGGCAGTAGCGCGGAAGGGCGTTCGGGCTTTCAACGACTGGTCAGCGAAGTGGGGCTGAATCACGTCGGCCTGATTCTGGGTGTTGAGATGTCGCGATTGGCCCGCTCCTGCAAGGATTGGCATCAACTGCTGGAAATCTGTGCCCTGTTCGGCACGTTGATAGCGGATCTCGATGGCATCTACGACCCCAGTCAGTACAACGACCGGTTGCTGTTGGGGTTAAAAGGCACGATGAGTGAAGCGGAATTACACCTTCTGAAACAACGGATGATGCAGGGAAAACGGACGAAGGCTCAACGCGGCGAGCTGGGGTTTAACGTGCCCATTGGCTATATTCGCCGTCCATCCGGTGTGGTGCAGTTTGACCCCGATGAGCAAGTGCGCCAGGTGGTGCGCTTAATCTTCCGCAAGTTTGAGGAATTGGGCACCCTCAATGCCACCCTGCGGTATTTAGTCCGCCATGATATTCAGGTGGGGGTGCGGGTGTTGTGCGGCCTCGACAAAGGGGAACTGCAATGGCGACGTCCGAATCGCCCGACCTTACAAAATCTGCTAAAAAATCCCGCCTATGCCGGAGCCTATGCCTACGGACGTAAACAAGTCGATGCCCGCAGAAAGCAAGCCGGTCGCCCCCATACTGGCTGTGTCGTCAAGCCCCCTGAAGAGTGGCTGGTCTTAATCCAAGACCACCATCCGGCCTACATTAGCTGGCAGCAGTACCAGCAGAATAGGGCCCAACTGAAGGCGAATCAGAACCGGGCCGATGAACTCGGCCACTCGCGAGAGGGAGTGGGTCTTTTGAGCGGGCTGCTGGTGTGTGGGCGATGTGGATGCCGTCTGCAGGTTCAATATCACCGGGCAGGCGGCTATCACCGCTATGTCTGCAATCGCGCTATGAGCGATTATGGCGGCCAATTTTGCCAGCACGTGTCGGGCGTCTGTCTCGATGAGCATGTCACGGGACAAGTGCTGCGCGCCCTGGAACCGGCGGCTTTAGACCTTTCCCTGGCCGCCGCCGTTCATCTGGAGCAAGACCGAGCCGAGCTCGATATCCTATGGCAACAGCGATTGGAACGGGCTCAGTTCGAAGCCGATAGAGCCCGGCGACATTACCAGTTAGTGGAACCGGAAAATCGCTTAGTCGCCCGACAACTGGCTCAAGATTGGGAAACCGCCTTACAGGCGCAGCACACCCTGCAGGACGACTACCAGCGGTTTTGTCATAACCAACCGAAAGGCCTCTCGCCCCAGGAGAAACAACAGATTCAGCAGTTGGCAGATAGCCTACCCACGCTATGGGCCGCACCCACGACGACCCTGGCGCAACGCAAAGACGTAATTCGACAGATGATTGACTGCATCCTCGTGACCGTGGTGGGCGATACGGAGCAGGTGCAGGTGACGATTAAATGGGCGGGCGGAGATTTGAGTCAGGCTCAGATCACTCGCCCGGTCGCCAAATGGACTCAACTGAGTTACTACCCGAAACTGTGTCAACGTCTCGAACAACTGACCCAGGCCAATCTCACCACCCACGACATCATTGACTGCTTAC
>CAZPYG010000516.1:0-2074 GCA_964590465.1 uncultured bacterium | reverse complement strand
TTTTGGGGCAGGCTTCACCTTACCCAAAACCTCTGACCAGGGATTATGGTCCAGGGTTTGATTCGCCCAGTTCCAGCAGGACTGTACCAATGTCAAATAATCCTTAGCGGTTCGGTCAGCCAGACGCCCTTTGAGATAGCGAGAAAACTCTTCCGCCAACTCGGCATCTACTTTCTCAGGATCCTGGTTGGGGAAGAACGTTTCCAGATGCCGCAGGGTTGCGTTATACCGGCACTGACTCCCCTCCTGAAGATCCTTAGCTTTGATCTGAACCTCCATAAATTTCTGGAACAGACCGGGCACGGTTGCAGTGCTACTCTTTTTGACGGTTTTCTTGGGTGGCTTGTACTTCTTCAAAGTGACGTCGAAGTTGCCAGAGGCGATGTCCAGTTCAATCTGGGTCGCCTTCTGTTGAGCCACGATGCGATTGATCGCCGAATCGGGTAACCCAACCGCAATCGATTTGCGATGGTCCTCTGGACCGGTCTCCGACCATCGCCCCGATAGGTAAAGCGTAATCTCAGCCTTCCATTGTCGTTTTCAATTTTGACAAGTCCAGGATTAACCTGTCCGACCGAAGCTGCTGGAGTGACGACTAGGGTCTGCATAGTTTTCATTTCCTACCGATTTCCTACCAATTGGACAACCAAAAGCGCCCAAAAGTGCCCAACAGCACCCCCCTTATTGACAAAATGCAAGAGTCATCAAAGGGTTGATGTGTGAGCCGAAAGGCGCTTCTACAGTAGGATTTAGATGTCGAGTAACAAAATAAGTGGCGCGATCACACATTTATGTCGTCTACCTAAGAATGTCTGTATCCCTTACCACAAAAAGGATACAGGCTTTTTTGTGTGAACGAATATCAATGACATGTGTAACATATTTTTTGTCATATTTTTAAAATTTCACACAATCGCTGTCGCTTCTTATAGTCCAATTTTCTTGGTTTTTAACACAGTAATTGTCATCTTCTTGTCGATGGCGTCAACCTTCAAATGCCCTTGTGTATCTGCCCTCTCCTACGTCGAAAACAAGGACCCGAAGAGCTTTAACGGAATAGATGACATAATCTGACACATGTAGTACATTTGGTCTATTGCAAGATTGCTGAGGTCGTTTCATGGCTGACTCAGTTGCGCCAAGCTCTGAAATCATAGAACTTACATCTGCGGAAGCAAGGTTAAAGCTGGAAATTGTAGAAAAGCTGTCTGAACCCTGCGATCGCAAAACCTATGGTGAACGGCTCCGCTCGGCGGCTAAAAAGCTGGAGTGTTCAGTTCGCACCGTTCAACGTCTAATGAAGAAGTGGGAAGAGGAGGGACTCCATGCCCTTGTTGATTCAGACAGAAAAGACAAGGGAAAACCGAGAATCCCAGAAGATTGGCAGGAATTTATTGTAGAAGCCTACAACGACGGCAAGTGTACTCCTGCACAGGTTTTCACCAAGGTTCGGCAGAGGGCGAAGCATGAAGGACTAAAATCCTACCCCAGTCATATGACGGTGTATCGCATCCTGAACCCTCTGATTGAGTCGAAGGAGCAGAAGAGCAGTATTCGCAATGTTGGTTGGAAAAATGGACGACTCGCTCTAAAAACGAGGGACGGAGAAACCATTGAAATTGACTACAGCAATCAGGTTTGGCAGTGTGACCATACCCCGGCGGATATACTGCTGGTCGATAAGCACGGCCACCATATGGGACGGCCTTGGCTAACTACCGTAGTTGACACCTACTCCAGAGCGATAGTGGGCTTTAACCTGGGCTACGATGCTCCTAGCTCTAGAGTTGTGGCCTTAGCTTTAAGACATGCAATATTGCCGAAACAGTATGGGCCAGAATACAAACTGTATGAAGGATGGCCTACTTGCGGAACCCCGGACTACCTGTTCACGGATGGAGGCAAAGACTTTCGTTCGGGGCATCTTCAACAAATTGGAGCCCAGCTTGGCTTTGCCTGCGATTTGCGTAACCGCCCATCTGAGGGAGGGATTGTTGAACGGCCTTTTGGTGCATTCAACACTCAGTTCTTCTCGACTTTGCCAGGATATACGGGGTCAAATGTTCAAGAGAGA
>CAZPYG010000515.1:0-2075 GCA_964590465.1 uncultured bacterium | reverse complement strand
AATAGATCATTATCGCCAGCACTACAATGCAGATCGACTCCACTTAGTTTTCGCTTGTCCTATGGGGTTCGCCGCATTGCTCGGCCATCGCTTACGTGCGGTTGGAGAAGTCATTACTTATGAATTCACGAAGTCTGCCGAAAAGCCCTATGTTCCATCGGTAATTCTCAACCTTTAATTCGGTATTGCTGTTAGGTGATGCGGTCAACGGGGCCTACGTCGATCGCATCGCTCCTGCAAACGAACCCTCCCCCACAGCCCAGACCATCACCACAAAGGTCTGATTACTATTCACCTACATCATAGGGCGCAGGATAGCACCAGCCCACAATTGCCAGAGCCTGTTGCTGCTCCAGCGGTCGAAAGTTAAGCTCCATAGTGTTGAGGGGGCTATCTGGAATAATGGATTCTGACATTCACGACACCCCTAGGGACAGGGTTTCGAACAAAGATGGTTCATTGAGGAGATCAATGCCGATACAGCTTCAGCCTGCTCAAGTCGAGGATAAGCCGGTTTTACAACATCTCCTGCAGCTGTACCTGCACGACTGCAGCGAATTCAATCGTAAGAATATCGATGAGCATGGCTTGTTTGATTACCCCTATCTGGATTACTACTGGACGGAGCCAGGGCGATATCCATTTTTAGTGCGGGTGGAGGGTAAGCTGGCCGGATTCGTGCTGGTCAGGCAGTTGGAGCTAGATGCGGCTGAACCCCTATGGCAGATGGCGGAGTTCTTTATTCTGCGCAAGTACCGACAGCAGGGGATTGGACAAAGAGTGGCCCATCAGGTGTTCGACCAATTTGAGGGGAGGTGGCAGGTAACCCAGGAGAAGGATAATTTACCCGCTCAAAGGTTCTGGAAACGGGTGATTGAGGCATCACCAAAAGCTCGGAAGAGCCCAAAGTAATTGTCATTTGATAACCGCAGCCATAAGCTCATCATGGGTTTGCTCTGGAGGCTGAATCAGCCTGTTCTCAAACATTGAGAGCTGTACGCCACCGGAAAGTAGTTCCCGCAATTCATCTTTAACGACCTCATTGCGTAGGCGCTTAATTTCCCGCGTCCAGACCTTCTGGCCAAAGTTCACCCCTCTATTCTACCCAAAGCGATAACCGGGCCAGCTCCACCGCCAGCGGGTTAATGTCTACCCCGTAAATACAGCGTTCAGCAATATACCGCTTCAGTCGAGGCTTCGAATACTCCTCTGCCTTTTCAACCGATAGAGGTAAGTTTTTGACACATTCAACAAACCACTCCGGTTGAGCATCTTTAGGTATCCCCTCCCGAATCTGCTCCCCATCTTCAATTAGCCAACCATGGGCGAATAGGCTTTCCCACAGGGCGTCAGTTAGATAACGCAGAGCGGCGATGAGGAAAGAGGCAGAGCCGCAAGCGGGATCGCAGATTTTTAGAGAGAGTATTTGGGCGGGCGATTTAGGTTTGGGGGAGTGGGGAGTCGGGAGTTAGGTGGGCTTTTTGGCTTTAGGTTTGCATTTTTCGGAGAGTTGTAGGAGTACGTCCAGGAAGGGGTGGTCGGTGACTTGGTGGAATCCTCTGCCGAATCTGCCGGTGTATTCCAGGTATTCTTTGAAGCCCGGCTGCAGGTTCAAGAGGGGTTCTCGGCCTCGCCGCTGGGTGAGGAACCAGCCTTCGCCCAGGGCCGCGAATCGCCAGGGTTTGGGGCAGTCGTCTCGCACTTCGTCGCAGACGAACCGTTCCCACAACAGGTATTGCCTGGGGTTCTCTGAAATGCCGACGATGAGAAAAATGGTATCGCCGACGGTATCCATCACCTCCTGTTTATCTGTACTGATGCCGCAACCGTCACCAGGAAGTTCGCCCAGTTTTTCGTAGTTGTGATACTGCACCCAGTAGCGCATAGAAATTTCCCAATATAACAGCGAGAGAGGATTGAGGGGATGTCCGTAGAAACTAGCAGACCATTCCTAATGTGCCCAGTCTATAAGGGGTTGACCTCATCTGAAATGAATCGAAACCGGTTATTCACCAGGGTAGTGCCTATAATTCGAGCAGGGGCGGTTGTCTGGGAGGGAACCATCGGTGTCTTAT
>CAZPYG010000514.1:0-2093 GCA_964590465.1 uncultured bacterium | reverse complement strand
AAGGGGGGTAGGGGGGATTCTCGCGATGTACTTCATTCGAGTGAGATCCGCTATAGGTTGGATTAAACGTAGGATGACATTTCACTGAATTAAGCCTGGTGGGCAGTGCCCACCAGGCTTAATTCAGTGAAATTCAACGTAGGATGCGTTACGGCGATGTCTAATGCAGCCTCCAAGAGATGCTGCCGACCTACTTAATAACTGTCGCTAAATTTCAGATCCATATCTAATCCTTATCTTTTTCCTATACGCTCATGCTTTGTGTAAGATAAGTCAGTTAAGTGAGGTGTTTGGAGCTTTAGTTTCATTTGGAGCTAATTCGGGTGGAACATCGTTTCTGCCATCGAAACCCCAACATGGAGCTATCAGTGCATCGCGTTCTACAGGTCTAAATAGATGGAAAACCGAGAAGCCCTCACCTTGATTCGAGAACTCCTTGCCCCTCGCAAGCTCAGTTACATCGAAGAGTTGGTGTTTTGCCACAGCTGGGAAGGTAAGCGTTACCGCGAGATGGCCTTAGAGACAGGCTATGAAGAAGGCTACCTGAAGGATACGGGCTCTCGGCTCTGGCAGTCGCTATCGGAAAGTCTGGGGTATCAGATCACTAAAAAAAGGCTGCCTTATATATTGAGTCAGATGGCTCGGTCCCAGTCTATGGCAGTTACGGCTGCGGGCCAGATCGACGTATCAGGTCAAGCCACCCCCTTTCTGGCGTCTCCCTCCATAGCTGATCTGGAACCATCCCTGGAATATCCTGGGTCGCCGTTGCCCTTTGGCTCACCTCTTTATATCAAACGCTCGCCGGTTGAAGAATTAGCGGCTTCAGCCATTCAGCATCCGGGGGGGTTGCTGCGCATCAAGGCTCCCTGGCGGATGGGTAAAACATCCCTGATGAATGATCTGCTGGGGCAATGTCGGCAGCTGGGATATGCCACAGTCATGGTCGATATTCGGCAGGTTGACACCATGGCCCTGGCCAATTTGAATGCCTTCTTCCGCTGGTTTTGCTGGGCCATCAATCAACAACTCAACCTGCCCTGCAACCTGGACGATTACTGGTTTGAAGATGCCGGTAGCAAGCTGAACTGCACCACCCACATGCAGGAACATGTGCTGGCCCAGGTAGACTCCCCTCTGGTGATTTCCATCGATACCAGCCATTACTTGATGGAACATCCTGTCATTGCCAAAAATTTCTTTTCCATGCTGCGGTCCTGGTACGAACAGGCCAGGGTACGCCCTAACTGGCAGAAGCTGCGGCTGGTTCTGGCCCATGTTGCCGACTTAGATCTGCCGCTGCACGCCCACCAGTCGCCGTTTAATGTGGGACTGTTGGTAGAACTCCCGTACTTTAGTGGGCCACAAATTCAGCAATTGGGGGAGTGCCATGGGCTAGGAAAAATGACCCGGGAGGACACCAGTTTACTCAAGTCCCTGGTAGAACTGGTGGGAGGCCATCCCTATTTGATGCAGTTGGCCTTTTACTGGCTGCAGTCGGGGCAGCTTTCCCTGGCTCAAATCCTGAATACGGCTTCGACCAACCAGGGCATCTATCGAGAATATTTACATCGCCTCTGGTCGACCCTACAGCGGGAAGATGCTTTACGCGAAGCATTTTACGGGGTACTGGTAAACGCTGAGCCGGTTAGTTTAAGCCCCAAGCAAGCCTATGGGCTGGCCGATATGGGGTTGGTCGAGCTGATGGGTCATCAGGTTAAACTACGGTGTGAGCTGTATCGCGCTTACTTCTGCCCGCTGCTGGAATTGGAGTGTGGGTGAGGCTCTGTTTCTATCACCGTCTAGACCGGAGACGCCACCATGGCCCAGCCCATTTACCAGGTGGGGGGAAGTTTATCCCTTGATGCGGCAACCTATGTCGTTCGACAAGCGGATCAAACCCTCTACGAGGCCCTGCTGGCGGGAGCATTCTGCTACGTCTTCAATGCCCGCCAGATGGGCAAATCCAGCCTTCGCACCCGAGTTCAGCAGCAGTTAGAAAACCTGGGCCATCGCTGTATTTACCTGGACATGACCCAACTGGGCAGCGAAGATGTGACCCACCAGCAGTGGTATCGCGGCATCATGCTGGAGCT
>CAZPYG010000513.1:0-2094 GCA_964590465.1 uncultured bacterium | reverse complement strand
ATTTAGGGCAGTCAGTCAATGACCTAGAGCTTCTCCCAGGGGCTCAGGTGACGGGAGAGAAGGTCATGGCCAAGTTGGAGCTTGTTGGTTATAAGGACCCCGCCACTGGACAGATCAAAATTCCTCGAAGAGCACTGGATCCAGGAGCTAAGGTCGAAACAGTTGATTACTATTTTCTCAGCCAGTTCTACGAGTTTGATGAGCAAACCAGCCTACATATCGGCAACCTGGTTGGCTATGAGCATGGTGAGAATATCGTCCCGGTATATTTGGATGTAAACCGCCTTGTCACTGAACATCTTGCGGTTCTTGCCATGACCGGTTCGGGTAAGTCTTACACCGTTGGAAGAATCATCGAACGTTTGGTCACGCTTAACAACGGATCAGTGGTGGTTTTTGACCCCCATGGTGAATATGGACGGGCTTTCCAAGGGGGCAAGCTACAGTTCAATCTTCAATACAATGCCATCGAGGATTCACGGGATAAGCAGGCTATCCAGGAAATTCAGGACGGCTTCAAGCGCTTACTTGATGCTGGTGCCGGACTTGAAGTGTATACCCCTCAGCAGCAGTCATTCCGCGACAAGTATGCGGGTAAAAATCGAGAACTAGCCCTGCAGTTTGACCGGTTTGAGATGGATGACATTGGGGAGATTCTGCCAGGCTTAACAGAGCCACAGCAGCGAGTCCTAGATGTAGCCATCCGCTACTGGCGTCTCATGGATAAAAATGAACCACGGGATATTAACCTGCTGCGTTATTACCTGGGAGACGGGTTAGAAGATCTCAAGGAATGGGATGAACTCAGCCAGGCTGAATCAACAGCCTTAAATGGTCGCAGTGCAGCTGTAGCTTCTCTCAAGCTCTCACGGGTACTGAATGAAGCGCAGAGCTTCTATTCTGCGGCATTAGCTCGCTCCACAGACATCTACGACATGATCGGACGCCCTAGCGATAAGAAAGGTCGGCTAGTTGTAGTGGACCTGCAAGGGCTAAGTGATACTGCTAAGCAGGTAGTTACGGCTCTCATCTCAAGTGAGATTCTTCGAGCCGCGTCCAGTAAAACAGATCCTATCCGACCGTGTTTCTTGGTTTACGAGGAGGGGCATAACTTTGCTCCGGCTGGTCAACCGTCGGTTAGCCACCGCATTATCAAAAAAATTGCTGGTGAAGGCCGTAAGTTCGGTGTCGGGTTTGCTGTGGTAAGCCAACGACCATCGAAATTAGACTCTGACGTAACTTCTCAGTGCAATACGCTCATTACGATGCGGCTGAAGAATCCAGACGACCAGCGCTTCATTACCAAAACCTCAGACATGGTGAGTAAGGCAGATATTGATGAGCTGCCAAGTCTTTCCACAGGTGAGGCGCTTATCTGTGGTCGCTCTATCCCTGCACCTCTTCTGGTTAAAGTAGGGACCAAGGCGTTACTCCACGGAGGTCAATCACCTGAGGTTCTCAAGGTTTGGGGGAGGTTTACTGGTGGTCAGTCTTGAGTTACCCAAGGAAATTTATAGCCTTGAAGTGGCGCGAGAGTTGTTACCCATTTGGACTGACTGGGGAACCGCAGACACGGGTTGCTCGATCCATAGTTTAGGCACCTCATTCTTTACGCTCTTGGGGCAAAAGTTGGGCTATGTAAGCGTTTCAGAGTTTCCAGTACCCAGGGAAGGGGAGTATTCCACCACCGGAGATGATGTCCGTTGCGACTCTGTATGGTTCGATCGTTATTCTCGCTCGCCGAGCATGATTGTTGAGTTCGAGAGATATACCAGCATCGCCGACCAAATGAAGTTAGAAGGGAAGGTAAGGAATTTGCTCCTAGCCCACCATCGGATGGGAGATGTTCCTCGGTGGCTCGTTTTAGCTTATTGGACGGAGGGGTTAGCTTCCCTGCCTAAACATGCACGTTTTGACCAAATTGTCCGACAGGGATTCGAGACCCCCGAAAGACGGCGAATAGCAGGTACTCACGAAGGGCGTCTGCTCTGCCTGCAATTTATCAATGACGCCGATGTCCAGAAGTCACTTAGGCTAACCAAGATTCTTCAGCGAGGTTCCTATGAGTCGTCGTTCTAGTCGTTATTTCATTCC
>CAZPYG010000512.1:0-2097 GCA_964590465.1 uncultured bacterium | reverse complement strand
CGATGGGGAGCCTCGACTGAGCGAAACTATTTACGAGCCCATCCATGCCGTATCTCGATTAATCCGAGGGGAAGGGGGGCAACCGCGCCATCCTAAAGCCGACCGGCAGTGGGTGCAGGTGAGAGACAAGTTGGTAGGAGCGGTGGTTCTTGAATCCAAACCGGCAGGCTTCACCACTGCAGAGCATCAGCTCTACTACCTGTGGCAGGCCCTATCTCAGTTTCCGGACTGCGAATGTGTCTGCGAACTGGCCGCTGCTGACCGGATAATGACCCGCATTACCCTGCAGCGGCTGACCAAGCAGAGTGTGACGGCGACCTTTCGGGCCAATCAACTGCGGGATGTGGATGTCGCGTCTCAAATGCGGCTGAAGCAGGGGGTCGAGGCTCAGGAGCGGATCTATGAAGGGGCGCTGCCGATCTGGGTCAGCGTCGTGGCTCTGCTCCATCGCGACACGCCCGAATCCCTGGCGGAAGCCTGCCAAAAGTTGACCAACGCCTTTCACCAGGGGGACTTTATCCGGGAGACTGAAATTGCCTGGCAGCTGTGGTTGCGGTCGCTGCCCATCGTCTCCGGCTGGCTACTGGAGGATGGCCGCAAGCAGATGTATCTCACCAACGAAGCCCCTGGATTGATGCCGGTGGCCTGCCCTCGCGCCATTGATGAGCGCGGTATTGAGCTGATTACCCGAGAGGGACACACGCCGGTTCAGATCGATTTTGTCCATCAACATCGGGGGATGCTGATTTTCGGGGAAACCCGTAGCGGGAAATCCGTGCTGGCCTCAGAAATCTTCGTCTGGGCGATTGCCAATGGGATGAATGTGATTTCCCTGGACTATCCCAAACCGGATGGCACCACCACCTATACCGACCTGGTGAAGTTCTTTGGGGACCAGGGAGCCTATTTCGATATCGGCTCTGAGCGCAACAACCTGTTTCAGATTCCGGACTTACGGGAGTTACCGGAAGCCCAACGGCAGGAACGGCTGGACGATTACAAGGAATTCCTGGTCAAAGCCCTTGACACCATGGTGATGGGCACGGAGACCGATAACGCCCTGGGGAAGCGGGTTCACACGGTGCTCTGGCAGGGGCTAGTAGCGTTCTTCGAGAATCCAGTGATCCTGACTCGCTATGAAGCGGCTTTTGAAGGGGGATTCGGCGGTCCCGCCTGGCAACAGATGCCGACGCTGGCAGACTTCATCGACACCGTCGCCCATCTGGATCTGGAGGTTGAATCGGACCTGCTGAATGAAGCCATTGCCACTATTCTGCTAGAGCTAAGAGGCTGGCTGTCCAGTCGGGTGGGGAAAGCCATTTCTCAACCGTCTACCATTCGCACCGATGCCAGGTTGACCGTGTTTGCCCTGCGCAATGTCGGCGACAACATCGAAGCCGCAGTACTGGCGCTATCGGCTCAATCCATGGCCTTTCGCCGCGCCCTGGAAGTTTCCGATTCCCTGCTGGCGATCGATGAGAGCCCCATTCTGTTTAAGTACAACGGCATTGCTCAGATCATCGGTCAGGTTTGCGCCAATGGTGCCAAGTCTGGCATTCGGCCTCTGATTATTGGACAGGACCCTGATACTATCGCTAACTCGGTCGCCGGGTCACAAATTCTACAAAACCTAAATACCCGCTTTATTGGAGCCATTCAGCCCAATGCTCTGCCGTCCTACCAGCGGCTTTTCGGCTATGACCCGCAGGTGCTGCGCCCGAATACCGATGAATCCTTCCGCATTACCCCCGGTCGGTTGTGCTCCCACTGGTTAGTCGATGCCGATTCAAGGTTGACGCCCTGCTCCCACTATCCCTCGGCTGCACTGCTGGGGGCGGTGGCCAACAACCCCAAGGAGCAACGCGCCCGGCGACGAGTGCTGGCGCAGCATCCCAACAAGTTTTCAGGCTATGCCGCGTTTGCCAAGGCTTACGTTCAGGCCCTGCAGAACGGGGAATCGCTGGATGTCATTGCAGCAGGCTCTCCCCAATTTGAGTTGGTGGCGACAACGAAGCACACCGAAATCCCGGTGCATCAAAACGGGCATTCCCCCCAATCTACATCCTCTCGGAGGTCATGATGAAAAATCCACGGAAC
>CAZPYG010000511.1:0-2108 GCA_964590465.1 uncultured bacterium | reverse complement strand
TGAGTTCAAACACTTCGTCGTGGATGCGGGCAACGTATAACCCTTGTTGCAGGGCCTGATCTCGCAGGGCATCTGACATATCAACGGCGGCTAAAATGCCGTACACTTGCTTGTCGCCATGTTCGGGGAAGAAGTCGCGAAAGCGCTGCAGTTGACGCTTAAGCTGGGTAATGGCAGCTTCGCGGGCATGGCTTTTGACTTCTACGATGTAAGCCTGATTGATAGCACCATTGGCGTAGGCAAGGACGTCAAGTTCCATATGTTGTCCGGCTTTGCTAACGCGCACACTGGGGCTAATCACTTCCATGCCAAAGCGTTCTCGCAGGATGGTTTCCATGGAAGGCAGGGCTAAGCCTTCGGTAAAGCTGCCAAACTTGGATCCTAGCCTTTGAATCATGCGAGCATTTTCTTGCAACTGACGATCGATCTCATCAGTAATGGAGGTGGCTTCTTGAAACCTGCGGTCGGTTTCTTGAAACCTGCGGTCGGTTTCTTGAAACTTGCGGTCGGTTTCTTGAAAGAGCCGCAGAATGTCGTCGTAGGTGGGTTGGGCGGTAGACATAAAGGGAGACCCTTGTCAGAGATGGGAATAGGGTTATTGCTATTTTATCCGGAGGGATAGGGGAAGTCGGGAGGAAAGGAGGAGTTTTTGGTAGTCACAGATTTGACCCACCCCGCCCTGCGGGCACCCCTCCGGGGAGCTATCCTTTACGCAAAAGTCACCAAAACTCCTGCGCTGCCTAGTTTTCCCTCTTCCCCCAGCCCCTACTCCCAGAACGGGAGCAGGGGGGCCGGAAAGCCCCTTCTGGCCTCCCCCTCTACCATTTTGGGAGAGGGGGACTGAGGGGGTGAGGGGAGATCTGCCTAACGGATAGCTCCGAGGAGGGGAGGTTGGGAGTTTCAGATTCTTGTAGGATAGGCATCCTGCCGGTTCTAGCTAGGCAGGCGAGACGCATGCCCTACAAGACTTGTGGGAATCTTGATTAAGCTGGTTGTTAACCCTCACCCACAAATCTGAGCTCTCTCTCTAAAAGCTTGATTATCCGTAGGGAGTGTTCTCGGCCTCTAGTCCACCCTGCCACAGTGCTAAAACTCTGCCCTGGCCGAAACGCACCGTTGGCGTCAAGCGAGAAGCCCAATACCGTAAGCGATGCGTTACGGCCCAACATTAGAGTTAGTTAGGCTTTGCGCGGGTTAGTGGGCCGATAACGCATCCTACGCCTTAGCCTGCTGGTCTAGCCACTGGTTGAAGTGCTCTACAGCGGCTTGAATGCGCTCAAACACAGGAAGAATGTCTTCTGCCAGGGCAAAGACCCGGTCTTTTTGGAGTTCTATCCGGTAGCGGTGGCGCTCTACATGGCGAAAAGAGCGATATTCATTGAGCTGTAGGAGCAATGCCCCCTGCCAGAGGGGTGGGCGATGATGGCCACCCGGTTCTGCTACCTGTTCCAGCAGCTGCTGGTGCCAGTTTTCTCCTTTGGGGAGGCGACCATCCAGCATAATGGCGACCCGTTCGCTGATGCGTTCGCAGCCGTTGTAGAAATCACTGATGTAACCCGCCAGGGCAGGGATCAGGGCAATATCAATGATCGTTTCGGCCTGGTCACGCAAAGTTGTTATGCGTTCAATGCTCTCCCGCATGAATATGAGTTCGCCTTCAATGCGTGTTTTTAAGGCCAGGTACTGGTTCTCGGGCATGGGTGCTGCTTGCAGAATTTGGGCACGGATATGATCGGGCACCGTGTCAATATCTACCAGGTCGAAGGCGAGCCAGGGGGGTACGACTTTTTCGAGACGCAAATAGGCTTTTGAAATATCCCCACTGGAGAGGCCGCGAATGGCCAGGTCGAGGTCAGACTGGTGGTGCCAGGGGGCGTCGCCCCGCAGGGAGCCGAAGAGAATGACCTGCTCGGCACCAAAGTCTTGCTTGAGAATTTGGCTGCAGCGGTGGGCAGCGGCCATGGCGGCCTGTCGTCGGGCCTCTAGCGCTGGATGGGTATCTCCTGTGGTGGTCGCCATGGCAACGGGGAGTTTTTTTTACGAAGGGTAGGGATGGGGGTTGTTTTTATTTTATTTGAATCAAATGATGTTTACTGCACATGATTCAT
>CAZPYG010000510.1:0-2110 GCA_964590465.1 uncultured bacterium | reverse complement strand
GTTGGAGGCAGGCTCAGCGGACACCTGTTCTGCCGGAAAAACATCAAACAGGATGCTGATGTGGGCCAAATGCTGATCAGGCGAACGCTGGAACTCCTGCGCTCCTCGAATCGCCAAGCTTAGTTTGGGATAGAGATGGTTCTTGCTGGGGGTCGAAAAATTATCCGCTTCTTGGGCTGCGGTTGAGGAAGTGGGAGATAGCAGATTGAAGAGAGCACTGCCGACTCCCATGGCATCTGGATCCGGCACGAAGAGGCGGATGTCATAGTCCAGATCAGCGAAGGGCTGGGCTTTTTGAAGCTCCAGCAGCATATCCGCTAAGACAGCTCCCTGCCCTGGGTTGAAGGCGTTGATGGTTAGGGTACGGACATAGGGATGCTGAACCAGGTATCGCTTGAGGCGTTGGGCTAGATAGGCCCCGTCAATGGTGGCTCCACCAATACCGGGCTCATCCAGGCTAAAGGCTGTACAGATGTCGCTGATTAAACCGCGTGGATCGTCCTCCTTGGAAGGGGCATAGAGAGTCCACAGGGGATGAATGTTATCAATGGCCGTGAGTACCTGACTGCTGCCGAGGGTTAGGACGGGCGGAAAGCTGACGGGAGCCATGAACCGCAGCAGGGTGTCACGGGTAGATACCACAAATTCGTCAGCGCTTTGAGCCGCCTGCTTGAGCCAGTTCTTACCGACTTGCGCCCAGGTGGCTAACCACAACGCTCTCAGAGGATGCGTCGGACTGACAAGAGCAGCTTCGCGGATACGGCCTCGGTAGTCAGTGATGGTGACTGCGATGGTATCAACCGCCAGTAAAGTTTTGAGGGCCGCCAGGGCTCGTTTCTTCGCATCTCCATTAGCCTGGTTAGCAACCTGTATTTGGTGCTGTAGGGCTGCCTGGTAGGTGCTGGCATAGTCTGACACCAGGAGCTGTAGTTGATAAAAGTCTGCTGCCTGGGTAATCAGATGCAGCTGTCCCTGACTGACGGCTTCAAAGTATTGCGATCTCGCTTGTAGGAACCGTTGAGTCGGGTCATCCTGTGGCCAGGTGGAGAGTCGGCTGGTGCTGGTGCCCACAACCCCGGCATCAATGGATAAATGCCAGTTCACGCTACCTGCTGGCTCGGTCAGAATCTTCTGTTCAATTACCTTGAGGGTGTCTGAGACCGGGATATTGACGCTGCCCTCTCGACCGAATTTGACCTCAATAAAGTTTGTGTTGGAGGTGGAACGGTTGGACTTAGCGGCCCACTCAACAGCAGTCGGTTGAATCGTGTCTGGATCGCGCTCATCCTGAAGGGCAATGAACTGTAGGCGCAGCTGAGCATGAACCAAACTGGATTCCCGCTGTTTAGCTCGCTGAACGGGAGCAATATCTAGCTCATCATCAGGCAAGACATAGAACAGATCACTTTCATGGGGATAGACCCCGACCGCCCCCTCAGATTCACCGCCCCAAGGGATTGGCTGCCCACTGGCATCGACCAGGGGTAACAGGTCGCCAGAGTCAGTCAGCGGGACGATGCGCACAAAATGCCATCCTTCATCCCAATCGACTTTGGTGTAGCGGGAAAAAGAGATGGTGGCTTCGGCTTTCTTAGATTTCCAGACAGACTTGGTTCTGACCAGTCCAACTGGGCCAGCTTCTACAGAGATGACCTGAGCCGCGAACTTTGCCAGTCCCGGCACTTTAGAAGGATGAGGGTCGGTTTGGAAGCTGACCGAAAACTTCCGCAGTCCCTTCTTGCCCACTGGGAGAATCTTTTGCCCCAGCAGATCCCCCAATCGAGGATCCTCTTCGTTTTCCTCAACTGTGGGCAGTTCCAGAGCCGTCACTTCAACAGCAATCGTGCCTGCGTCCTCCCCTTCGTCTTCGAACTGCCAGCGGTTAAAGGCAAATTCCCAAAGGTTGCGATCGAGAACAATGCGGCGGGTCCAGTAACGGGGATCCTCCAGACCGACTTCAACCAGAAAGTTAGCGAGCTTATTACGAAAGGCTCGGTTTGCTAGCTCCAGGTCTAAGACCCGCAAGCGTTCAGACTTAGGAGACCAGGTGAGGGTACTAACACAGTCCCGGTTTCGATCAAGTCGCTGAAGGACTTTGGCGGGGTCACTT
>CAZPYG010000509.1:0-2115 GCA_964590465.1 uncultured bacterium | reverse complement strand
AGGATCTTTTTTCCAGCAGTATCAGGGATATTACAAGACCACAATAGACATTCTTGTAGAACTAGGTGATTTCGCTGCCGCTTTTGAGACTAGTGAAACTGCTCGCGCTCGTACTTTAGTTGATCTGATCGCCGAAACAAATATCGACATCCGTCAGGGAGTACACCAACAGCTTCTAGCCGAAGAGCAAGAGTTGAGAAGGGAATTAAAGATCATCGAGGTTCGTCATATTGCTCTAATCAACGGTGAGAATACCCAGGACGAAGCCGATCAATTAGGGTGCATCCCAGTCTTGCAAGACTCATTTTGAGAAGTAGCCATTCAGATAAGCACATCGCTGTCGCAGCACTTGTTGCACGTTATCTTCGTCCCAGTGAGCCCCTGAAATTTTGATGCGACGTCCAATTTGCTTGACCGTTGACTCGATTGCACCCGAGCCAATAGACATACCCTCGGCTTGGTAGTAGGCATAGTTGACGATGCGGTGTCGATGTTTGGCTAGGTAAGCGATAAATCGGTCAACTCGCTCATGGGGCCAGTCATCGAACAGCTTGATAGCTCCTTCAATGTCGCCCTGCCACAAACAGGTCTCCACGGCATCCAGTCGGCGTTGTGACCCGCCGACCTGACCCAAATTTTCTACCAGGTGATACCAGTCTAGAATCTCAAGTCGTTGCACGGGCGGTGCAATCTGGGCAAAGAGATTCCAAATCCCGTCGTGCCCATCGCCTAAGCACACCACCGGAGACGCCAAGGGCTGCTGATTGACCCACTCAACCAAGGCCTCATTCTGTCTAAAAAAGGCCGCAATACAGCCTTGATGAAGGTTAACGGCCTTATAGTCGCGCCACTCACTCCGTTGACCTTTGGGCGTCCGTAAGCGCACTTTGCCCCCGTCAAGGCTCATCTCTTTAACGCCGAAATCGACTGACTCAGAGGGGAAATCATGACGATGCACGAGCCGCTGCTGAGTGCTCTTGGAGACCGATAGTCCGGTTAACACCTCAATATCATGAGCTGTATCTTCATAGGACTCATTGGCACTCACCAGCAAACAACACTTCTCTAACTGCGGACTCCACTGAGTCCGGGCTTTCAGACCTAGCCGTTGTCCTTGCTGTTCGCTGATGCGCAATTGGCCGATGATGCTGGTCACACCTCGCTGACGGCCTCGCGTTGTGCCGCTGCTTGTACGGATAAAAAATGACCGAGTTCTGGGCCTACATGCTCGAGCAGATGCCCCCGCACGGCATTCTCGATTCCTTCCAGGGTCTTGACGGCTTCGGGGTCAGTCTCCTCGTAGAGCAGTTCGGCGAGCTCCTGCGTCAGGGCCTTGAGACGGGCTTCTTTGGAGGCATCCATGGGAGTAAAGCTCCTACATTGAACTGCTCAAAGCTTAACGTTCATGGACCTGATCTAGACTAAGTATTATTGCTCATTGCATAACTGGGATGCACCCGAGCGAAGGCTGCTTTAAACACCAGGGGCGCTTTTAACCTTGCATTAACCAATCCCCTTTTGCCTTAATGTTTACTTAATGGATTCACTTCTTTAGAGGCAGGCTGCTACGATAGTTCTTGTAGTACCCAAGTTGGCTAGGAAAGCTCGCAGACTCAATGCCGGTGCCTCGTACGGAGTGAGTTATGTACGACACTAGACATAGTATCTTCATCAAAAAATTATGAATAAAGCATTTTATTTACTGGGATTAACGCTGTTGGCAATAGGCGGGGCGTTTAGTCAGAGGAGTTTTGCCCATAGCTGTCCAGATGCCACCTCTTTTTGGCTTGATGAGGACGGACAATGTATTGATTTATCTGATTTAAGCCAACCCAGAACATCCGATTATTCAACTGATAACGAACCTTTAGCTGACGATGCTTTTACCCCTCAAGTCGTGGTTGTCAGCGAACCTTCTGCCACAGTCCCAGCCGTCATTGATCCAGAATTTGACAACTTAAATTATCGTGTTACCTGGCAAGATACGCAAGAAAATCTATGGGTTGCATTTATTAATTCCGATACTGGCTTGTTTGAATTAGACAGCTATACCCTAATTGATCGTGGTTTAGCTCCGATTTCAGCTTATAATGATCGTACAGGGACGGGCAATGG
>CAZPYG010000508.1:0-2117 GCA_964590465.1 uncultured bacterium | reverse complement strand
GGCTCAATCCATCGGCTATAAGAAAAAGTCCGAACGCAAGCGCCCCCGCCGTACGGTTAAGGCTGCTGCATCGTAAGCCCTCCGCAAAACCCAACCCTCAAGGCTCGTAAGCATACTTACGGGCCTTTTTTGTGGCTGGCAAAAGGAGAAAAGCCAAGGAGTCGTCAACCATCGACTAACATAGAGGAGTCAGTTACTTCTGAGGCTGGTGGTATGGGCTTTGCAGTTATCGCTAACTTCCTGGCTCCATTTTTTCCATCCCTATTGAATTTGGGTACCAAGGCGGCTGAAAGCGCTGCTTCCCAATTCGGAACAGATGCTTGGGAAAAGGCTAAGAGTCTGTGGGCCAAGTTGCGGCCTAAAGTAGAAACAAAACCACTGGCCCAGGGCGCGGTACAAGAACTTGCCCAAAATCCACAGGACGAAGACGCTCGTGAGGCATTTACTAAGCAGCTTCAGAAAATACTGGAAGCAGACCCGACACTGGCTGCAGAAATTGAATCCCTTTTGCAGGAGGATGCTGAAATTATCCGTAAAGTTGTCACTGTATCTCAATCTGCCCAGGGTGATAAGAACATCATGATTGGGCAATCTGAAGGAACGATCAACATCAACCAAAGCTAAAGATTGGGCGTGGTTACAGGCTTTTACCGCTGGCTTCAAGCAAGGGTTCGTAACTTTTTAGGGTGGTGGCTCAGGCTATGGCGGAGAGACCGCTACAGAGAGTGCCATGCATCGGGCGATTTGAAACCACCTAAGGCTCCAAAATCAAAGGACCTAAGTGATTTGCAGCGGAAAGAAGTCCTTTCAGATATTCCTTCTACACAAATTAGCCAGGAAATCACGGGCGACCGCAATGTGACTATTGGAACCGCTTCAGGTGTCGTTAACATCTACAACAACGACTTCCCACCAAGGATCGGCAAACCGCTTCAGATGCCCCCGCTACCCGACTATTTTGTTGCTCGTCCCGAGCATCAACAGGCCATCAAAACCTTTTTGCTTAAAAAAGATAATGCTGCCCCCGGAACGTTAGTAGTCAGTGCCATCTATGGTTTGGGAGGAATCGGCAAGTCTGTACTAGCAGCCGCCCTGGCTCATGATTTTGATATCCAAGAGCGATTCTTTGATGGCATCCTATGGGCAACTTTGGGACAGGAACCCGACCTTCTCTCATTTTTGAGTGGTTGGATTCAAGCTCTAGGCGACCGCGACTATAAGCCCACTAGCATTGATGCTGCATCAATGCACCTGCGATCGCTGCTACACGACAAACAGATGTTATTAGTCGTGGATGATGCCTGGAACCCCGACCATGTTGAGCCGTTTTTGTGTGGTGGCACAGGCTGCAGGATTTTGGTTACTACTCGTGAAGCAGAAGTTCCTGGTGCCAAGCGGTACGACTTAGAGGAAATGACGCCAGAGCAATCATTCAGCTTGCTAACTCAAAAATATCCAGGATGTATAACCCATCGAGATCGACAACAGGCTCAAGCTTTAGCTCAAGCCGTTGGGAACTTACCCCTGGCGTTAGAATTGGCCGCTGCTCAACTAGCCGATGGCGTTACGTTTACTGAACTTTTAGACGATTTGCAAGCAGAGGTAGCCCGGCTGGAAGCACTAGATCGTCCTGGTGCGGTGTTAAGCCAAAAACAGCGCAAAAACCTGAGCCTGTTGGCATCTCTGAACCTGAGTCTGCAAAGACTTTCACCAGATCAACAACGGCAATTTGCATGGCTGGGGATATTGCCGGAAGACGTATTGATGACAAACAACGTTGCCGCAATGGTTTGGGAGGTTTCGCCGAAGCAAGCTGGAACAACACTGCGCTTTTTACGTTCTCGTGCGCTGCTTCTAGCAGGGGCAAAGCAACCCGGTCAGTCATTCAACTATCGGCTTCATGACCTGATGCACGATATGGCAAAGCGGCTATTGACCAGTAGCTCCACGGCTGATCACGATTTGCCAGGGCTAGGTATATCACTTCCCGAAGCCCATAACATTTTCCTCGATCGCTATCGAGCTAAAACCCAAACAGGGCTCTGGCACACCCTACCAAGGGATCAATGTCACTGACTTAAGCTGAATCATGCAGCTAGCTTAGCTTTGAGAACAGC
>CAZPYG010000507.1:0-2139 GCA_964590465.1 uncultured bacterium | reverse complement strand
TTAGCCTGCCGAGTTGCCAAGAGTTCTAATTCTTAGACCTGCACGACTCTAGAGCAAGAGGCTACACTGAGCAGATTAGTCGTCTCCTCAGAGGAAAGTGATGGGCACTAAATATAACTTTGCATGTCCTGGTTGTGGGTATGTAGCAGAATGGGTGTCTGGACAACGAGATTTTGGTGAGATGGCTGTTGTCAGAACAATGATTTGTGAAGATTGTAAAGCTGTAGTCGATGTTCTAGTTGGGCGGCATGGGCAATATGGTCCAACTGGTGATCCTGACTATGACAAGAGCCTTAATCTTTGTCCTGAATGCGAAGGAACCCGGCTATATCCTTGGTCAAGCGAGCATCCTTGCCCAAAATGCGATGACAAAATGTTGAAGGATGAAACTTTTGGAGAAATGCTGTGGGATTAGGAACACTTGACACCTTTAGAACTGACTTGGGGAAGTAAGTATGATTGACGGGATAGACCAGCTCGTTTCACTGTATAGAAATCAAGATAATTTTGTGGAAGCATTTCTGGCAAGCACTTTGTTTATTCCTCCAGAGATCGTTCGGCTAAGAAACCAGGAAATGATCGCGCTTTATAAAACTGGTGGTAAGTTTCCCATTCGATATTCTCCATCCCATCATGAAGCCCTGGGTATCAGTAACAAGGCAGAAGCTATTGTTTTAACAAGAGACAATGAAGCACGTCTATCTGCTTATCCAGCATTCAATATTAAAATTGACAATGATGGCAATCATGAGAACAGGCGATCAATCAAAAAATATCTTGGTCAGGCTATCAGTACGGGAAAAAATAGCACGGTAAAGAATTATATTATTTCCCATGTATGGGGACTGGCCTCTCACCCACTATTTTTCTCTTCCCTATGGAATATTGTCTTGATTCCAGCCCATTTCAATTATTTGATGGATAAAGATCCAGAATCACATCCTGTTGTCAAAATAGTTAAGGAAGCAATCCAGCAGAAATGTGTTTCTATCTATAATTTTTATGATCAGCTTGCTCCCGAGATTCCAGAAGTCGAGGAATTTAAGCGTCTATTTTTTGCGGAGAAACGTCTTGATAATGAGCCTGATTATAATATTTCATTTTTGACAAAAGAGGGAATCGAACTACAAAGAAAAGAAATTCATGTTTCTGAAGATGAACAAGTCCTGCTTGAACAGCTTTTAGGTAAAATGGGCAAAAAATTCTTTGTCGATTACTATGAGCCATATGCAAACGGCGAGGACTTGATGAATATAATTCCGGTTGGTGTTTACACCTATAGCTCAATTCAAACAAGAGTCAGCACAATGAGGCGTATCTTTCGAGAAAATCTCAACCTTAAAGCTTTAAAATATATTCTCAGCAAGGAGAAATCTAAACTTGATGATGAATCAATTGAGTTGGCGAAGGAATTAATCGAATTAGGTTGACTCAAATCGTTCATTTATATGTGGGTCAGTGCAATTCTAGGCAGTGCAGGTCAGTATTTGACAGAAGCTCTTGAATTGCTTCAGCACCAGACCGAATCAGATTTTCAACTTCCCTAGTTGGTGCATTGCCACATCGGAGCCAAACAACTGTAGGTGGAGAACCATAAAGCCGACTTCTTTCAGGGAAATCTGCATCTTGCGTCACGATGCAGAAGTCATTAAGCTTAGCAAATTCCCAAATCTCAGTATCTGTTTTCTCAGCTAAGTCGTGAAATTGAACGTGGCTGGATTCAGGAAAAATATCAGCCAACCGATTGACCAGCTTGCGGCTCAGGTTTTGGTCGAACAGCAGTTTCAAGCAGCACTCACCGACGCAACTAAACGATGTTCGCGATCAGCCGCGAACTCCAAACATGCCCTAATGTCGGTTTCTGTCAATTCTGGGAAGTCGTCAATGATCTCAGTGGTAGACATGCCAGCCGCTAACCACCCCAAGACATCGTAGACCGTAATCCGCATCCGGCGGATGCAGGGCTTGCCACCACGCTTGTCAGGCTCAATCGTAATGATGTCGCGATAGCTCATAATATGGACAGGTTGCTTAGGTATACCTAAGTTTAGAGCAGGCTAACACCTCGCTGCAACGGACGGCAGTTAGTTGGTCGATCAGAGGCAAGAGGCTGCCTGCCGCCGTTGAGCTTCACCGTTA
>CAZPYG010000506.1:0-2154 GCA_964590465.1 uncultured bacterium | reverse complement strand
ACTTTTATCAGAAGCTATTTCTATTAGCAGCGCTTTTCCTTTGGAAGGTTTACGTGGAAAGTGGTTGGGGCCTTTACTAGAGAATCCTGTCTCATTCAACAAAGAAAAAACCATCTACCCTAAAATCCTCCGAGCTTTAGGTACATGCAACCGTGGTACAGTTTTGGACGCTCTTACCTTTGGGGTCCCACAGTTCGCCAAGTTTGGCGGTAAGCCTGCACTAAAGGAGATTCATCAAGCCATTAATGATGTATGCCGTTGGTGGCCGTAAACGTACTGCTGCAAAAGACCAGAAATAAAGCTGCATAACGCCTGCTTAGCGCCGACTAAAGGCCGAAACCCTTTCTGTTTCATGGATTCAGTGATTCAGAGAGGGTTTTTATGTGGCGTCCCTTACGTGACTTCTTAAAACAACTCCTTCGCTCAGACCCTGTCTATGGCGAAGACATTTCCGCTGACGGCCCACTACATATAGCGGGGTCGTGCGATACCAGGAATCGAGAACCGTACGAGGAATTAGGTAGTCCATTTTCGCCGCTCTCTACCGAGTGGTTTCAAACCCGTCGGCGTGGGCGAGTCGTGAAAAAAATTAAACCAACTCGTCCCGGCCAAGTCTCGGTTGGCGGCGTTATCTGGCAGGCTCGGTCCATTGAGTACCTGGAGAAATCCATTCCGAAAAAGCAGACCGTCATTGTCGTTGGTCGCCAGGGCAACACCCTGCTGGTTTTACCCCCCAAAAGCTAACCCCACGATGCATCTTTCTCACCCACTGCCGAGGACAGTGCGGCTGAGCAACTAAATTCCTCACCCCAGTCTGAAGCGCTTCAGCACCCGCAAACAGTCTTTTTGGAGTTAAATACCCATGAAACGCGCCATTGCGATGGTGCTAGCTGCGGCATGTCTGGGCCTTTCAGCGCCCCCGGCTAGTGCTTCAACGTCTACCGTTTCCGTTCCCAGCTTTGGGCAGTCGCTGTCCATGCCCATTCACCCCAATGCTATCTCCATCTCCTGGGAGCAGGACTCAAACACCGTTTCTCCTTATCCATTGCCCCCTGAGATCGCAGACAAAGTCAAATCCCTGGGGCTGGTTGTGAAACATAGGGGGGCCAACTACGCCGTGCTGGTGGCTCCCAATGCCGCCCTGACAGAGCAAACCCTGTCGGCGTTAAAACAGGTTGCAACCGTTCGGCCTATCTTGCAACACCCCGGTAGTGGGGGACAAGCCTCTGCTGGGAGTGCCAACCTGTCCGGTGCAGTTCTGCTCACGGATGAATTGATTGTCCATGTCAATCCATCGTTGTCGGAAACGGCAAAGCAGGTCTTATTTGACCAGGCAGGAGTGGAGCTGGTCCGCCCTCTGAGATTTGCAACGTCTACGTATCTGGTGAAATCTCCTCATCGACCGGGGCTGCAGTTGCTAGATATCGCCCAGAAGCTCGAACAGTTTCGTGGTGTACGTTCGGCCAGACTCAATGTCTTACAGGCGAGTAGTGCCCAGGCTCAGTTAGAAGCTCCGATTGACCTCACTCAATTAACGGCAGGCTTCCAATTCTCAGAACACCTGCGGGAAGAAGCATGGCACCAGGATAGTCGCCATCATCGGGGGCAGACCCTGCCCAGGGTAGATATTCGGGCAACGGAAGCCTGGGAGATTAGCGATCGGGGCGCAGGCACCCTGGTTGGGGTGATCGACGCCACCATTCAGTGGGACCACGCTGACTTGAAAGGTCAACTGGCCTGCCCAGACGTTGTCGAAGAAGACCGTCTGCCCGACGAAACCTGCGGCTACGATTTTGTAGAAGGCGATGGCGACACTCGCCTCAGCGACGCCGAGCTAGAGCATCTGAAACCTCAATTGCAGGACAGCTTTCGGCTCAACGACCTGCAGCTTCTGCAAAAATATGCCGACCTGGCCCTGATGCTGGGGGATAAGCCCCTGGGGGAAAAAGCCCAGCTGATTCGCTATTTTTTGCGATTTCAGGTGGAAGCGACCTCCCACGGCACCTGGGTCGCCGGGGTGATTGCCGCCAACGGTGGGGATACGGCGGGGCTGTTGGGGGTTGCCCCGGAGTCCAAGTTCCTACCGGTGCGGGTGTTTGACCTGGCAGGGTTTACGTCCACAGCCCGGTTAATTGAGGCAACCGGCTATGCTGC
>CAZPYG010000505.1:0-2162 GCA_964590465.1 uncultured bacterium | reverse complement strand
GTAGCCCCGCTCAACGATGGGCAGGGCAATCCGTCCCGTGCCAATCCCGACTTCAAAGAAGTGAGTATCTGGAGTGGTCCGCCCCAGGCGCAAAATTTGGGCGGTAATCTGCTCCGCAATCTCGGGCGGTACCGAGCGGGTTTCATCGTAGCGGTCGGCAATGCGGTCGAAAGAGATTGCCATAACTCCTCACAATCCTGAATGCAGTAATTCATCCGCCCAGGCGGCATCCGCCTCTTCTAAAGGCGGCACAGGCGGCCTGGCGTAATCGATGACCAGGTTGTAACCCGCCCGGTCATAGACCTGGTTGAGGAGTCCCTGTAAATCTATGATGGGTTCTGCTTCGTTGGCCGCTAGAGGCAACGGGAACCGGGGCACGAAATCCTGCACATTAAAGGCATAAAGATCCGCCTGGGGGCGCTGCTCAGCCCGACTGACTAAAATTCGATAGTGGCTTGGCACGTTGCCGGTGGTGAGGGCCATTGGTTCTCCCTGACGGAGCAAATCAATCTCAATCAAGTGAGTCAGGCTACTCAACACTTCTCGCCGTTTTTCTTCGTAGGCATTGCGTCCAGCCCCTGGACGTTTATTCGTCGGCGACAATACCTCAACCACCGTGATCACTTTGCCAGTAGCCACAGACTTGATTTGCAGATACCGTTCTCGCATTTCAATCGGTATGGGCACGGTAACCCTGGTTGGGCCAGCGGGTGGGGGCATCACAGCGACAGGCCTTTGGGTTGAAGCAGAAACGGGTTGGCTTACCGTGACATCAGGGATGCCCACCAGCAAAGCCTCGTCCCCGGATATGTCATAAACCCGCTGGTCAATGGCTGCCCGATATTTGGGCATCAGTTCGGGGTTCAAGGCATCAGCCATGGCAACCATCAGCCGACTGTGAACCTCGGGCCACAGCTGAGGATTCTCTAAATAGGGATTCATCCCTGGAAATGGTGATGGCATCTCCCCTCTCCTAAGTCGGTCGTTAGCATCCTTTGTAGGATGCGTTAGGTGCAGCCGTAACGCATCAAAACCTTTTCCAGCAAGGGTTATACTGCGTTATCCCATCCTACATCCTGAGGTCGGTGATTGCTGGCTCAAGCTCGCCGAGCCGCAAATGCGGAACGATCTCCTCCTAGGAAGCCGATGCTTCCTTCTAGCTCATCTGCCGATTTCAGTATCAGCCAACCACTGCCAAAGGCCTCATCACATTCGTCATTGCCTTCCCAAATGAAATCGAACCGTTCTGGAGCGTCCTTACGGGTAAATTTTCCATCAATCTCCCCGGCAACCAGGCCAAATTGAAAATCTCCCGTTCCCCCCTGGGTGACTGTGATGTAGGCCTGCACCTCCATGTTGAAATAATCTTCCTTCCACTGCTCCATTTCGTAAATGTGCCAGGTCCCGACGATAGACGAGGTCTTCTTTTTCGGCATGGTCAGATCCTCCCATGGGTGGCATTTGTGCATAGAGTAGCGCCAAAGATGCGGTGCTGTTTCCCTAACCTGAAGAGGTTCTCAGGTCAATGGGACAGTTGAGTAGAATTGAAAGGGGTTTTCACCTGAGATCGCAAAATTTTGGGTAAACCCCTAAAATACTCGACTCCTTAAGGAAATCGCCCCTATGGTGTCTGTCACGCCACCTCAAGTCCATCGGTGGACCCGCCATGAGTACCATCGGCTGGCCGAACTCGGCTTTTTTGAGGGAAGACGAGTGGAACTTATAGAAGGCCAGGTGATCGATAGGGCTGCGATGAAGAGCCCCCATGCCGTGGCCATAGATTTGGTAGATGCAGCTCTCAAAGCTGTGTTTGGCAGTGGGTATTACATTCGTCAGCAGAAGCCGTTTGTGGTGAGCGATATTTCGGAACCGGAGCCCGATGTGGCCGTTGTGCAGGGTTCGATACGTGACTACACCGATGCTCATCCGACAGCAGCAGCATTGCTTGTAGAAGTAGCGGATACGTCCGTCAGCTATGACCGCACATTTAAGGGCAGTCTATACGCTAAGGCGGTCGTTGCAGAGTACTGGATTGTGAATCTGGTTAAGCGCCAGCTAGAGGTTTACCGGCAACCTGTTGCGGATGATCAGACGACTTACGGGTGGAAGTATGCCGCAGTTTCAACCTATCGGGCTGGCCAGTCTGTTGCTCCATTGAATGC
>CAZPYG010000504.1:0-2165 GCA_964590465.1 uncultured bacterium | reverse complement strand
CATACATCTTCTAATAGGAAATCGGACTCCTCCGGCCACTTCAGAAACTCTTTTTCCCAGTATTCAATTACTGCCACCATTTCATCCTGAGTCATAGGTGGATACTCGTAATAATCTAGAAATGCATTAAATATCCGGGTCCAATGCCCCTGATTCAAAACATTTTCTAAGTAGTACGTTCCTGATAGAACTGCCGGAATCTTAAGCATGTCGTAGATTTGCCCCAATTCGCGAAAGACGTCATCTGTCAGGAATTCGGCATCATCGATAATTAGAAGCTGAGTGCGAAAGCTCTTGAGTCTTCCACGGGCGCGAGGGCGTAAATCCTTTAGCTTTCCTGTTGAAAGCGGATGATTCAGAGCCTCTAGGAGGGCAGTATAAAAACTGGTGAGGCTACAAAGGGTAGGTACTCTAACATAAACAACAGACACGGGTAGCTCTTGCATAACTCCCCGTCGCCTAACATGCAGCATTCGGTAATACTGGCAGGAGTCCGAAATGCCTGACCCCTGAGCAGAACAGATGAAACCAGGGTTACCAGATTCTCGCTGCTCATCCAACCATAAATGCAATCGCTCATCTCGCTCTGTTATCAAAAGGGGACCACCTGCCCTAATTCGCTCCTTTTCGGCCTTAGGGTCGAGTAGAGGGGCCACAAATGACTGTTGATGTTCTAAAACGGGTTGAGGTTGTGCCATGGTTATCTACCAGTTCTCATCTAGATGTTGATTCCAGTTAGCTGCGGCGACCTTGGCTGAACGCTTAGGCCGCAGTCGTTTTGCTGGAGGCTGCTCTGCCTGAACTTGGGGTTTAGCCGTATTTTTCTCCTCTGCCTCCTGGCGCTTAAACGCAATGACATTGGAAAGACCATCAGAACACCCAGCCCGCTCATGCTCTTTTTCTCGTTTTTGTTTGCGTTTTTCCTTTAACTTATTCTCTACAAACTCGTTGCAGTCCAAAACATCATCAAAAACTGAAGACATATCATACGAACGCCCCTTCTCCTTATTGAGTTGTTGCTCAAGCTCTAGTGTTTTTAATGAAAGTTTTTCTTCCTCACGTTCCCTGATTTTGAGAACTCCCAAAAACTTGGAAGGGGTATCATCTTTTTCCTCGGTATAAGCCAGAATATAAATAATATTTCCAGGATCATATCGAAGGCTGACTTTTTTATAGCCTGATAAACAGTCTCCTTGATAAATCTCACTGGCAAACTGAACAGTGCCGAATTTTTGGACTTTAGCACTCTTTTTTCGCTTCAAAAGGCATAAATCTAGCCTGCGCTCATCTGGAACGTAAGGTGGTTCAAAAAGTTTATCTTCCCACCGTACGATTCTGGGCTGATCTTTTGTCCTTGGATAAAGCTTCCAGTTATAGCGATTGCATAGATACCGTATAAACAATCGCTCATATTCTTCGATAGTAATGCAAGCGTATTTCTCTGCATCTTCAGGTCGCTGCTGAATATTCGAGCCTTTATAACCTGGTAAAGTTGAAATCAGCTCTTTGTTAAACTGATCAAATCCCGATTCCACCAAGCCTCCCTGGGAAGGGTAAGCCCTGAGTCGTAGCTCAATACCTAACTCAGATGCAATTTGTCGTAAGTGTTGAGATTTAAACTCTTTGGCACGATCTGTGACAAGATATTTTGGAATGCCCCTGCAGATCCACGGATGCTTAATTTCGTATTCTGATCCGTAAGCCTTGGGAAGAATTGCGTGGCGAAGGGCTAATGCTACTTCATGAGAGCCAGGCTGCCTGAACCCAAGATAAAACCCTGCTATGCAACCTGAGATACATTCCATAACAGTAGTTAAATATGGGCTACCGATTTCGTTCCCATCCTGATCTACCAGCAATATATCCGAGGGAGTGTGGTCAGCCTGGAACACCTCATTGGTTTGGTTTAGATATATGATTCCGTCAGTTGTTTGGACATATTGTTCTTTCCCCTGTCCGGGATGTCTAAGCTTTTGGTTTTGCTGCTCTATGTAGTCTTCAACGATGTTATAGACCGCCATATGGGACTTCGGTGGCTTGAAGATTCCAGCCTCTAGCTCCTTTCTGATGGCACCTAAAATCTTATTCAACTTGCTCTGCTTGCTCTCCTCACTAGAGCCAAGCTTTCGGGCATACCAATCGATCAAAATCTGCAGCCTGTCTGG
>CAZPYG010000503.1:0-2167 GCA_964590465.1 uncultured bacterium | reverse complement strand
CTCTCCCGCTTCGTGACGCTCCATTGCTTGGGTAAACTCTACCTTTTGACAGTATTCTGAGCTGATGAAATCTGAGCTGACTAGCAGCAAAATTATTTGAGCGCGTCGCAAGTTCTGCTTGATTTCGTTATCCCATTCCTGGCCTGGAGCAATATATCCGTCATACCAAGTTCTAACAAATCCACTAACTCTAAGGGGCTCCAGATGGTTATGGAGTTCTTGGCGAAACTCCTGATCTTTGTGAGAGTAGGAGATGAAAACCTCAGCTGCATCTACCATGAACACTAGTACTTGAATCTTACGTCTATTACTTGGATAATTCTACAAGGATTTTCCAGTGAGATCAGCTACAGCAGCACAGTTGCTAGATTTCTGGGATTTGCGCCTTAAAGAGTGCTGTCTTGTCTACGCCGGATGAGGAATAGCGACTAATTTCGAACCGAAGTTCCCCCGACGAACGGAAGTGCTGGCTGCCTATGCGGCCAAGCGGGGCTACTCCGTCAGCATCTTTGCCCCCGGCTACCCTGAAAGTGAGGTCTGCAATCCCCTGGACTTTCTGCGGGATGCCGACGATGCCCTGATGGCCCGGCAGATTGCCACGGTGATGAACCGCAACTTTGCCCTCTCGGCTAATGCCTCGGAAGACAAGTTCTTTGCCGATGCTGGAGATCAGCTCACCCAGGCGATTTTGATGCTGGCTAAAGGAATGCCGCAACCCGACTTGATGATGGCTTCTGCAATCCTGAGCCTGACGGATTTGCCCAGCCGTATCCGCCATGCCAAAGAACGAGGCGACGCCGGAGCCGACTGGCAGATGAGCAACTGGGTGTATCTGGCCTTTTCCCAGCTTTTGCAGTTAGCCGGGTCTGAGAAGACGGTGGCTGGGGTGATTGGCATGGCCAGTAAGGTGTTCAGCCGCTTCCTTAGTCAGGAGTTGGTCAGCGCCTTCTGCGGTCAGACCACCCTGCCCCTGGATCTAGAAGGCAAACAGCTGCTGATTCTGGGGCTGGATCGTCAACGGCGGGAAGCGGTTGCGCCCCTGGTGGCTACCCTGCTGCATCTGATTGTCACCCGCAACGTCACCCGTAAACGCCGCGACCCGCTAGTGTTGGCCCTCGATGAGTTGCCGACACTGTATCTGCCCTACCTGACCCAGTGGCTCAACGAAAACCGCTCCGATGGTCTGGTGACGATTGTGGGCTTTCAAAACCTGACCCAGCTAGAGAAAGCCTACTCCCGTGAGGTGAGCCGCTCGATTCTGGGCGGCTGTGCCACGAAAGCCCTGTTCAATCCCCAGGACCCGGACAGCGCTCGACTGTTTAGCGACTACCTGGGGGAAGAGGAGGTGGAAATAAAGTCTAAGACCAAGAGCACCGGCAAAGGGGGCGGCAGCACTAGCACGGCAGGACATACCCAAAAGCGAGCCATCGTGGAACCGGCCCAGTTTAACAAGCTGACGACGGGTAAGTGTGTGTTGATTAACCCGGCCTACAGCCGCAAGGATGAGGGCTCGATTCCCCTGATTTTGAAGGTGAAGGTGCCCAAGGCCGATCTGGCCCAGGAAGCCTGGAGCAAAGAGCGCTGGCCTAAGGTACGGGAACGGCTGATAGCAGCGTCTCACCAGCAGTTCAACTCGGAGGAGCACACCCGCGAGCAGCTGGCATCTCGGATGGCCATTGCCGAGCAGCTCTTCCCCCTTCCCAAGCAATCCACGCCCAGTGCGCCGAATCTCAAAGACCCGGCGATTCTCAAGCAATTTCAGGATGTGTTTTGACCCTTGCGAGGTGACCCATGACTTTCGGCGGCTCTCCCCACAGTGCTGAGAAAGTGCAGCACGATATTAATTCGATTTTGGATGCCATTGCCCAGATGCTGGCCAAGGTAAGGCTACAGCAGTTGGCGGAAGAGAAGAAGGAATCCCAGCAGGAACCTTCGGCGCGTAAGGCAGATCTGGATAGCCAGCCGCTTGAGGTTGCTGAGATAGAGCGCTTTGACGAGCAGTCCCTGCTGACGGGCGATGACCCGAAATTGCTGGAACCAAGACCCCCATATCAGCTGGAAGCAGTGCCAGTGCGGATTCAGATTGGGGAGGCCGTCGTGGCGGGAGCCCTGGAGGGTAACCTGCGGGAACAGTTGCTGCAGTTGCCACCGGAGCAGGTGGCTTATC
>CAZPYG010000502.1:0-2171 GCA_964590465.1 uncultured bacterium | reverse complement strand
GCCCCTTGAACTTTGCCGATAGCTCGATTATACGTAGGCTGTGTTCTCGGCCTCAGGCCAACCCTGCGATAGTGCAGAGGCTTTGCCTTGGCCGAAACGCACCGTCCGCATCAAGGGATAAGCCCAATACCGTAAGCGGTGCATTGCGGTCCAAAGCCAGAGTCTGTGAAGCTTTGCGGCAATTTATGGACCGCGAATGCACCCTACGGTGGTTGCAGATTCGGGCTAGGGCTCACCTTGACAGGGGTGGGTGGGCACTGTCTAACAGCCTTAATTCAGTGCCATTCAAGTAATAAATTTTGATTAAATCCACGACTTTTTCCTATCTCCTGAACAGGCTCAGTCTGGCGATTTTGAATCCAGGCGAAAAGGGCGGCAGCCGCAATGAAAATCACGCTGATGGTAGTGACCAGTTGCAGCATAATGCTGTAGCGCATGGCTCAGCTCTCCTTAAACCAGGTTGTAATGTTCCATGTGGACGTGGTCGATCGGTACTTCAAGATTGTGCAGGGCTCGCTCCACCTGATCCATCATTTTGGGAACGGCACAAATGAAGTAATGGCGGCTGCCCCGGTGGCTGGGAATGTAGCGTTCCAGCAGGGCCTGATCGACGTATCCGGTTTCTCCCTGCCAATCTTCCGGAGCATTCCGCAGCACATGCACCAGGGTCAGGTCCAGTTTGGGTTTGAGAACTTCCAGATCTTCCCTATAGGTAATGTCTTGCCAGGAGCGGCTGGCGTAGATCAGCACGAAGGGGCGGTCGTCCTGACGATCGGCGGCGGTGCGCAACATGCTCATAATCGGCGTAATGCCGATGCCTCCCGCGATCATCACAAACCCGGCAGAATCCCAGTAGCGGTCAATGGTGAAGACGCCATAGGGGCCATCCAGGTAGGCGACGGTGCCCGGTTCCACATCTTTAATACCACTGGTGAAATCGCCGACGGACTTGATGCCAAACTCCAGGCAATCCAGATTTTCTGCGCTGGAGGCCATGGAAAATGGGTGTTCCCGCATGCGGAAGGGAGAAATCCTCAGAGTAATCCAGGAAAACTGTCCTGACTGGAATTTCAGCCCCCCATGCCCCCTGGGTCGCAACACCAGCGTCCACACATTGCCCCGTTCCGGTACCACTTCTTCCACCAGGTAGGGATGCTGGGTCATCTGCCAGGGCTTGACCAGACGCACAAAAATCAGCAACCACAACGCCGTCAACCCAAACAGCACCCACAACACCCCCTGCCAGAACAGGCTCAGGTAATTGCCGACCCCAAAGCCATGGGCCAGGCCCAACCCCACCGCCGTCACCGCAAAAATGCCGTGCCAGATGCGCCAGGGTTCGTAGGGAATGCGTAGTTTCTGCCGCCAGATTGAGGTGCCAATCAGCAAAATCAAGGCGAGGGTAGAAATCACCGCCGCCCTCGCCCGCCAGGGCGCTGTAAAAAAGTTCAGCAGCTGCAGCGTCTCTGGATCATTCACAAACAGAATGATCGGATGCACCAGAATCAGCAGAAACGCCACGATGGAGGTGTAGCGGTGAAATTGCAGAATGATATCAACCCCATAGGCCGCCTCAATGGTACGAATGCGAGCCGTCAGCGCAAACTGCAGCACCATCATCGCCAGCCCAATAAACCCCAGCGCCACCGAAAAATCCAGCCAGAACTCCCGCCCCGCCGGTACCGAATGCAGCAGCAAAATCAGCAACGGCGACAACACAATCAGGATGTAAGCCCCAATCCATGCGGCGGCAATGGCGATCGGGCTCCGCATTAACAGACTTCTCATTCACCACCTCGAATCTCCATACCATCAGCCTCCCTGGCAAATATGACGAGAAAGTGACAAAACAGTGCTGGAGCCAGGACAACCCCAGCCCTCTAAAATCGTATTCCCTATGTGGTGGGTCTGGTACTGGCCAGGTTAGCCATTACCAAACAGGTCCTGGTGTTAACGGCACTACCCTCAAAGGCCATAGCCCCAATTTTTTCGCGGTTCTCAGCTTGATTTGAGCCTGCTGGGGGCTCAGATTATCCCAGCTCTGGTGTTGTCGTTATTTGTGCTGATTGGCAACCCCACCATCGTCATGGCGATTATGGGCTACATGGGTTACCGCAAGCGCACGGGCCTGCTGGCCGGGTTAACGGTGGCTCAAATCAGCGAATTCTCTC
>CAZPYG010000501.1:0-2174 GCA_964590465.1 uncultured bacterium | reverse complement strand
CCGTCGAAGGCGAAAGCCTCCAGCCCGCCATCCGCGACCCACGCCAGCCCATCCGCGACACCATCTTCGCCGCCTACATGTTCGTCCAGCGGATGGTCAAGGACCGGCGGTACAAGCTCATCGAGTACGTCGTCGAAGGCGAGCTGTCCAACACGCAGCTTTTTGACCTCCAGAAAGACCCGTGGGAGCTGACCAACCTCGCCCCCCGGCCCGAGTCAGCCGAGCACCTCGCCCGTCTCCGCAGCCAACTCGCCCGCTACCGAGATGATTGGGGCGACACCGCCACCGAGTGGGGCCAGTGGTTCTGGCAGCATTACCAACCGTAGAGTTTTGAGTGTTTCGGACAAACTTGTCCGCTCTGTAAGATGGTGTATGACCTCTCCCGACCGTCCCGTCAGGGACGATTGATATTAGCCCGGCAGTTCACTACCGGGATTGGAGGTCGCCTCCACCACCCGTCCGTCCCGACAGGGACGGTTGAATTTCAATATTCAAGCGTCCCTTTCGGGACGCGTGCTCTTTGGTGATCCGTTCAGCCCCCAGGGCAGGTGGCATGCTCACGCTTACATGGGCATGTTTACCCGTATGGCGATCAAACCGGCCTCATAAGGTTTGCTTGCGGAATCGTTGTTTATAAAATGTCCCCATTCAGAATTACCGGCAGGTGGCATGCTTCTGCTTGCAGAAGCATGCAATCCCAAACGACGGAATCGTTCGCCCTAAAACTAGGACTTATATCCCATCGACTACATTTTCATCTTCTTCGTCGAGGGCGTCGTAGACAGTCTCAATATATTCTTGGTCCTCGTATGAAATCTCGAGGCTTTGTCGATACTCTAGGGCTTCCGCTTGCGCAATGTACTGCACCTCACCATGATTTTCTTCCACAATCTGCCGAATAGTATCTATATCGGCCTTGAAAAACTCCTTACGCGGGTTGAGTTTATTCACCTGATGTTTATGCAGTTGACGGTGTAAGGCATGCTCAAGCTTGGGGGCATCGTCAGAGGCAATCATCATATGCACGTCGAATGGAAATGGAACCGAAGCATCACCTAGCTCTCTTACCCGATCGGCGGGCTCTAACCGCCGAGTCATCCCGATTTTGTATACCCCTTCACCGAATGAACCGATGTTAGAGATAATATAAACATGACCTGATCTGGTCATTTCCGCTCTGGACTCGGCTCTCTGTGCCCTTTCCTCCGCTTCGGCTAGTCGAACCTTAAGCCGTTCGATTTCTTCACTGTGCTTATCCTCAGCCTCAGCAAGAGCCTTGTCCAATGCCGCTTGAATAGCTGTTCGTTCGCGTTCTACCTTTTCAAGCTCTCGTTGAATCTCTTTCTCAAGTTTTTGTTCCTCTCGAATTTGAGCCTTGATACGAGCCTGCTCCTCCCGCTCAAAAGTAGCGCGTACCATTTTTTCGTATTCATCTTTTAGGTCCGTCAACAATTCAATTTCCTCTTTTTCTGAAACTTCAAACCCTATTCCGCGACACCGCGTTATAACATCCTGAAGGCGTTTTTTTGAAACAACATAATTACTGGTGTTCAGCGATGAACCAATCCATTTGACATTTTCCTTCAGGTACCGGCCTCCTAGCTCCCGTGCCCGTCCATCGAGCATTTCCTGTGTCTGTTGTTGTACGTGTCTGTCTAATTCGAGTTTTCGCAGTGTCACGTCTATATTCCGAAGGTCACGTTTTAATATTGTGTTTTCATTTTGCAGTTCCTCAAATGAAACAACGCGCGACTCGACCTCCTCCAGCAACGACTTTAGTTTTGCATCGTCTGCTTGGAGTTCATGCGCTTTTGCCTTAATATCTTGCAGGCTTTTCTGAATTGTGCGTTCTTTTGCATCCTGTTCAGCCTTTTGATTTTGCAGATTGTTATGTTTATTCAATAAGAGCAGGAAAGTGAGTGCTGCACCCATAATCCCGCCAACAAATATTCCTATAACAATGTAACCCATGTGCTACTCCTTCTCGTGAACTTGATTTTCAGAAGTAAGAATCACAAACAGAATCTTTTTATTGCAATCTGGGCAAGGCATGCTTTCCCACAGCATACCCTTTGGTGCACTAACAATGCTTCCGCAGGATATGCATTTGGCGTTAACCAGTTCGCCCATACGTGTAGCAAGCGCCAAACGGTAGGCCCCATCTTCTTTGTTAC
>CAZPYG010000500.1:0-2186 GCA_964590465.1 uncultured bacterium | reverse complement strand
GAATGCCGGTTTGTTTACATTCCGCATGCATCAGACGTTTCATTAGCTTGACCAACATCAAGCTGTCGAGAATTTGAATTTTTTCTGGCTTGACTTCAAAAAGCACTTAGCGTTTTATTGGTGAACAGCAGATTTCTACAATTTTAGATGTTCTATCAGAGATTGACAGATTGAGAGATTGACTTTTGTATACACTTGAAAAAACTAGAAGAAAAGTTATCTAGTTAATTTTCGCGGGATAAGAGCCATTTACATTCGCCGCGCTGAGGAAGTCCGGTTCGTTAGCCCGAATCAGGGCATCAATCTACTGTTGCACCTCAGGAGGCAAAGGCGGAATGCCGGGAATATCGCCGGGAGGAGTACCGGGAGTCTCGCCGACAAAGACGATGCCTTTTTCCTGAGCCGTAAACTAGGGTACGGGGCCAATGAAGTAGGGGGTGCAGCCCAGGTCGATAAAGCCGTGGTGGCAGACCCGAAAGTAAATGCCGAAAGTACCGGTGCCGGTGGCTTCATCGGTGTTCGTGAGCACTACTTTGAAGACCGGGCCAAAGGGCAACCGCCCCGTTGGCTCTTGTCCGCCGTTGATGACGCCGAGAATGCCGTGTCCCCCCGGCACCATCTGGGCTCCCTGTCCGGTGCCGCCTTTAATCCACTGCGCTCCGTGCAGTCCGGTTGGATCGCCAGCCACCCCAAGAGATACAGGAGAGTTGAGTTCCAGGTAGGCGCAGCCACGGGATTGAGCGCACTGATAGTTAAAGCCCACTTTATCGCTGCCGGTGATGGAACGCTGGGTAGGAGTGCTGCGGTGTTCCATCGGGCCGTAGGTGACATCATCAATGGCAATGAAGCCGAAGTAGCCTGCGGCGGGAGCATTGGGAAAAGCGGCGAAGGGTACCTGGGAGAGCCCCGGCACCTGACCGACAAAGGTTTGCTGCCAGCCCTGCAGATGGTCTAAGGGAGTTTGGATGAGACCGGGGATATCGTTGAAGCTGTACTGACCAAGGTTGAGATCGCCGAGGGAGAATTGACCCAGCAGGTCGTTACTAGCGAGTTCTGACAGGGGACTGCTGCCAAAGTCATCCAGGTTGAGGGTTTGCAAAGCCAGGTCGGCAAGTGCGGCGGGACCAGGGTTCTGGAGGTTGAGGTTAACCAGGTCTTTGAGGAGGGGTACCTGGTTCAGGGTGCGCTGGGCTAATTCGGGAATGGCATCGACCAGGCTGGCGAGGGTTTGTTGGGTAATGAGGGGAAAGTTGGCCAGGCTGATGCCGTTGAGGTTGAGCCCGGTGAGCTGGGCAATGGTGGCGAGGTCGAAGTTTCCCAGACCAAAGGCGTCTTGCAGGTCGCCGAGCATGAGTACCTGGTCGATGGGGGCGTTTTCTGACCAGATGCGGGAGGGGTTGTAACCCAGTTGCGCGGCAAGGGAATCGGGGATTTGTAGGGAGCCCGCTTCGCTGATGACGGGCAGGTTGGAGAAGGTGATATTGCCCCAGTCAGGGACGAGTGCGCCGTTGTAGACGGTGGAGGGAATATGCTCGTCCCAGATTCCGGCGTGGGCTGGGGAGAGTCTGGGGATGGGGGCCAGCAGCAGGATGAAGGTGAGAAGGCTGGCGAGGAGGAGGGCGGTTAGGTTTTTGGAGAGGCGGCTGGGCATGGCTCCCAGGGCGAGGGGGGGAGGATGGGGTTCCCTCGGAGACCCTGTAAGCCAAAGGTTAGGGGGCGGCTATGGCAGGTTTGTGGAAATTAGGGGCAAATGTTGGGTGGTCAGCACCGAAGCTTCAGCATTCATACTGATCATATCATGGTACATTTGCATCTATTCTGTGAACTAAACTGCCATGATTCATATCATCCGTAGCCGTGCGGAACCTGAACAAATGCGTCAGATGCTGGAGGCTCTGGGAATCTACATTAAACTGGCAGTAGATATCGAGCGCCGAATTCTGGCTGGAGGTGGGGAGCTTCATGCAGATTGCGAGCTAGTTTTATTGGATGATGGCAGCGAGCAGGCCAATGTTTGGGGCGCTGACTGGTATCCACTCAGGCAAACGGTAGGATACGAATCGCTCATCAACATTCGCCCAAGTGCGAACAATCGGTCAATGGAAATTCAAGACCCGACCCTACGGGAAAACATCCGCCAAATCGTACAGACTCTTTTGGGTGACGTTGAATGGCAATAAACTGGG
>CAZPYG010000499.1:0-2189 GCA_964590465.1 uncultured bacterium | reverse complement strand
GAAAACTAAAGGACTAAGCAGTGCCTTGAATGAAGTTTTAAGGAAATCAGCGATTAGGGCTTTGGGTCAAGGTTCTAGAAAGATCTCAGCCGAAATCATTTTGTCCGTCGTGGGTCGTCGGAAATCACCTCGACCAAGGCCAAGGAAAGAGGAGTAATGAAGACGGTGGAAAAGATTACAGCCTGGGAAGAGCTATCTCCCTGGATGGAGTATGTTGAGCCTCATGAAGGGGAGAGCATTAGCCACTATTTCGGGCGTCTACGGCGGGAGGAGGCGAATAGTGTTTCAGCACCTACGACGCTGAGTGAAGTGGCGGGGATTGGCCCTGCCCTGTCTCGGTGGGAAAAGTTTCGGTTTAACCCTTTTCCCAGTCAGCAAGAACTGGAGGCAATGGGGAAGCTGGTGGGGTTGAGTGTGGAGCAGCTCCGGGCAATGCTACCGGCTAAGGGCGAGAGGTTGGTGATGCGCTCTATACGGCTCTGTGGGGCCTGTTATCGAGAAGCGCCTTACCATCGGATGCACTGGCAGTATGAGTCTACTGAGGGCTGTGAGAAGCACCGATTGAGGCTAATTTCGCGCTGCCCGGCATGTGATGAGAAGATTGCGCTGCCGGTTGAGTGGGTGGAGGGGAGCTGTAAGCGATGTGGGATGAAGTTTACTTCGATGGCAAAGAAGCAAAAGTCAATGTGAAAACCAAAATCTAAGGATATTGGTTGTGAAATTTTTCCTTTAAGGGAAGTTAGCCAACGTCTCAGAAGGTGAACATTGCTTAACAGAATGAGAAATTGTCCTTATTCCCTGGGTGAAGGGAAGTAATTTGGACTGGGGCATTCTAGGCGCTAGAGGCCGTCAGCCCCCCGCACACGCTGAATCTACTGTTTGTATGTCCACTCTTGCCCCCGGTGCCCGTATTATTGTCCGCGATGCTGAATGGTTGGTTCGCTCTACGAAGCGGGCTTCGAGCGGTTCCCAGGTATTTGAGGCAGTGGGTGTCAGCGACTTTATCAAGGGCAAGCTGGCCCAGTTTATTGCTGATCTGGAAACTGACCTGACGGTCCTTAACCCGAAGGACACGGGGTTGGTGACGGATGACTCGCCAGGGTATCAGAAGTCGCTGCTGTTCATGGAGGCGCACCTGCGGCAGACTGCACCGACCGATGGGAACCTGTACGTTGGGCACCAGGCGGCGATGGATATACTGCCCTTTCAGCTGGACCCAACTCTGAAGGCGTTGCGGATGCCCCGGCAGCGGCTGCTGATTGCCGATGCAGTGGGTCTGGGTAAGACCCTGGAAGCAGGAATTCTGGTATCGGAGTTAATGCGGCGGGGACGGGCCAGGCGGATTCTGGTGGTCACCACCAAGAGTATGCTGACCCAGTTTCAGAAGGAGTTTTGGACACGGTTTACCATTCCCCTGGTGCGGCTGGACTCGTTTGGGATTCAGCGGATTCGCACGCGCATTCCCACCAACCACAACCCGTTTCACTACTACGACAAAGCTATCGTTTCGGTAGACACCCTCAAGCAGGATCGGGAGTACCGCACCTATATTGAGCAGGCCTACTGGGATGTAATTGTGATTGACGAGTGCCACAACGTGGCGCGACGGGGACGGGGGCAGAGTGCGTCCCTGCGATCGCAACTTGCCGCCCGTCTCTCTACCCGTTCGGATACGCTGATCATGCTCTCGGCCACGCCCCATGATGGTCGCCCAGAGAGCTTTGCCAGCTTGATGAATATGCTGGACCCAACGGCGATCGCCAATGAGGCCCACTACACCAAGGACGACATTCGCGACCTCTACGTGCGGCGGTTTAAGAAGGATGTAGTTGAGCAGCTTCATCAATCAAAGCGATTTCCGGATAGAGAGGTACGGGCAATCGAGGCCCCAGCTTCCCCCTCAGAGGAGCGAGCCTTTGACCAGCTGAACCAGATGACCCTGGCCAAGACCGACGAGAAGCGCCAGGCGGGGACGCTGTTTAAGACCACCCTGCTGAAGGCCATGCTTTCCAGCCCCATGGCCTGCTTGCAGACGATTCAGACCCGCATTCGCAATCTGGAGAAGAAGGAAGACCTGGCCTTTGAGGGGGATCTGACTGAGCTGCGGGCGCTGGAGGCAGCCGTTACCGCCATCACCACAGAAGACTTTTCCAAATACCAGACGCTTCTAAAGCTGATTACCCAGGCGA
>CAZPYG010000498.1:0-2193 GCA_964590465.1 uncultured bacterium | reverse complement strand
CCATCCGGCTCAATCTGAGTCACCACAACGGTTTGACCATTGCGGATATTCGCCTTTCGGTTATTGCGCGTCCACCGCAGCTTGTCGCCAACGGCAATAGGGATCGCTTGAGTGGTGAAGACCGACTTTCGAGGGCACTGAGCCGAATCGATGGAAAGGACTGACCCACTGGGAGTTTCCAGGATTAGGCGATTCGCGTCCTGGTCTACCGTCAAAACAGTGTATTTTTCAGCTCGATAGAGCCCCTGCTTCCGATAATCCTGCACTGGCACCAGCACATCGCCCGGAGCATAAGCCGAGGCATAGGCGGATTGAGCGGTGGTTAAATCTTTCCGGCGCAGGCTTTGCAGGATGAAGCTGTCTGGTCCTAACTCTCCTTTAACCTGCAGCCCGGCTCGAATCTTCTGGGTCAACTCCAACCGCTCCTGGTTCGTGCTTGCCAGGATCAGGGTGTTCTCCCGTTCCTCAGCAGGCAGGCTCAGATAATCCTGGGCAATGCGTTCGCTCCGTTCACCCGCTTCAGCCACCTCTTTGATGCAACGCGCCTGCTCCAGCAAATCGATCCCATCCTCGACTTGCCCCTGGGCCACTAACTCAACGGCAGATCGCAGCACCTTGCTCTGCTGCCGCCGATGAGTTTCTAGATAAGCGGTGGTGATGCCTCCAGCCTGCAAACTCTTGAAGGGATTGCCCGCTTCAACCGCCGAAAGTTGTCGCGTATCGCCCACCAGCAGAACTCGGGCCTGTTCCAGAGCAGCTCGTCTGAGCAGGGCATGGGCATCCTTCATACTCAGCAGCCCGGCTTCATCGACAATCCAGAGCGTAGGAGTTGGGGAATGATCAGCTGGTTGGGAAACCAGCAAACCAGCCACCGTCCCGGTTTCGATGCCCAAAGATTCCCCCAATCCATGGGCCGCTTCGGCACTGGGTGCTAATCCCCGCACCTCATATCCCTGGCCCTGAGCCAGTTCTTTCAGGGCATTCAGGGCATAGGTTTTCCCGGCACCGGCCACTCCCTGCCAGACCATCATCTGATCCGGCGTTGTCGCCGCCAGTTCAACCGCCCGTCGCTGTTCTGTAGTCAAAGTTCGGTTATCCAGATAATCAGCCAGGGTACGGATGGGGACAATCGCCTCCAGCTGTCCCCGTCCCTGCTGCATCAGTCGGATGGTGTCCAACTCAAGATTGAGAGCGGCCTGGGTTGTAAACTTGCCGTCCTCCACTCGAAGCAGTTCGGGGCTCTCGGCAATAGCCTGCTCAATGTCATTAAAGTTTGAGACGCCCAACTGATGCTCGAAGACAAACCGTTCCAGCTGGGTTTGTCGAAACACTGACTCCCGCTCCCCACAATGCTGGATCGCTGATTCCAGAAGATCTTGAGCCGAGAATTTTGTCTGGACGGTTTGGGACTGATCGCTCGGTAATTCCGGCAGTTCCAATCCCTTGAGTTGAATCAGCGCATTCCACCCCCGCTGTAGCAATCCCTCATCTAACTCCTTGGGCTTCCGCTTCCGTGATACCAGCGTCGCCATCTCCCGTAAGGCTCGATTGTTCTCAGATCCAGTCGCTTCCCACTGCTCAATCAATTTCAGAATCTGCTGCCTGCGGGTTGAGAAAGCTGTCAGCAATTTTGGGGAATAGCCCTTCAGCTCAAACTGACCGTGGGGCTTTTGCTCGATCTGGTAGCCGTGCTGCTGAAGCGCTACGGCCAACTCGTTTTGATAAATCTGACCCAGCAGTTTTTGATTGGCGATTGCCGCCTCATTGTTCAAGCTAAACCATCGTCCATCCGGCAACTGGGTCGCGTTCATCACCACGCAATGACTGTGAAGCTGCGGTTCCGCCTCCCGACTGGTGGAATGGGTAAATACTGCTGCGGCAAGATTTCCGGTGACAACCTTCTGCCGTCCCTCGGGAGTTGAAATCCGGGTCTGGGCATAGCGCTCTTCCAGAACCGATAGGGCTTTATTCACCGCCTGATGATGAGCTTCCAGTACACGCTCATCCTGCTGCACCAGGGCGGCAATGCTCACACTCTTCGGCGCACTGAAAGTAAAATCTGTTGCGGCTCTTCGCTTCTCCGGGTCCACCACCTTACCGGATAGCGATTGTCCATCAGGAGCCTTTCCTGCAAGGAGGCTGCTGAAGTCTTGCTGACTCACTGCGCCCGACAATCCGAGCAACACCGTACCT
>CAZPYG010000497.1:0-2196 GCA_964590465.1 uncultured bacterium | reverse complement strand
TTTGGCCTCTTTTGAGTTTTCACCCTAAATTCTTTCTATTTTTCGAGGTGCCCTGGTGATGAAAGCCCGTGCCAATGGTGGCCGCATGTTGTTTGTGGGCGATAAACGGCAGGCTATCTACGGTTTCACCGGAGCTGACACCCGCAGCATTCCCAACATTATCGACCGGACCCACGCCACGGTTTTACCTCTATCCATCTGTTACCGTTGTCCGACTTCAGTAATCGAGTTGGCCAATGAGGTTTATCCCGGTATCGAACCCCGCCCCGATGCCCCCAAGGGCAAGGTTCAGCATATCGGGGAAGAGGACATTTTGAAGACCGTCAAAGACGAGGATCTGATCATTTGCCGGACAAATGCGCCCCTGGCCACCCTCTGTTTTGAGTTAATTCGTGCTGGGATACCCGCCCGGATTCGCGGTACTGACATCAGCAAGAACCTGATCTCTATCCTGAACTACGTTGAGTCCAAACCCGGCTTTCAGTTCAGTCGGTTAAATCCTTTCCTGGGAGGCTACCTGGAGGAACAGCGCCAGTTCAGGCAAGGACAGCCTAAAGACGACATCGAGATGGTCATGGCCAATATTCTGGACCGGATTGAAACGATTCAGGCCATCTATGAGTCTTCCCGTGCTCGGACGATGGAAGACTTAAAGCGGTCCATTGCAGACTTGTTTAGTGACAAGCGGGCAAAGGTCTGGTTGTCGAGCATCCATAAAGCCAAAGGGTTGGAGGCTAACCGGGTAATTTTGCTCTATCCCCATCTGTTGCCCCACCCCAATGCTAAGAAGCCCTGGGAGAAGGAGCAGGAGTGGAACCTTAAATATGTGGCTCTGACCCGTGCGATCGCAGAATTAATCTTTGCCCACGGGGATGAGAAAGACTAGCAGACTAAAATTAGTTGTGCTCAATGTCTGCTTTTCTCCTAGAGAATAGCGTTGACAAGCTAAAATTATCTGTGCTCAACGCTATTTTTAGTTTAAGTCCGGTATGGAATCCAAAAGCCCAGCTGTTCTGAATGCCATCAAAGACCGTGCTATCAGTCTTTGGGGTGAAGATGCCTGGCTCAGAAAAATTGTTAAAGAGTATGTGCGCCTGGAGAAGGAGCAAGATCCCGAGACCAACGCGACTCCTTATAACCGCCGTAGCCAGATTTTGAGAGCTTTCGAGACGGGAGGATGCCGGTTAGAGACTGCAATGCTCCTGGCTGATGCTGTCGGCTGTCAGTTCCAGATGATTTGTACTGAGGTGCAGGTATCCAAGTTTTGAGTTGAGCCCTGGGCACCTTGGGGAAGTGACATTTGATCCAATGGTGCTCCACAATCATCTGTGGAGCTTTTTGGTGACCGTTGCCCGGAGTGCAGGATCTTGTAGTCCGTTAAGAACCGTAAACGTTTCTCAGAGAAAATTTTGATCCTTTTTCAGGGATCGCTGGTAGGATCAGCCATATCCATGATGGTTGTCTTCACAAACATGAAAGACGTACTCCAACAACGCTTTGAGGAACTGGGCATTAGTCAGGCTGAGCTGGCCCGCAGAATCGCCAAGAAACGACAAAAACCTGGCGAGAATTTGGACCCAAATAATTTGCAGAGTGCAGTCTCTAATGCACTGAAAGATCCTGATTCCCGTCGTTACAGCTCGATTCTGGAGCTTATCGAAGCACTGGATGGTGAAGTGGTGATTCGCTGGAAAAATTATGAGGAGGTAAAAGTACTTTAATCCTTTAGTTAAGGAATATTCAGAAGGGCGAATTCTCTTTAACAAACGGTTATCCGCTGAGAAGGGTCGGGCAATTTGTAAAGAATTACCTGAAATCGTCCGGACATACTCGAATAGCACGATTCTCAGAGATCCAGCGCCATGGAAGTAGAACACGTCGCCGCTGTGCTGCGAAGAGGCATCAAATTAATGTGGACCCGCTCATGGTTAATGGGTGGGTCAAAGCTTATTCCGTTTGGTTTGATGTTGCATTGGCCTGCGGTAACAGCCTGGGCTGATCTTGTGGAGGCTTTCCGCTAAGATTCAGTATTGCTTTAAGGAGGTGATGACCTATGTAGTAGCCAACTGACGCGAATCCTTTAAAAGCAAAAAACGTTAGCAGCACCGTCCAAAGTGAAAAGCTAACGCTCTTGCCTACCTCCAGAACACGCCGTAGGACGTGACGGATTCGTATATTTAAAATACCCGATGCAAT
>CAZPYG010000496.1:0-2202 GCA_964590465.1 uncultured bacterium | reverse complement strand
ATCAAATACCCCTGGAGCATGCCAGGAGGGAGAGTACACGAGATGCGCCTGACTCAACCACTGTTTCTGCAACACCCCTTTGTTGCTGTAGCGAAACCTTTTCGCAGACTCTCCCCCGCAGGCGGGCTCAGGCTATTACTACCCCTGGTGGGGTTAGTTGGAGCCACAGTGGTTAGCGTGCCCTACCTGATGGCCCCCCCGGCAGCGGTAGCCTACACCTCTCGTGTAAATTTGTTTTTGACCCGTGAACCCGGTGAAAGCTTTGACGTTTTCATCCAAAGGGCGGAAATTGTTGCCCGGGCTGCAGTACAGCGCAGCTTTGATGCCGACATCGTGATGACTGATGTCATTGTCACCGTTGTCGGAGATACCCAGAACGTAGCCGTCCCCATCCTGACGGTAGAAGTCAGTCGCAACGATTGGCAACTGCGACCAGATGTAGAATACTGGGGCACCTACTACCAAGCGGCTGAAGGCTTGTTACGAAGCGGCACCTAGAGAAATATCAAGGAACCTTGCAAGACCGTTTCAACTTGTCCTATAGTTGAAAGGTTGTAAAGACTCAATCGGTTGCTGACATGGCGGTTCCAAAGAAGAAAACCTCAAAACAAAAGCGGGACCAGCGTCGTGCCCATTGGAAGCGCACCGCAGCCCTCCAGGCTCAGAAGGCGCTCTCCCAGGGTAAGTCTGTATTGACCGGGCGCTCCACCAGCTTTGAATATCCCTCGGATGAGGATGAAGACGACGACGAGTAGAACGCTTTTCGCTAAGCCAGCTTCGTCTTACCGTCGTAGGGTTCATTCGCGCCAGCAATGCACCAGGTTTAGTAGAATAACTGGTTTTAGAGTGCAGGAGAATGAGTTTTCTCCTGCACTCTGTTTTTTGGGATTCTTGCAACCTATTACATTTGGTGAGCAGAGTAGGACGTTTTTTGGGCATCTTGAGCTAGGTTGGCGTCAGATTGCCACTGTTGTGAAGCTATTCGCAACAAAGCTGAATCTTGGAGAACCAAAACTTATGAACCAACTTGATAGCAATCCTGAATCTCGCATGTGGGCCATGGTGGCTCATATCAGTGCCCTTTCAGGGTTTGTGATTCCCTTTGGCAACATTCTTGGCCCCCTGATTGTTTGGCTTGTGAAAAGAGATGAAATGGCTTTTGTCGAAGATCAGGGCAAAGAAGCGCTCAATTTCAATATTTCGATAACCATTTATGGCATTGTTTCGGCCCTGCTGATTTTTGTTTTGATCGGCTTTGCGCTTCTTCTCGTTTTAGGTGTTGTTTGGCTGGTCTTCGTTATTTTGGCCGCGGTTAAAGCGAATGAAGGAACAGCTTATCGCTATCCCCTTACTCTGAGATTGATCAAGTAGTCCTCAAATGTGGATGCCGATGCAATCAGGCCGGTGGGCAAAGTTATTCAGCTTTAAGGAACGTAAGCCTTAAATGAATGGTCTGTCAGGATTGGTTTGTACAGGTTTCTCAGAGCCGTCACCATTTTCAGAATTTGGAGTTGAGCGTTTTGGGGACGTCTCTTCCGATGTTTCATCTGAGGGTTCTTCCTCTGGAATGGCCAAATCTAGACGAGGCTCAGTTAAATAGGGCTCTGTTAGATAGGGCTCAACCAGTTCAGGCATTTCCATGATACTGTCGTCGGATTCGGAACCTTCTGGCTGGCTCAATGCGGGAGGGGTTTCCGTATCAGGCGAGAGAAAAACATCGACCCGATCAGAGTCGGACTCGGGAACCGGTTGTTCTGCTTCGGGTTGATTCAACTGGCGGCGCTGCTGCCAGCGTTTATAGCGTTCGAGCAACTTGTTACCGGTAGAGGGGTCGGTAGCACCCTCCTGAGCTGCAGATTCAGATGCTTCAGATTTATGCAGTTCATCTGAGTCTTTAGTGCTTTCGGGTTCTGCCTGCTGCCCTTTAGTTTGCCTGATTTCCTCTGGTAAATCCTTCGTCGGCTCTTCGGTATCTGCTCCCTGCTGGGCAGAGGGCTGCTCCCCTGGGGTTACCTCCTCCTCGGACTGAACCTCTGGGGAAGCTTCGGTAACAGGGAATTCAGATGTTTCTTTTTCTTCCGGTTCGGGCTGCTCAGCTTCAGCGGCAGGAGTTTCTGTTGTAGCCGGTGGTGCTGCTGCCGCTTCTTCAGGAACAGCCTCGGTTTCGGTCTGGGGATTTTCTTCTGAAGTAGTTGCCTGGGG
>CAZPYG010000495.1:0-2213 GCA_964590465.1 uncultured bacterium | reverse complement strand
TGTTTTATCCAGATTTCGATAGCGAAGCCCATCCAGCCCTGCAAAGCAGCATCCAGATCAACCTGACCACCCTCCAGGCTGGGGAACGGGATTACAGCACCACCGACAATCCCCCGGTGCTGCACCGGAAAGAAACCTTTGTCACGTCCGACTATCCCCACTACGACACTTTTGCCTGGCTCACTAAGCAGGAAGAGGTGCTGGGATTGCTCGATGCCTCCCGAGGCATTGGCCTCCGCCAGGCCTGGGAACAACGGCTGCAGGCGCGACAACTGGTCATCCACGATCATTACCTGGCTTGCCCTTTGGCAAGGTCAGGGGCAGGTTTCAAACCTGCCCCGACGATTCAGCGGCATAAGGCGGCTATTGCCCGAGTCACCGCCTCCAAACCCGTCCGCCTCGCTGTAGAAGCCGGTTTCTTTCCTCCCGAAACCACCTATTTCGACTACGGCTGCGGTCATGGAGCCGATATCGAGTATATCCACCGCATGGGTCTTACCAGCTCCGGCTGGGATCCCTACTTTCGCCCCGATGTTCCCCGTACCCAGGCCGATGTGGTGAATTTGGGCTACGTCATCAATGTCATCGAAGACACCGCCGAGCGGCGAGAAGCCCTGATCAACGCCTGGAACCTGGCCCAAAAGGTGCTGATCGTCGCCGCCCAGGTGCTGATTGATGACCGCACCCGAGGGGTGATTGCCTACGGCGACGGCATCATCACCAGCCGCAACACCTTTCAGAAGTACTACGAACAAGAAGAACTCAAAGCCTACATCGACCAGGTGCTGGGGGTCAATGCCATTCCTGTCGCCCTGGGCATCTACTTTGTGTTTCGGGATGAAGCCCAGGCGGAAGCGTTTCGGGCCTCACGGTTCCGCTCCCGTGCTACTGCTCCCCGAATTCGCATCAAGGTCAACAAGTTCGAGGAATACCGGGAACTGCTGCAGCCCCTGATGGACTTCTACACCGACCGGGGAAGACTGCCTGCCGCTGAAGAACTAGGTACCGAAGCCCTGGGACCGTTACAGTCTGAATTCGGCAGCATCAGGCGAGCGTTTAAGGTCATTCTGCAGGCGACGGATGCGGAGGAATGGGATGCGATCGCAGACAAACGCCGCAATGATCTACTGGTCTACCTGGCCCTTAGCCACTTCGGTAAACGGCCTAAATTCAAGGATTTATCCCTTTCAGGCCAGGCGGATGTCAAAGCTTTATTCGGCAGCTATCAGCAAGCCTGTACCGCTGCTGATCTAATGTTGATGAGCCTGGGACAAACGTCGCTGATTGAAGAACGCTGTCGGCAGAGTTCCATCGGCCAGCAGCGACCTAATTCCCTCTGGGTTCACGTGTCGGCCCTGGATCAGCTTAATCCACTGCTGAGGCTTTATGAGGGCTGTGCTTCCCGCACTATCGGGCGACCGGAAGAGGCGACAGTGGTGAAGTTTCACGTTCAGAAGCCGCAGATCACCTACCTGTTTTATTCAGGGTTTGATAAGGAGCCCCATCCGGCCCTCCACACCAGCATGGCGATTGGGCTGCGGGATTTGCATGTACGGTATCGGGACTATGATCCGGATAATCCGCCGTTGCTCCATCAGAAGGACCAGACGGTGCTGCCGGATTATCCCGATTACGAGAAGTTCGCCAAACTCAGCCAGCAGGAACGCAACTGGGGGCTATTGGATGACGTGAAGGCGATTTTCAACCGTCGAGGGTGGGAGCAGTGCCTTTTGGAGCATGGTGCAGAGCTGCGAGGGCACCGGGTGATATGGCGCAAGGATGCAGATGAGTATCTGAAGAAGCGGGTAAAATCCAGGCTGCGGGCTAATCAGAAGGATAACGCCGATGCTTGATGAAAAAAGGACTGGGAGTTTTGTGAATACTTTGCGCAGCACGTAAAAGGCGACCTGCAGAGCAAAACATTCGGAGATAAGTCCGATGCTGTCCTCATCTGCTATTGGTGAGATTAGCCGCTGAGGACCAGGGAGTTTTGCGCGTTGGAGTTCCTTGGCCTGTAAAAGCCCAAACGTCGCGCTTATGCTGAGGCCCATAGCTGATGTGTATAGGGCGTTCAGTTCCGTAGAAGTACAACGAGTCGAACGGCAGCTTTTGAGCCAAAATCCAAGCCGCCAGTTCATTACTGGGTAAATCCAAAATTCTGAAATCACAGGCGGCCCCTAGCCTTGAGCAGTAATACCGCCCGTTGCGGTTCA
>CAZPYG010000494.1:0-2216 GCA_964590465.1 uncultured bacterium | reverse complement strand
CCGCTGCGCTCAAGCCCGACAATGAAATCGCCCACTATAACCTCAGCCTGGCCTACGAGCGGTTGGGGCAATTTGACCAGGCCATCTCCCATGGCCAGACGGCGACCTACCTGGAACCGGGCAATCCCCATCCCTGGGTAGCTCTGGCTCTGGCCCACTGGTCTGGCAACGATCTGGAACAGGCTGAGGCCAACTATCGCCAGGCCCTGCAGCTGGATGGGCGCTACAGGGACCCGGGATATCTGAACCATCTGGAGCAGGCCGGATTCAGCCAGGGGCAGATTGACCAAACGGGTAAAATTTGGGCGCTTATCCAATCGCCTCCCTGAGCCTTAGGATGAAGGCGTACCCTTACTAACCTTTTGTCATTGGATGGCTAATCGTCCACAGCAACTCCCCATCATTGGCTGGCGCGAGTGGGTCAATTTGCCTGACCTTGGAGTGCACGGCTTAAAAGCTAAAATTGACACCGGGGCCAGATCCTCAGCCCTTCACGCCTTTGACCTGGAGCACTTTGAACGGGATGGGGTGGCGATGGTGAGATTCCAGGCCCACCCGATTCAGCGGGATGATAGCCATGTTGTCTCAGTTGAAGCGGAACTCTTAGATCAGAGGATTGTCCGCAGTTCTGTAGGGCATGAACAGCTGCGGCCGGTCATCGAGACTCCGGTTCAGGTGGGAGACCAAATTTTTGCCATCGAGCTGACCCTCACCAGCCGTGATGCCATGGGATTTCGCATGCTGCTGGGGCGGCAGGCGGTGCGGCATCGATTTTTAGTTGATCCGGGGCAGTCTTACCTGCAACCATTACCAGAAGCATCCATCCATACTGTTCAGACTTAACCTGCTATGAGAATTGTAATTTTGTCCAGGGATGAGACCCTCTACTCCACCCGTCGCCTGAAGGATGCGGGGGAAAAACTGGGTCATGAGATGCAGGTTATTGACCACTTGCGCTGCTACATGAACATCACCTCCCACAAGCCCAAGGTGCTTTACCAGGGGCAAAACCTGGAGGATATCGATGCCGTGATTCCCCGCATTGGGGCATCCAACACGTTTTATGGCACGGCGGTGGTGCGGCAGTTTGAAATTATGGGGGTGTTTACGGCGAATCCTTCCCAGGCGATCTCGCGATCGCGGGACAAGCTCCGCTCCCTGCAGATCATGGCCCGTCGCGGCATCGGCCTGCCCGTCACCGGCTTCGCCCATTCCACCAAGGATATCGATGGTCTGGTGGACATCGTCGGTGGGGCTCCCCTGGTGATTAAGCTGCTGGAGGGCACCCAGGGCATTGGCGTGGTGCTGGCGGAAACCCAGCAGGCGGCCAAGTCTGTGATCGAAGCCTTTCGCGGACTGGACGCCAACATTCTGGTGCAGGAGTTCATTAAAGAAGCGGGGGGCATGGATATCCGCTGTTTCGTCATTGGCGAAAAAGTGGTCGCTGCGATGAAGCGCCAGGGGGCACCGGGAGAATTCCGTTCAAACCTGCACCGGGGTGGCTCTGCCGCTAAAGTTCGTTTGACCCCCGAAGAACGCAGCACCGCCATTCGAGCGGCAAAAGCGATGGGGCTAAGGGTGGCGGGGGTTGACCTGCTGCGATCCAACCATGGACCGGTGGTGATGGAAGTGAATTCTTCTCCTGGTTTGGAAGGGATTGAAAAGGCGACCGAGATGGATGTGGCTGGCAAAATTATTGACTTTGTGGTGAAGAACGCTGCCCCTGGCAAGGATAGCGATCGCCTCAGATTGTAATTTTTCGGGCCCATCTCAATCCTCCAATTCCCTGCTATGATTGAGGCCCAGGCGTGATGTGGCAATTCCATAAAACTGTCACAGCATTGACAAATTCATGCAACCTAATCGCCACATGGCCTGTCTATTCTTGAAATATCGAGAGAGACAGTTGAGGAAACGTGAATGGTTAAACCAGCATCTAATAATTCCAACAATCGTTCTAAAAAGTCCTTAGCCGGTTCCCTGGCTCTGGTCCTACTGGGTGCAGGGGTCGCTACGGCGGGTGCCCAGGGTGTTAAAACTTTGAGTTCTGTGGTGGATTTGCCTGCAATCGCCGCCGAGGAAGACGTGGCCCCCCAGAACCGCAATACCGTGGCGCTGATGCCCCAGGTATCTAATCCCAATGTCATTGCCAATCTTGTGGAAGAAGTTGGCCCAGCCGTTGTGCGTATTGACGCATCACGGACGGTACAGACCAA
>CAZPYG010000493.1:0-2217 GCA_964590465.1 uncultured bacterium | reverse complement strand
CAAGTCCAGCTCGAAAACTGGAGCTTTCCCTTAGGCAAAACTCCACTTCTGGACTGGGACAAGGTTTAATAAGCACCCTTACCCAGAACCACAATACGAACGGTTTCCAGCAGAATTTCCAGGTCGAGGTTAAGGGACCAGTTATCGATATAGTGCAGATCCAGCCGGGCGACATCGTCAAAGGTGTCGATGTCAGAGCGTCCAGATATCTGCCAAAGACCCGTAAGCCCCGGTAGCACCTGATGGCGAATGTGGTGCCAGGCGTCAAATTTTGCCACATCCCGCACGGGTAAAGGACGGGGACCCACCAGGCTCATTTGCCCCAGCAGCACGTTAAAGAGCTGGGGCAATTCATCTAAGCTGGTGCGGCGCAGGAACAGTCCGACCCTGGTAATGCGGGGATCACGCTTTACCTTAAACAGAACGCCATCAGCAGTCTGGTTCTGGGCTTCTAGCTCGGCCTGGAGCCTGGGAGCATCCGCAACCATGGTGCGAAATTTCCATACCAAAAAGCTTTTGCCATGGAGCCCCACCCGCTGCTGCCGGAAAAAGGCCGGACCGGGGGAATCTAGTTTGATGGCTATGGCAAGTCCTAAAAATAGGGGAGCAAGCGCAAGAATGCCAGTGGCGGCTCCCACAACATCAATCCAGCGTTTGAGGCGGTAGTCCCAACCTGCCATCAGGGGCGCATCGAGCCGTAGAGTGGCAATGCCAGCCACGGTTTCTGGAGTACCCCGGCGATAGAGCATATCGCGACTGGTGGGGATCAGCTGCATAGTGATGCCTGCCCGGCGCAGTTTCCAAAACAGTTCTGAGGCCAGGTCTGCAGAGGGCAAATTTTCCGCCAGCACCAGATTGGCCTTAGAAGCCAGAATCGAGTCAAAGGTGGTTTGGGAATGGGCCGCCGAGGCCAAAGCAGCACCAATCACCGGCACCTGGGCTCGCTGATCAAGCACATCAGCCAGGGCCTTAAGCCGATGGGCTGAAGCAATCAGAAACACTGAAGATTTGTCGTTGGCCTGCTCAAGGGGTCGCAGTGCCAGACTGACGACTACCCTGGATAGCACAATCAGTAAGGCGCTGCTGAACCAGGCCGAGAAAAATAAGGAACGGGGTAGGTCAAGCTTAGGGTCCACAAAATACATCAGCACCAGCAACGCCATGTAAACCAGGCTAATGAGCTTGCCCGCCTGAAGATAGTTTTTAACCTGCTGGCGAGACCGATATAAGCCAGCGTAGGTGAACAGGCTGATGCTGATGCTGACCAACACCCAGAACGGGCTGGGAATGGAGAGCCAGGTCCACCAGACCAGTTGTTCGGGGATGGGGGAGAAAAACTGGTTCAGCGAGCGGGCAATATACCAGGACGCCCCCAGGGCAAGCACATCGCTGCCAATTAAGATCAAACCCCGCTGAAACGGCCAGGTCATCACATCCCGCAGCCTCAGCTGGCGGGGGGCTCGGATGTCGAGGTGGCGGCGGATGGCTGTCTGCTGCATGGCAGGAATCGTGCGGTGACAATCCATAACAGGTCTCTAACCGATGGAGGGGTTTTCGGGGGCTTCTGGGTTAGTGTTCCGCAATTGTGCCGATAAGTTATCACCGGGTAACTTTATTTAAAGTCAGTTCGGGATAAAGCCTACTGTAACCATCGGAGCCCTTTCCCCTGCTTGGAGCTATCCGTTAAGCAGATCTCCCCTCACCCCCAAGCCCCCTGGGCAGGCTACGCCAACAATCCCCCTCTCCCAAAAATGGGCGAGGGGGAGGCCAGACAAAGCTTTCCGGCTCCCCTTCTCCCGTCCTGGGAGAAGGGGTTGGGGGATGAGGGGAAAGCCCTGACAGCAAGGGTTTCACTCTCGTTCCAATGCTCTGCCAGGGCACCAGATTAGGGAGACTGCACCGGTGCTCCAGGTTTAGTCATCCCGTCTCTGCAGCATTTAAGGTGTTCTCTGAAAAAGAATTTACCGATATTGTGCATTCGCTGTAAGGGCGAAGCATCTGGCAGGAAACTGACGTGACTGTTCCCATAGTTTTTGCCCAGATGCTTCGCCCCTCCGGTTGGTACTCTCTTTCTCAGAGATCTCCTAAGAACTCATAGGAGTAATACAGAGCAATATAGACTTCTGTAACCACTTCAGCCAGTAGGGCGGCCTGGGCAGGCTCAAAGGCACTGCGGTATGGATGGATAACGTCTTGACTATAATGGTTGACATATCC
>CAZPYG010000492.1:2014-2227 GCA_964590465.1 uncultured bacterium | reverse complement strand
TACGTGGATAGGTAAAAGTCAATGTAGGTGGGCGAAACGAAGAGGAACACACATCAGGCTATAGCCCGTGAGACATAAGGCAGCCTACTCTGACACCTCCTGCAAGCGAATCTAGGCTTACAGTCTGTAAAAGTCAACGAATCTGGATCAAGAAAATCGGCCAATGCCATCTCCAGGGGCAAAGAAAACTTTCTCATCCTTCCCCTTGAACCC
>CAZPYG010000492.1:0-2004 GCA_964590465.1 uncultured bacterium | reverse complement strand
TGCAGACAATCCCAGAGATAAATGGCCAGACCGAGATCCCCCGTCCACAGCGGATAGCGCAACTGTCGGTAAAGCTGCTGAGAAAGCCGGTATTGCTCAATGGCGGCCATGGCAAAGGCACGGGCTCGATCAAGCCACAGCTCATCCCCCGTTCGCACAAACAGCTTGAGAAAAGCATAACCATTGCCGCCCGTACCGTGGCACAGGTTTGAGCCCTTTCTAAGGGGATCTGCCTGCCAGGTCAGTTCGCCCCCCTGCTTCAGAATGTGGTCAAACTGCTCGTTAATCCCCACGGGTAGGCTGGCCAGAGCCGTCACCATGCCCGGTGCCCCATGGCAATACTGCACCAGCTTGAGGTCTTGCCCTCGATTTTCGGCATCATAAACCGCTGGCCAATTGGCCTTACCCTCCTCCACCTGCGCCGTCTGCACCAGCGTTGCCATCGCTTTGGTCGCAATGTCTTGAACGTATCCATCGCTGAGTAACGAATGCCCGACCAACAGCGGCGTCAGGTTGCTGGCAAAGCCATGCACCGGCCCTAACCACTGTTTCTGGCTGCCGTACAGGTCAATCGTCCACAAGTAGCCTGCCCCGTCAACCCCCTGCCATTCCTGCAAAAGCCGGTCAGCCTGGGATTAAAAAACCTCCTGCCAGCGGGGTTCCTGGGTCCACTGGTGCATAAAATAGGCCGCCAGCATCGATCCGGCGATGCCCCACATTAACTCTCGGACGGGCTGGGTATCGTTTTTGTGGATGGCCTGAAAAATCTCGGTAGCTTTATCTGCTGAAGGCGATAATTTGTGCTGCAACAGCAGAAGCGGCAGTTCGCCAAAGAGATAGGATGCCTGCTCAGGATAGGGACTGAACTGGGGGTAACGCTGACGGTTCTGCTCCAGGGTGGCATCAAGCTGGGCAGCCACGTTAAACGTCGACTCAATTGCTCCGACAGTTTGCAGATAGTCGATAGCCCAGAGCACTCCAGCTTTACCAAAGTACAGGTCGCTGCCAAAGGCCTGATCATCCATCGGATGCCCGGATAGCAGAGGGGTCGTTTCCAACTGGGTGATCGTTTCGGTTGCGATCGCGGCGATGGCCTGACGGGCCTCATCGGGCTGCCAGCTCACCTGAGGGAGGGGATAGTGTCGGTTGGGATCAAAAAGGGCCATTGCTTTCAGTGGGTATGCAAGAGTTTCCGAAACACAATCTTGTCATCACCAGCCCCATAGAAGTCGCGAATGCAGGCCTCTAGCTCATATTAGAGCTGTCTTGCAACAATGAAATGCTTACATATCAAGACTTTGAGCTGCGGTCTTTTGCCCTATAAACAAGCATTCCAAGGTTTTGCGGGACACTTCTTCTAACTCGCTTTAGCACTGACCCCATCGGGTTGCCCTATCTGCAAAACGCGGACGGCCATCCCTTGAGCGGCGGTATCGGCAAGAACTTGCCAGTCCTCCTGGGTTAACATTTTGCCCAGCATGGCCACAGTCTGAGAACGAACCGTTTTCTGCTCAGGAGGGAGCCCTTGCGCATCTTCTTTGAGTAACGCCTCGATCCAGGTCTGCTGCTCTGGGCTGAGGCACTTCAGGTGGTAGCGAACGAGTTGCCGAGCTTTGGTATAGGTGGCTTCGAAGCTCTGGCCCAGTTCCCAGGTTTCCATCCAGATGCGAAGTTCCGTAAACAGGATAGACTGCAGCTTAACCATCTGAAGTTGCTCCACCGACAGGGGGCTCAACCGGGAAACATACTCCCGCATCGCTGGCCCCGCTTCAACCTGGCCGCCACAATCATCTTCCCGTTGAGCCGCGTCCCTCAGCCACGCTTCATCAGCACACAGGTCCATCAAGTTGCCGGTCTGGGCGAATTGTTCAGCTAATCTGCGCTCATCCATAATCCGATATTGAATCGACTGCTCTACCATGGCTATCTCGGTTTTAGACCTGACCTGCAGAATGGCTGATCATATGATCTGGGTAGATATCACTGTAAGCCATGCTGATCACC
>CAZPYG010000491.1:0-2227 GCA_964590465.1 uncultured bacterium | reverse complement strand
ACAATTCCTAAAATCACTGAGGAACGCACGTTAAATTCCCAGAGATAAAGGCTGATGCCCATCAAGCCGGGCAGGGCTTCGGGCCAGACGGCAAAGGCAAAAGTGCGCCAGGGGTCGCTGCCGGTAGCATTCACCGCTTCGATCGGCTCTGGTGCCAGGGACTCCAGCACCTCGGCATAGAGCTTGGCCATCGAACCCGTGGTGTGAAAAGCCACCCCCAGCACCCCCGCAAAGGGTCCCAGGCCCACAATCGAGACGAAAAACAGAGCAAAAATAGCGGTGTCAATGCCGCGCAGCAGGTTGAGCAGCCCCCGCAGGGGAGTGGCCAACCAACCCAGCGGGGTCAGGTTACGGGCCACCACCAGGGCCAGCGGCAGGGCCACCACCATAGCGCTACCCGTTCCAATGATGGCAATGGCCAGGGTTTCCCACAGGGCTGTGAGGAAACTGGGTAGTTCTGAAAAATCCGGGGGAAACAACCGCTGCAGCCAGTCTCCCACCGTGGGCAGGCGTTGCCAGAGTTGGGCCAGATCCACCTCGGCGGTATAGGCACTGGCAATCAGAAGGGCAATGGCTATCAGAGTCCAAAAGCCATTGCCCAACAACCGCCAGATGCCCCCCCGACGCCGCTGTTCAGCAGCTAATATCCTCTCCAGGTCTACTCCGGGTTGGGGTCGGGTCTCAGAGGCAGAATCCTGAGTCAGCGGCGATGTCATTGCAGCTTACCGACCGCGACTCCAGATTGCTGAATCGGGGTATAGTTGCTGCCATCGGAAGCGACAAAGCCGGTGTAATTCTCTGGCAGCAGGGTTTTAGCTTGCTCTGGGGTAATTGCCGTCAGAGCGGCTTGCAGCCTGGTTTTGATGTCCTCCGGTAAGTCTCCCCGGACTACAATGGGGTCATTGGGTAACGGGTCAGATTGCCAAATGATTTTGAGCTGGTCTTTATCAATGCGTCCTTCGGATGCCAAAACATCCAGGTTGCGATCATAATCGGAAGCGATATCCACCTGGTCACTCAGCACCGCAATGGCCTGGGCCGCGTGGCTGGCCCCTTCGTTGTAGTCAAATACGGTTTCGGGGTCGATACCCCGACGCTTGAACTCGGCCTGGGGCACCAACCAGCCCGAGGTCGAGCCCACGTCCGCCAGGCTGAGCTTGAGTTTGGTATCTCCCTGGCTCTGGGCAATGGCTTCCTCCAGGGTGTCGAAGGGGGCATCGGCTCGGGCCATCAACACCGAATAGTAGACCGGTTGTTCTTTGTACTTTACGGTTGCGATCGCGTCTAATGAAGGCTCATTATGCTTGGCCAGCACATACCCCCAGGGTCCCAGCCAGGCCACATCCAGGGTGCCGGAACGCAAGGCTTCCGACAACCCAATCCAGTCTTCAGTGACTACGGTTTTGGCCGGGAGACCCACCTCAGCTGCCAGCATTTCGAACAGGGGCTCAAACTGCTGACGGTTTTCGTTCGGGGTCGGGAAATAGGGACCCACTCCAAACTGAATCTCCTCAGGCCCCCCAGCCTGTGTGTCAGCGGCGGGGGGCGCTGCCGCAGGACTGCAAGCGACAACGACCAGCATCGCGACCAGACCCAGAAAACTACCCTGAAACCAGCGACGGCTCACAGGTCCTAGAAACGAACGCATCTTCAAAAACAAAACCGCACCTCACAACCATGAAAGGTAATGGGGGATAGTCGTAAACATGGCTCCCCGCATCAAAAACTGCGCTTATTGTAATTAATATGAATCGCGATTCATATGAGTACAACCTTAAAATTTGCTGAGTTGCCCCAACAGTGATGGCTGATTCCCCTGCTGACCGTAATATGTACTGTGCCCAACGCCTCAAGGTGTTGGCGGAACCCCACCGTCTCGCCATTCTCAAACTTCTATTCACTGGCCCCAAGTACGTTTGGGAAATTAACAACAGCCTGCCAATCGAGCAGAGCCTGCTGTCCCATCATCTAAAAGTGTTGCGGCAAGAGGGGTTTGTCGAATCTCAGCGGACTGGCAAAGCGGTGCAGTATCAGCTTGTGCCCGACGTTCGGCCTGCCTTGGGAGAAGGTATTGATTTAGGCTGTTGTACCCTTTCATTTTCGACATCAGCAAACTCCCCCGGCTATTGCTGACAAAGCAGGGCCTGAGGGAGTTGGATGGTTGGTGATAAGCCCATTATTCGAACTCAGACTGGGGCATTGCCGTTCTGGATGGGCTTTGAGAGGC
>CAZPYG010000490.1:0-2229 GCA_964590465.1 uncultured bacterium | reverse complement strand
GCAGAAGACCGTTGCCCAAGGAGGCCCACACAAAATAAGTTGGAACTAGGCTCAATTCTCTGGGAGCGCATGGTTCACCATTCCATCCGTCCTGACTTCCAGGATGGTTTTTTGCTGCCATACCACGCTGCAGTGGAACGGGCAGAAGAAGACCCGAACTTTGACCCAGCAGAGATTGCTGCTTTCGCCCCCAGCGATCGAATTGATGAGTTCTCCTTTGCGACGGAACATGTCACCCACGATGGAGCGATTGCTGCCCTACTCTCCCTTGCCGTGTCCCTACAAAAGAGTATTGAATACCACCTACCTGGGCCATGGGATCGATGCCTGAAATGGATCGACGCTCGGCTCGCCGAACTTTGGAAAATGAGAGGTCCATGCCCTGGCCTGGGTGCAGTCTTATGTGCTTATGGGATTGAGCTAGGTACATTCGTCGCTCGCGAGATTGCTGCCCAGGTAGGCGATAACGAAGACCCCTGGCCCTTGGTCGACAATATGTTTCAGCAGCCAGAGGCATATCTTTCTAAAACCCTGGCGAAGGAAATCAGCCCCGTCCTCCAAAAAGCTTGGCAGAGGATGCCGGAAGAGCGGAGGGCATTGTTAAAGCTACTAAGCCGCTTTGAGATTACCCCTGACCAAGCCAAAGTTCTCTTCGTTAGAGAAGTGAGGGAAAAAGAGAGAATTGACTGTGTAGATGATGATTTGCTGAACAATCCTTATCTGATCTTTGAGAAAACCATTAAGTCGCCCTTCCCAGTCAGTGTGTGGACTGTTGATCGAGGTGTTTTCCCTGACCAGGCTATTCGTAAAAAGCACCCTTTGCCCAAGCCATCAGCAATTGAGGCTGGTACTGACGAAAGGCGCATTCGGGCTTTCTGCATCGAGATTTTGGAGCAGGCTGCTGATAATGGCAACACCCTCTTGTCTCAAAGTGACATCATTCTTCAAGTTCGTAATTTACCCATACAACCAGCCTGTGAAGTTACGTCAGACAGCATGGATGTCGCAGAAGATGTCTTTGCCGGGGTAATCGATGTAACGTCCTTTAAAGATGGCAGCAAAGCCTATCAGCTTCATCGCCTGACGAAAATGGGGGATGTCATTCGTCGAGTCGTGCTCAGGCGACTGAGAGGCAACCGCCACAATATGGCGGTTGATTGGCGACAGCGTCTTGATGAATTTCTGGCAGCCCCTGTACCTGATGAACTCGAGGATCAAGCCAGAAATGAAAAGGCTGCTGCTTTGAAGGAGTTGGCGGAATCAAGATTTTCTGTGTTGATTGGGCAGGCCGGGACAGGGAAGACTACTTTGTTGTCGGTGTTGTGCAATCATCCGTATGTTGAAGCCGGAGGCGTACTACTGCTCGCACCAACCGGTAAAGCCAGTGTCAAGATGGCCCAGTCCACCAAATTAAGGGCTTATACCATCGCTCAATTTCTAAATGGCTGTGGCCGTTATGACCCGCAGACTTTTAGATATCAGCTTTCTCCTGATCCTCCCCTCGATACTGCAGACACTGTCATTGTTGACGAAGCCTCAATGCTGACAGAGGAAATGTTGGCAGCTCTGTTTGATGCTCTCAAGAGCGTTAAGCGGCTGATCCTGGTTGGAGACCCAAGACAGTTACCCCCAATCGGTCCAGGCAGGCCCTTTGTAGATATTGTTTCAAAGCTCGAGGTTGATGACGTTGAAACTCGCTTTCCCTGCGTATCACCCGGTTATGCTGAGTTGACTATCCTCAGGCGACAGAAAGGTGAGAGCAGAGCTGATTTGCAGCTTGCTAACTGGTTTAGAGGGCGTTCTTTAGCTCCGGGAGAAGATCAAATTTTTGAAACCCTTGCTCAACCAGAGGCAACGGAGTTTATCCGCTTTGAGTCTTGGGAAACTCCTGAGGAGTTTGGTGACCAGTTGCTTAAAATCCTAGTTGAAGAGCTTGAGCTCGAAAGCACTGAAGACATGAATGGTTTTGACCTTAGTTTGGGTGGAACACTCTTCAAAGGAAGTGTCTATTTTAATCTAGGCATTGCGAAGTCTGTTGAAAACTGGCAGATCCTGTCACCTGTAAGAGCTCAAGTTCACGGCGTTTCCGACATTAATCGCCTCATCCATAAAACTTTCAAAAGTAGAACAATAAAGTCATCGAGAAGAAAATGGGGCCGCAAAACGCCCAAACCCATGGGGGAAGAGGAGATTGTTTATGGTGACAAAGTTATAAATTTGTACAATCAT
>CAZPYG010000489.1:0-2235 GCA_964590465.1 uncultured bacterium | reverse complement strand
GCTGAGGAGAAGAAAGCCGCGATTCCTGGATTGCTGCAGTACGCCCAAACGGTGGTCAACTCGGTTCAGCAGCAGCGGTATTTGGAATACGCCTGTGCCGTCACGGGAACGATTCAAAGCTACCCGGATCTGTACCGAGAATATGTCGGCAGTGACCTCTCGGCGATTCAACTGGATCAAAAGGTGACAGCGGCAGCTCTGGGTGCCGGGGAAAATGCGAATGCGGTGTCTCAGCTTCTGCAGCAGGGGCCTTATGCTCGGTTTCAGCTGGATGTGAAGCATGTGCCGACTCAGACGATTGAGCAGTATGCCAGTGGTACGGTGGCTCAGGTGCAGGCAATTCAGTCGCTGCAGTTGGGACAGTCTCAGAGGTCGCCTAACCTCTCGAAGGGGTTAGAACTTTGAGGATGAGCAGATGGGTTAAGAGTATCTATGCATCCTAAAGTCTTGCTGATTCGGCATGGGCAGACGACAGTTAACTGTCAGGGGTTAGTTCATGGGCGAGCGGATGCAACGGGTTTGGACGAGGTGGGGAAAGCCCAGGTGGCCAGTCTGGTGCCCGTCTGTAAAGCTCATCAGGTCAAACGGTTGATGAGTTCACCGGAGATCAGGGCACTGGAGACAGCTGAAATTTTGGCGGGTGGTTTGGATCTGCACGTCCGGCAGGTGGAAGCTCTGAGGGAGCGAGACTGGGGCCTGTGGGCAGGAGAGCCCTGGGAACAGATTCATGGACGGTTGAAGCCGATGACCCTGGAGGAACGATTTACGTTTGTGCCGCCGAATGGAGAGTCCTGGCAGCAGATGGAGCAGCGATTACAGAGATATGTCCAGGAATGGCAGGGGCTGACTGAGACGGTTGCTGTGGTTGCCCATGGGGGCCTGCTTCGAGCCTTAATCCCCTTATTGCTGGAAGAACCGAAGGAAACCAGCTTTCAGTATGACCTGGCGAATGCTTCAGTCTCAATCTTTGAGGTGAGGGGCAAGCAGTTCAATTTACTGTGTTTGAATGACGTCACTCATTTACAGACTGACGCCGCAAACGAGATGAACTGACAGTCTATTGAGTCCACCAACTATTCCTCAAGCTCGCTAACCAGATACTGTTGAACGAAGTCAGCAGCAGCTTCCTCATTCATCGTTTTCAGCACCTGCACAATTTCGATAATGGTGTCGCCGGTTGGATCGATTTTGCCCTTACACCAGCGATAGACACTGTTGCGTTCGACGCCCATGGTCGCAGCAAATCGGTACTGGGTGATGCCGTACTGATCTAACACTTGCTTAAGAATGTAGCCTGCTTTGCCCATGTCCTCATCATTTCAGAGGAGGCACAGCCATGCGCGTCCATATGTGTTGACGTGATCATATGTGGAGACTAATATAAAAGGACAGACCCAATTGAGGTTTCACCTGTGTTAACCCCGACTGCTTTCGTTGATTCCAGGTTGAGTGATACCGAACCTGAGGTTCTGGTCAGTGTTGAAATCAGGCAGAAGTTGGGGAACTTCCCCAAGCCAGACCGGGAACCTGTGAAGATTCTGGTGATCGGTTCCCGCCAGGCAATTCAGTCGATTGTTCAGATGCTCCACCTGTGTGGGTTCGCCGAGATTTTCGAGTGGACTGACTTCATGCCAGCACCTACGCCAGAGCGTCCGTTAAGAACCCAACCCGGTGAATCTATGAAGATGCTGGTGAAGTATTTCCCAAAAGTTGAGTAACACGCTCAACTCCATTGCCAGGACTTTACTTGCCCTAAAATGAACGCTTTGGCGTCTTTGATTTCAGGACGTACGCTAGATATTTGAATCTGAAGCACGAAAGTGATGTTCACTCATCTTCAGACACCTTGGGTTTCCCTGAGGAAGGCCCCATTCTTGCCCGAGACTGGCGACGGCTTTCCAATAACTCTGCCAAAATGGCGTTTCGCGTCTCCCCTGACCCCGAAGCCCACTCCTCCAAAAAACGCTTGAGCGCAACGCTAGCAACATCCTGAATGGATGGAGCTGCGCTTTGATACTCCCCTACTAAAGAAGTACTGATATCCCTTAACTTCTCATAAAGCTCAGACGGAACTCGGATGTTTGACGGCAAAGTTAAAGATAACTGACAACGCAAAGATTTTAAGCGTTGCCAATAACCCTTGCTACCATGAAAACATGTATACATGTCTTCATGGTAGTTCTTCTTTTACTCGTAAATGGAGGAAGTACGATGGAACTCTTGTTACAAGCCGTC
>CAZPYG010000488.1:0-2249 GCA_964590465.1 uncultured bacterium | reverse complement strand
AACGATACATAAGTTAAAAGTGCTCAAAAGCATATCTAGCAAAAGCTAGAGGTGATTAACTCCTCCAACTTGAGGATATTTTGATGAAGTTTTATGGCTGAATGCTTCATTGCATAAAGTTCACCGAGAGTGCTCAGTAATAGCTCTGCTTCAACAAAAAGTGAGTTAAAGAGAGCCAACTGTTTCTAGCAAATGAACGCCAAATTCGTATCGCTATGTTTACTTGCTTTCCGTCGATACGTATGAACGCCAAATAAAGGTAAACAATAATCCAAGTGAAAAGGAGATAAGAACGAGTAAGGACCGGCCAATAAAAACTTCTGATATATCACTTTCGTCCTGAATGGAAAGCTCAAAAATCCTTTCCACTTTGGCGAGTAAGAAGCCAGACAGAAAGGTTGCGATTGCTTTTCCAAACTCAGAGAACTTCGCCCTCTCAGCCTTAGATATTGGGGTAATTAATATCCCCAGTATCCAACCGATAAGGCCTCCCGAGAAAAGAAAGAGAATATTAAGTTGAGGAGAACTACCAATGGAAAAGCATGACCAAAATAAAAAACCTGTGGCTATTAACCCTAAAATATAGCCAATAGTGGCTCCCATTTTACCCATCGTTTAATTCTCAAATCCTGAACTCGTTTATCTCTGCTCACTGAACTTTGAGCGCTTAAGTGGTGCGTTGGCATTTAGTTTATTATTTGCCAATCTATACTAAAGCCTTGATTCGCGGCTAACAACACTAAGGGCTTCAGGACCTGCTCGTAGGCATTACCGAGCTTTTCCAGCACCAGTAAGTCTTCTTGATTGCTAAACCCCAGATCGCTGACGTAGGGCTCCACTTGCTTCGACCACTTCCCTTCCGGTAAGACATGGTGGGACAGGGTAAGCCCTTGATGCTGAAGAGCAACAAACCGTTCAAAGTACTTGTACTTGTCTGCGGGCAGGTGGTTGGATTTGGCTGAGTTCACCTCGGGCACTGTAGGAATCAAATTCCACAGCTGGTTGTGGGCTACAAATGACCAGGGCAGGTAATGGTCGAGTGAAAAGCGCTCCGGGTCAATCTGCTGATGAGAGTAAATGCAGTGCAATTCCTGGGACCGCATGACTACTTTCCAGTATTCAGTTTGCTTACTGAGGGAATCACGCTTTGTCGGCATGAACAGCTTATTGGCGATGGCTGGAGTGCTGGGGTTTCGCTTCTGCATGTAGGTCAGCCATTCCCAGGCGGCCCAACCTCGAACAACGGCAAAGTGCTGTTCTACATAGCTGGCCCAGTCGGGATGAACAAGAATGGCCTTGGCAGTCTTTATATTGGGTTGAATCGAATTTATATAATGGCTTGCGAGTTGAAAAGCAACGATCTGCAATCGCAGGCATGGCCATGTCAAGCTGGTTACCTTTGCCTCAACTGACATCCCCGAGGTCATGCTCCACAAACGGGATAATCAGCCGGAAGGGGACGTATCGCCGTAAGTGGGAAACCACATCCTTAAGGTTTTGAGTGGAAATTGCCTCTCGCAGCAGGGTCTTGTCTGTGTTTTTTAACTGGATAATGGGCTCTGTGATTTCTAGCTCCAGAGAATCGAGTTTTTGAGCCACCTTGTCTTGTGCGCCGAAAGATAGTTTGAAAAAGGAATGCGGGTACCAGGCGTTAGCCAGCATTTCTACGATCAGCTCCTGAAAGCTGATGGGCGTAGTGACGTCGAAATGCCGCCGTTTGAGGATGTCTAGCAACAACTGGAAGAACAGAAACTTGTAAGAGTTGGTGGTATCGCCAAAGAGTCGGGCCAGGGCGGCGACGTTGACCTGTTGTGAATTGGGTAGCCGCTCTGAGTTGTCTAATGCTTGAGAATTATTCATGGATGCCGGTCACGTTTCGACCTCGCCTCAATGCAGTGTTCCCTGATTCAGGGATAGGTGGATCGTTAACCCAGCTCATTGACTATCTCGAGTTAACCTTAGTTTAAGATATTGACCCTAACCAGCTCTCGATGCTTGGAGTCGAGTACCCATGGCGATCTCGTTCGACCGCATTGCCGACCGCTACGACGAAACCCGCTCGTTACCGCCAGAGATTGCGGAGCAGATAACCGCACAAATTTTGCGCCTGGGCCGGACCACTCCAGACACTCACTTCTTTGAAGCCGGAATTGGCACCGGACGGATTGCCCTGCCCATGGTTGAGCGGGGCTATGCCTACACCGGGGTGGATATCTCGGAAGCCATGATGAACCAACTGCGGCAGAAGG
>CAZPYG010000487.1:0-2251 GCA_964590465.1 uncultured bacterium | reverse complement strand
AGAAATGAAGATGATCCTCTTTGGCGTCGTATTAGACGAGCAGAACTTTTCTGCGATAGAGTCCTGGCTATCCGCGATGAAATTTATACCCAGATATTTTCTTTAGAAGGTGAAATGAGGACACAGGCTAAGAGCCTCACTCATTTCCCAACACAGTTATTCATTCTATCGCTCGAAAAGATTCGCCATATCCTCGAAGGCGCGATTAAGGTCAGTACTCCCCTCGGGAGCACCGCAGAGCTGCAGATGACTGATGCCAGTGCCCTCGGTCAGTGCCTGAAGGATCTGCGTATCGCCGAAGCTATGAATCGATTGGCTCAGCTCAGCCGAGAGGTTGGCCTAGATATAGAGAGCACCGTTCCTGCAAAGATTTCTTTTGAAGAAATTGATGGCCAAATCATTGGCGGTTTTCGTCGCTTTAAGAAGGGGTACGAAAACCTTCAAGAGCAATTAGAGGATGCAAAGATTCGCTTAAATAAGCTGGATCAGGTTTTGGAGGATCCTCCATCTACCTTCAAATATCCAGAAGAGGTTGACAGTTTTCAACAGTTAAAGCTTAGGCCAGGCTTCATTGAAGATAGCTTGGCAGCCATTCAGGAAGATGAAGTCGAGATTCTCCGAGAAGATCCAAACTATGATCGACCAGCGAAACAGGGAAACTTTCAGCCACTGATGAAAGCTGCGGACAACTTATTGAACGCGCCGAAGCAACAGCTGACTCAACTAAGAGGCCAAATCTTAACCCTAGAAAATGAGGTTAATGGTTTTATTACGAATCTACTAAATCAGACAGAGATTCAAACAATTGAACACGGCCTGAATCAGCTTTTACAGGCAAAAGGACAGCAGCCGCGTGCCTCTCTCACTCGTATGGACCTCGAAAATACCGGCAGCCTAAAAGCAGCCTTAGCTGAAGTAGAAAAGAGAAAGACCTCCTGGATAAAGGCGGGGAACACCCTTTTAGGTGGGGTAGTAACCTTTGACCGCTGGCGGCGAATTGTTGAGCTAGTGGAAGACGGACAAGATCCAGACCTTAGCCCTGAAGAAGAACAGCATCTCGTTCGCGAGCGTCTCCTTGTCCGGACCTATCGATTGGGGGGCTAAGGTATGAATGAACCATTAACTCTGAACTCAAGCAGTAGAGTTTGGCTAGGAGGAACGCTAGCTAACCACAGACGAGGCCGAATTCTGAAGAATACGGTAGAGGCGCAACCATCAGAGCAGATCCCGAGCGGGCAAGGCATTTGTATCCTTTTCGGCTCGGACTTTCAGGAAGCCTCCGAAGCGGTTCAACAGCAATGGGTGACCTGGTCGCAGGAACCTGGTCGAGTGCTGCTCTTAATTCCTCCCTACAAATCTATGGGATGTTCAGCTCCAAAAGAATGGGCTGCAAAACGTCGGCTGACATCAGTCACGAAGAAGGACAATGAGTTTCTAAATACCTTAGCTCCGGAGATACAGTTTGAGCTTGACGGACAGATGCAGGTAGCTCAAGCCCTGGGAGGAACCTGGGATGATCAGAGTTTGTGTACGGCATACTACAGAAGTCATCCACATTCAGGCATTTTTGCGATCACCTGTTTACCTCTATGGTCTCTATTCGTGCTGGATGCGGTAGACGCTCTGAGATCGTGGCTACACGAATTAGCTAGCCTTACTGGTGGCTTTAGAAGAGAAGACGAGCCTGTTCTTGAAGAACCTGAGTTTGAGCCTTCCGAAGACCATTTCACCTTATTGCTGCATCTAATCACGGCCCATTTCAGTTCCGATGAAGAGGCGTTAGAGAGGCTACAATCCTCTCCAATCCTCTCCCTAGATGCGGCTAAAGCTACCCATTGTCTTCATGATTTAGAGTTGCATGGTTTGGTCGAAAAATCGCATCTGACTGAGGCTGGTCGCCAACTTCTGGTGGAAAGCCAATATGCCCACTTTGCCGAAGCACTGGAGGCTTTAGCCCAATGACGACAACATTTCAGCATCAAAGCCGGTCTCTAGCACAGTCTTTGGCCATTCAGTCGCAAATCCATCTACCAGGAACGGTTGGAAGAATCCTAAGCCAAATCCGAGAAATTGAACAGGTTGCTCCTCTGTTTGCCCAGGCTGGTTTGGTTAAGTCGGTAGACCGGCCAAATCCTCTGAATTTGAGAGCTGCAGGAATCGCTACTGAGTCTGCAACTCAAAAGACTTTAGGTGGCTATCTTTATGTTTCAGCGGCCTCGCGCTTAGATCTGGAAGTAAATAACAATGCGGT
>CAZPYG010000486.1:0-2266 GCA_964590465.1 uncultured bacterium | reverse complement strand
GGGGCATCATCTCTCAAGAAAATTTCGGCATCCTCCAGCGCCAGGTCATAGCCCTTCTTTAGCCAGCCAAACCGGGGATGAAAGGTTTCGTGGCGGGCGAAGACCGCTGTAGTTTTTGGCTTTTCTTTGACAGATGATTTCGCCATTTTCGCCATTTGAGATCAGATCAATTGTATTACCCCATTATGGCGATGCTCCGGCTCATTCTCCAAACCGAAGTTTAGGGATATTTCAACCTGGTTGCTGAACCCAGAACAATTCGCCCGAATAATTCTTATACGACTCTACAGGTAGAGTTCGCATCCGTATAGAGACACTACATAACCTGAGGTCAGGATAAGTTGAAACCACCAGAAACTCGCCACAATATCCCCTCCTGGGAGGCCTGTGCTGAGCTTGTCGAAGCAGAGTAGGGGTGGGTTAATCACGGCATAGAAACCGCTGCAACTGTAGATTTGCCTCCCGCCCCTGTCAAGGTGGTCCAAAAAGGAGGAAGTTTCTTCCATCGAACTCGCCAAAAGCTTGATTATGGGTAGGGTGTGTCCCGGCCTCAGGCCCATCCTGCGATGGGGCAAACTATTCTGCCCTGGCCGGAACGCACCGTTTGCGTCAGGCAGGAAGCTCAATATCGGAAGCGATGCGTTACGGCCCAACGTTAGAGTTTGTGGGACTTTGGCGCAGGTTAGTGGGCCGATAACGCATCCTACAGTGGTCGCAGATTCGGCTTAGACACACCTTGACAGAGGTGGCAGTGTCCACCCTATGGCTCCTGCATTAGTCGGCCACCTTAACAGGGGTGGGTAGGTTTGCATCCCCCAGGTTTCGGTAGGATGAGGAACATTACGGTAAGGTCCTCGGTTTTTCAGCGATTCATGGCGCGTGTATCCACCCAGTCGCAATCCTATGTTGAGCTATGCCAGCGCAGCTCCGTGGGAAAACGCCTGCCTGATGCGCTTTACGTCCATGCGTCAGCCCTTGAGCATTTGGACCCCACCCTGCAAGAATTGGAGCAACTCGCTAGACAGGTAACTGCTCAAGTCGAAAAGGCGACAATTATTAAGTTCAGCCTCCACAAGCCGCAAATCGCCTACCTGTTTTACCCGGACTTCGAGACAGAAGCCCATCCTGCCCTTCAAAGCAGTATTCAGGTCAATCTCAACAGTCTCAAGGCCAGCGAGCGAGACTACAGCACAACCGATAATCCTCCAGTCCTGCACCGGAAGGAAACGTTTATTGCTACAGACAATCCCCTCTACCCCACCTTTGCCTGGCTGACCCAGCAGGAAGAAGTGCTGGGCCTGCTCGATGACTCCCGAGGTATCGGCTTCCGGAATGCCTGGGAAAAACGCCTTATCCAAAAGAATATCGAAATCCACGATCACGCCCTCGCCTGTCCCCTGGCTGGGTCAGGGGCAGGGTTGAAACCGGCCCCGACGATTCAGCGGCATAAAGCGGCAATTGCCCGCGTCACGGCCTCAAAACCGGTGCGTCTGGCCGTTGAAGCTGGGTTCTTTCCTCCAGAGACCACCTACTTTGACTACGGCTGCGGGCATGGAGCCGACATCGAGTACATCCACCGCATGGGGCTTATAAGCTCCGGCTGGGACCCCTACTTCCGTCCCGATGTGCCCCATGCCCCTGCCGATGTGGTCAATATCGGCTACGTCATTAACGTTATTGAAGACACCGCCGAGCGCCGGGAAGCCCTGATCAACGCCTGGAACCTGGCCCAAAAAGTGCTGATTGTTGCGGCCCAGGTGCTAATTGATGACCGCACCCGAGGGGTGATTGCCTATGGCGACGGCATTATCACCAGCCGCAATACCTTTCAGAAATATTTTGAGCAGGAAGAGCTAAAAGTCTATATCGACCAATTGCTGGGGGTGGATTCCATTCCCGTAGCCCTTGGGATTTACTTCGTCTTCCGGGATGAGGCCCAGGCCGAAACCTTCCGAGCCTCCCGCTTCCGTTCTCGCGCTACGGCTCCCCGCATTCGCATCAAGGTCAACAAGTTCGAGGAATACCGGGAGCTGCTGCAACCCCTGATGGACTTCTACACCGACCGGGGCCGGTTACCTACCACCGAAGAAGTTGCCCAGGACTGGGTAGGGGCGCACGGCTGTGCGCCCATCCACGAGAAATTCGGCAGCCTGAAACGCGCCTTCAACATCATTCTACAGGCGACGGATGCGGGGGAATGGGATGCGATCGCAGACAAACGCCGCAATGACCTGCTGGTTTACCTGGCCTTGAGTCACTTTGGTAA
>CAZPYG010000485.1:0-2266 GCA_964590465.1 uncultured bacterium | reverse complement strand
CACAAAATTCCCGTTTCCTTTTTTGACAGCACCAAAACTGCCTTTTAGTTCATTCGTATCTCAACAATTCCTGGGACGTACACCTGTATGGTGTTCTAAATTGCCGTAATATCTCCGACAAACTTCCGCTCCCCTGTGGGATTACTGAAATTACAGGGTTAAACAGTTGCATCGCTGCCTCTCCCTACCCCATGGGGCAGTAAACCGATAAGCTCTTCAGTCTTCCGCAACTATGAACACTCCCAGCTCTACAATTCAGCACCAAACTATCATCAACGTCAGCGCCCTACAGGCCCTGTTCTACTGCCCAAGGCAGTTCTATCTGCAAGAAGTTGAGGGTATCCATACCCCCAATGCCGAAGTCTATTCCGGCCTGCGGCTCCATACCGAACTGGAACGAGACGGGGGCGACGCCTGGGATCACTATGTTTTAGAAAACACTGACTTGGGCATTTGTGGCAAAGTCGATGCCTTGAAAACAGAATCTGGCCAGGTCATCCCCTACGAACACAAAAAAGGACGATGCTTTCGAGGCAACAACAACGAAGCTCAAGCCTGGCCCGGAGACCGCATCCAGGTCTTAGCCTACGCCCTCCTGCTCGAAGCTGAACTGGGCAAAGTCGTACCCGAGGGGCGAATTCGCTACCATGCCGACAACGTGCTGGTACATGTGCTGCTGGATGCATCAGCTCGTGAAGAGGTGAAGGCTGCGATCGCCCAGGCCCAACAGCTCCAGATATCCACCACTCGTCCCCCCGTCACCACCAACGAAAACCTCTGTACCCGTTGTTCCGTCGCAGAAGCCTGCCTGCCGGAAGCCACCCGCCTGACCCAGGGGAACAGCGAGCAGCCCTTACGCCTGTTTCCCCAGGATGACGAACGGCAGATTATCCACGTCACCGAGGCCGGAACCTCCATCGGCAAAAGTGGAGAGCAAATCAAAATCTCCAAACGAGACGGCACCACCAGTCTGCTCCCCTCCCGCCAGGTTGGGCAACTGGTGCTCCATGGCTATGTGCAGATTTCAACCCAGGCGATGTACTTTTGTGCCGACCAGAGTATTGGCGTCCATTTCATTTCAGGCCGGGGGCGCTACATCGGCAGCTTCGACACCCGCCAGGGCAACGTGCAACGGCGAATTCAGCAGTACCAGGGCCTCACCCGACCCGACCAGTGCCTGCAACTGGCTCGGCAACTGGTGACCTGCCGGGGGCAAAGCCAGCGCAAATTTCTAATGCGAGGACAGCGCAATTCCCCGACTTCTAACCCTGCCCTGGCTGATGCCATCGAGCAGATGCAGCGTACCCTCACACAAGTGCCCAAAGCCGAATCCCTCAGTTCGCTGCTGGGTCTGGAAGGCAACCTGGCCGCCATCTACTTCAAAGCCCTGCCCCAACTCATCGCCGACAACACCGCCTCAGCGTTCCAGTTCTCAGGCCGCAACCGCCGCCCACCGAAAGATCGCTTCAATGCCATGCTGGGCTTTGGCTACGCCCTGCTGCTGAAAGATATTATGAACGCCATTCTGACCGTAGGTTTAGAACCTTCCCTGGGCTTTTACCATCAGCCCCAACGGCAGGCCCCACCCCTGGCCCTTGACCTGATGGAAATTTTTCGGGTGCCCCTGGTCGACATGCCCATCATGGCCGCCATCAATCGTAACCAGTGGGACCCAGACACCGATTTTGACATTACCGGCGAGCAGGTCTGGCTCAACGATTCTGGACGGCGTAAGTTCATTGGTATGTACGAACGCCGCAAAGAAGAAACCTGGAAACACCCCGTCGTTCAGCATTCCCTCACCTACCGTCGGCTGATGGAACTGGAAGTACGGCTGCTGGAAAAAGAATGGCTCGGCGAAGGAGGGTTGTTTGCTCAGCTGGTGCTGCGTTAGGAGTGGGGAGGTGGGGGGATGGGGAGAACGAGCCAAAATCTAAAATCTAAAATTATTCAAAATGGCTGAACCCAAACACTACTATCTGATCTGCTACGACATTCGAGAGCCCAAACGGTGGCGCAAGGCTTACAAGTTGCTCAAGGGCTACGGCGAGACTCTGCAATATTCCATCGTGCGAGTACGGCTTAACCAGCGGGATCGGGAGCAACTGCGCTGGCAGCTGGAGCAAATCTTAACCGCAGAAGACAGTCTGCTAATTGTGGGGCTCTGCAACCACTGTGTTGAACGCATTGAAGCCTGCAACCGGCCCGAAGCCTGGGAAACCCACCGCGACCTGCACATGATTTACTGAGCAAAGCGGTAGACTAC
>CAZPYG010000484.1:0-2270 GCA_964590465.1 uncultured bacterium | reverse complement strand
AAGGATGGGCTCAAAACGCAACTGAAGCGGAAGTTTCCCATCAATAAACAACTCCGACAGCTATTGACCAATCATCGACCGCCCCAATCGAAGCGGAGCGACTTAGTCTTTCCGTCATCCGAGGGGCAGTTTCTAAACTTCCACAATTTTCGCAATCGCGGGTGGTCAGCCGTCTTGGAGGAACTCGGCATTCGCTACCGAAAGCCTTACCAGGCTAGACATACGTTTATTACTCACTGTCTGGAAGAAGGCATCAGTGTGTCGCAGGTCGCCAAATGGGTCGGCAACTCTCCAGAAATCATCATGAAGCACTATGCGGGTACCCTGGCACGGTTCCAAGTGCCCGAGATTTGACGAGAGTCCCTCGTGATGAGCCGTTAAGGCCTGGCTAACCGACTGAGCTGTTGGTTTGGGTGTAAGTAAACCAGGCTATTACACCCAAACTAGCGCCAGATAAGCCCCTTTATCTCTGGATATAGGTAGAGGAACTGCTTACGAATCGGGCGGTCATACTTTTGAAAGCCTTGTCAGAAAGCAATTTTAATGCTCAATTCAATCTAGAAATCGGTTTTTATCTCAGTCCTTATCTCAATAATGTGCCGAAACCATAGCTTTTAGATATGTTTGAGCATTGTTGGACATCTTTAGGAGCGGTAGACGGTTCGTCCGCAAGTGGAGCTATCGATCGCATTTATACTGCCCTATTTTGGTGATCAGAGGATTGGGCGATGGCCCAAGGGCCGTCTTCGATCATCGCAACCGTCAGCAGCGTAACTACAGTGTCTCCCAGCAGCTTCAGCAGCGAATCAGCCCTACCTGTAGGTGTTTTGGTGGGGTCTCTGAAACGCCAGCATTGTTTCCGCTGTACTAGGCTACAGTTTCCTCAAGGGTGCTTCAGTTGAGACGGTTACCAGTACAGCGAGTAGGACGTCAATCATGCCTAGAAGGCCTTTTGCGTTATCCTCCAACGGCTCTTCCCAAAATAAACCTTGAGTGGGCTTCATCTTTGAGTCCGATCGCACTTCTCCCGAAGGCATTACCTACTCTTGGCTCATCCATGACAACTACAACGGCAAAGAGAAAGCAGCCACAGCGACCCGTGCCTTCTGGCTATCCTTCACCTACCGACACAGCGGAAACTATTCTGAGGCTGAACTGAAAGACATGGCCCAGTAGTCCATGTGGCAGATGGAAGCTCAGATTCAGCATTTGAGGGAAAAATTTGGCTTGGGCACTGGCCCAACTAACCAAGCTGTTGCTGAATGGGTGGGTGCCCCGAAATCAGCGGAGGATTCATCTACCGTTGTGCCTGCCAGCATCGCAACCCAGGCGCTGAGTCCCCTGGTTCAGGATGTGGCTTTGCTCGATGAGGTTGCAGATTTCCTATGACCGAGCCACAGTTGCCGAAGGAGCCTGAGAACGAGAAAGGACAACTGATCGCGTCAGCATACCTGGCGCTGGCGAGGGCTTCGCTTAAGTTTGCCAAGGACAACGCAAGCCTCTACACCCCCTACAGCGATCACTCCACGTCGGCCTAGGGGTTAGATCAGGAGGTGGCTAGAGCTGCCCTACAAACTGACAAGTCGCCGCGCCAGGTGATTCAGCTGCTGGCCCAGGGGCCGTTCACCTAGCAGCAGATATTGGGCTTGTCTGACGAGAAGAAGAAAGCGGTTTTGCCCAAACTGCTCCAGTACGCCCAGACGATCGTGGACAGCCTTCAGCAGCAGCGCTACCTGGAATACGCCTGCTCGGTGGCGGGAAAAATTCAGAGCTACCCCGATCTCTATCGGGACTATGTGAGCAGTGACTTACCGGCGATTCAGCTGGATCAGAAGGTGACGGCGGCGGTGATGGGGGCCGGAGAATCAGGGGAGTCTGTGGCGGCGTTGCTGCACCAGGGACCGTATGCCCGGTTTCAGCAGGATGTGCAGGGAATGGGCCCACCTATAATTGAGCAGTCTGCCCGAGGGACGGTGCCCCAGGTGCAGAAGATTCAGGCACTCCAGATGGGGCCGAGTTCGCTATCTGATGTACTGATCGACGAAGGCTTCGGCGGCTCCTGGATTCATCATTTTGAGGATCCAGACGATTTCCAGGATGCTATCTCCATTGGGGACGATTTTGCCATCAGGTATCTGCCGGGGTGGATGGAGTAATCGAGGAGATGACAATACCCAGAAGAAAGGCAATTAAGAAGGGTACCAGCAATAACCAAAAGATAAAACTGGCTAACATGGTAAGACACCTACAGAAGCTAAGCTACTTACCCC
>CAZPYG010000483.1:0-2273 GCA_964590465.1 uncultured bacterium | reverse complement strand
ATACCGTCATGGTCAACGCTGGGGCCACGGTGGATTTTGACTGGCTGCAGCAGCAGTGCACCCCCGACGCAAAGTTTGCAGCCAACCTGTCCAGGCTATTGCAGTGTCGGGCCCTAGAGCTAGCAGACTCCCCAGCGGATGTGGCACTGCTGAGCCAGGGAGCGTTAAAGGATGAGCGGATTAAACTGGTGATGGCCTTTAACACCGTCAGTAATTTATTCGGCCAGAGCGGTACGGCTCACATTCAGGTTCCTACGGTGATTGCCGGGGGAGCATTCGATTTTGTCACCCCCTTAATTCCAGAGCAGGCAGATACCTTTAGTTGGTTAACCACCCCAGAAAAATATTTTTTATTAGTCGATCAAAAGGCCCACAGTGAAGGGACAACCCGCACTTTAATGCAGTTCGTTTACTCCATTGAAGATGATTTAGACCTGGAGCTGTCGAAAGCATGGTTGAGAAGTAATTACTCAGCCCTGTTAGTGGCTTTTGCCCAAACCTATGTGGCCGGGCGCAATGACTATCGCCCCTATCTGGAAGCCGCCTATGTCAACTACATTAGTCAACCACCCTTTTCAATGCACATGGTTCGCGGCTCATCAGATTTGTTGGCTGCTGAGGAACAGTGTCACTGGTGGCAGGGGGGGTGCGCGTTGTCATCGGGATTCCCATGATTATGGGCGCTAACCAGGGGACATCCGTAACGAATACTCTGGAATGACTTCGGGTTAGAGAGACGATAAACACTAGGAAGCAACACCTTTTGCAACTAAATGACTATTTAGTTATATTAAAGCCAGGTTCAGAATATGCTCACTCTTCAGGCATAGCGATGGAGAGTCGTATTCCATTTCATGTCCACTCCCACAAAAAATAGTGTATGCCTCAAGTATCTTCTTCTGCTCCAACAGTGGTTGATCTGTCTCCTACGGAATTCACCCAATTGCCCGATGCCCCTCTCTTGATTGACGTGCGCAGTGCCCTGGAATTTCGCACTGGACATGCTTCAGCAGCCCGAAATCTGAGTCTGCCGCGAATTTTGTTAGGGTTTGGAGGATGGCGTTGGGTCCTGCCGAAGTGGTTTCGCCAGCTTTCCCACGACCAACCTGTTGCTGTTGTATGTCTTACCGCCCACCGTAGCCCCATTGCGGCCAGAGAGACTACAGACTCGTAATTATTAATTTGAATCATTTCCTGAACAGCACAAATGACCAGCAGTACTGATCCGTAACGTCGACTTATCGGTAAGGAGAATATGATGTTTAACAAAATCTTGGTCCCCCTAGATCAGTCTCAGCAGGTTGAAAATGTCTTTGCTAAGGCTATGAAAACCGCTCTGGACAATGAGAGCCAGCTGATGCTGTTCCATGTCTTAGATTGGGACTATCACATGGGCTTGGGCACGTTTGATGCCATTGAGATGGAAACCGACCTGTCTGGAGCAGTTGCCAAGTTTCAGCAGGAGCAAATGCAAGACCAGCTCAACGACATTCGAGACTGGCTGAAGCAGTATGTCAAGAAGGCTCAGGAGCACAATATTCCTGTGCAGTCCCGTTGTGCCATCGGCCATCCTGGTCCCAAAATCCGGGACTTCGCCCAGGAATGGGAGGCCGACTTAATCATCCTGGGGCGGCGCGGTTTAGGAGGGGTATCTGAAGTATTGCTCGGCAGCGTAAGCAACTACGTCTTGCACCATGTCCACTGTTCGGTATTGATAGTGCAGGGAGAGTCTTAGGGCGGAAAATCACTGCCCACGCTGGCCAGTGCCTTTCGTTCCAGGGTCAGTTTCTTTCTGGAGATCCCCTAAAACATCACCCGAGGTGAGCGGCACCCTGCCAGCGCTTTTAATGCCTGAAAATCTAGAATGGTGATGGTGTTTCCATCCAGCTTCAGCAGGCCATCCCGCCCCATTTTCTGCAACACCCGAGACAGGGTTTCAGGAACGGTGCCGATAAAGGCCGCCAGTTGTGCCTTGGTGATCGCCAACTCTACGACCTCGCGATGGCCGGACTGGTGGCTGAGCAGTAAGAGGTAGGTGGCGATTCTCCCAGACACTTCCTTCAGGGATAAAGTTTCAATCAATTGTGCAAAACGGCGCAGGTGATGGGAGAAAATCGTCAGTAAGTTAAACGATAACGTCGGATCTTGTCGCAATAACTCCAGGAAGGGATTACGGGGAATAAATAGTACCTGGAGGGAGTCTAAAGCAACGGCGTTTGCGGAATACCGGCGACCGTCAAAGGCGGGCACCCCGGCCAGGTATTCACCCGGCC
>CAZPYG010000482.1:0-2280 GCA_964590465.1 uncultured bacterium | reverse complement strand
AGACCAGAGCGTTCCATCACCTTGTCTAGTAACCCTTTCAGCTCTACAACCGGTTCCTGGCTTTCAGGCTTAAGGGGCACTGCGAAGGGTGGAATTAGATCCCGTACTGAAAATGGATACAGTTCTGCATAGGGACGACGATCCTGGCGACTGACTAGAATTCGGTAATGGCTATTCAGGCCGCCTCTGGTCATGGGCATGGGGGTGCCTTGACGTAACAAATCAACTTCCACCAGATGGGTATGGCTACCCAACACCAGATCTCGCTTTTGCAAATAACTGTCTCTACCCCGGCCAGGTCGTTTATTCGCAGGAGACAGCACTTCAATCACCGTCACCACCTCTTGAGTGGCCACTTCCCGCACTTCTAAGTACCCTTCCTGCACCTCTATGGGCATGGGCACCATCACCAAAACAGGTTGAGGCGAAGGGGCTGCAATCGCTACCTGACTTTCTGTCGTAGAAGCCGCTTTAGACCGACTGACTGTCACATCCGGTATTCCAATGAGCAGGGCCTCTTCTCCGCTGAGTTGGTATACTCGCTTTTCAATAGCGACTCGATAGATCGGCAGTAATTGGGGGTTTAGGGTTTCGGCCAGCAGACTGATGAGCAGGTGATGCACCTCCAGCCACAGGTCGGGATTTTCTAAGTAGGGGTCCATCCCTGGAAACGGTGACAACATTGTTGTAGCTCCCGAGCGCCCTTAGTTTATGCCAAAGACCACATTCATAGCTGATCTGGTTCAACTCCCAACTCTCGCAATTTGGCCGCCAGTTTCTCCCCTCTATTGTGTTCGGCTTCGGCAGCTTCGGCAGGGGTTGGAATGAGTTCTCCTGCGGGGGAGAAAAAGCGGAGTTGCCCTTCGTATATGCCCAAAAAGAGTTGTAATTGCTCACTCCAGAGATTCCCTCGATCATTGGGTTGGATGGGCTGATACATACCCCGCTCCAGCATAAATCCCTGGAATTCGAGCGTGTCGGGACTAAACCAAAAATATTCTGGCGTGCGGAAAATGGTTTGATAGATTTCCTTTTTTAGGCCACGGTCACTCTTTGCCGTGCTATCTGACAGTAACTCCACAATCACATTCGGATAGCGTCCCTCTTCTTCCCACACCATCCAACTCTTGCGGGGGCGCTTTTCCGTACCTAATACCACAAAGAAATCTGGCCCACGAAAGTCTTCTGATTTCAGCTTACGGGCACTGTAGTAGATACTCAGATTACCGGCGGCAAAGTAATCCTGGCGATCGCGCCAGAGCCAGTCCAGACAGTTCAGCAACAGCATCATCTGCTGCAGGTGTAGATAACTTTCCAAAGGGGGTTCATCGCTCGGCAAGTCGTTGGGGGGCAGGGACACTGGCCCAGCCTCGGTCTGCAACATTCTGGGCTGATCGGCAGAAAGCATACTCACCCCGAAATCACATCTCTAGCTTAACGGATAAGCCCCATCCAGCAGGCTACCTTCAGGTGCCTTTAGCTTCTAGCGCCAGGTCCACCATTCGTTCATGATTGCTGTAGCGTTGCATCACTTCGTCAAGCAGGGGTGCGGCTGGGCCTTCCAGCTTTCGAGCCGTTTTGATGACTGTGGAAATATTACAAAACCAGTCTTGCTCCATTAATGCCGGGAAATCTTGCTCAACCACATTTGTTAAAACAGTAGAATCAAGCCGATGCAGGGCACACAGCAGATCAATCATTTCGGCCTCTCCACTTTTAACCTGCATCAGCGACAGGCTCAGCAGCAGTCGTCGTACCACCTGGGTGATCTGCTCAGGGCTCACCTCAGCCGATGCCGTCTGGGCAATACCTTTCAGGGCCAGGATGAACGAACGGCCCAGTCCTCCTTCCAGGGTCTTTTGGGCCGCAGTCCGTTCCAGCATTGGGTTCAGCGTAGTTAACAGTATCGGCAGCACCGTCTGGGTCTGTTTCATCCACTGGGTACCCAGATCGCAAAAGTGACGAATAACCGTTGGATTCGTCTCTCCCTGAAGCTGGCGGCAGATTTGGATGATGTCCTCTGCTGAGAGTGGTGCTTGCTGGGATAAAGATGAGACCGCACTCAGCCCATTCACCCGCACCCCCACAACCCTGGAATTCAGCAAAGGCAACAGGTCATTTACATTTAGTAGCTCTGCCGCTAGCTGCACCAGTCCCTGGCTGGCCGCAACGGCAGCATCGTTGTAATTTCCAAGGGAGGCCTCCATCAATTTGGCAACAGCAAGGGGGCTATGCGGGGCCTGCTGCTGATAGAAGGAAATTAAAAACCGCTGGTCTTTC
>CAZPYG010000481.1:0-2283 GCA_964590465.1 uncultured bacterium | reverse complement strand
TTTAATTAATAACGCCTTCATTGGGCCATCCCCAACAACTGCCAATTCTATTTTTATCTAGATCTATCTTTCCCTTTTCTAAGGATTCAGCAATTAGCTCCAAGCATCTTTCCAGTTTTTTCGGAATTTTTCTTGTCCAATCCCAAAAAGGAACAGCAACTTCAGATGATTCTAGGCTTTGAAAAAATGGGTCTTCATTTTCACATAGTTCACGTAGATTACTCATTCTTATCTGAAAAAAAGTAATAAACTCGTCAAGGAAACTCTCTGCATCCTTGGCATTTGATTCTTCCTCAAACTTCTGGTTTATATCTTTTTTTATATCTTTAAATGGTTCACTGAGTTCAAAACTACTATTTTCCAAAAACTTATGAAGCTGTATTTTTGTCTCTTGCAGCTCTTGGCGTTCTTTCAAATATCTTTCTTTTGTGCTGTTAAGAATCGCAGATGTCGTCTGCACACTCCATTCCACAACCGCATTCCCAGCCGCAACGCTAAACCGTTCTAGAATCTGCGGAATCACCAGATTTGGAAAATGTTGGTTGACATGTTCAGCTAAATGCTGCTGAAAAGTCAGAGCATAAGAGCGCTCCCATAGAGCATCTGCTACCCGGTTGCGGTCATGTTGCTTCCACTTTTCAACTTTTCGGGGCAAATCTTCTATGATGTCATCAATCAGGCTGTTGAAATGATTATCAGCTTTCTTGCAAGCCTCAGTGCTGGCAATGGGGTCTGGGTTTCTAATCTGTAGCGCCAAAAGGGCTGGCCAGGTACTGAGCTTGATAATTTGCAGGTCTTGAATTTCCTGAGTATATTCTCCCAGTTGGTCTGTAAGTTCTGCCCTAATGGCCTCGGTGGTTTTGTTGGTAAAGCGTTCTTCAGACTCAGGCCAGCTTCTATCGGCCCTAAATACATCAATGCGATTGAGCACAAACAACATTCGAGCTGGAGAACCACCCAGGTCCTTCACCTGCTCCACTACTTCTTGCAGAAGGTTCTTGACCTTTTTAGAATCAGTTTCTGCGCTGTTGTAGGTCACCAAACACAGAGCTTCCCGGCATTGCTTAATCACCGCCATGTTGCCTTCATCCCCAACATGGGCTAATCCTGGCAGATCCAGAATCTTGACCTTGGTGCCCTGGGGTAGATCGAGCAAAGACTCTTTGAATATCCGGGAAGGATAGCCGATGGTGGTTTGGGGACAAGCCAGGTCGGCATGATGCTCTCTGGCCTCAATGTACTGAAGCATCACATCGTGCAGACGATGATAAATTTGGTCATCGGTAATGCGCTCCCACTCGCCGCACTCCCATAGGGCTCCAGGGGTTTCATGAATGGTTAGGGATTTTCGGTCGTTATATTCAACAGTGACCGCACCCGCACTCATTTCACTAACGGCGACGGGCATAATTTCCGCACCGCATAAGAGGTTCACCAGCGTACTCTTGCCGCTGCTGGTCGTGCCTGTAGTCGCCAGAGTAAGGACTGGGTTATCCAGTTCATACCGTAGGGTCTCCAATGCAGCATCTAATTTGTCCGTCAGCTCCTTCAGTTCCGGCTCATAAGCAGCCGACAGGTGGCCTGATATCTCAGTTGAAAACTGTTGCCAGGACTGGTTAAAGTGCTCAGCCTTGGCTCTTATACTGGCGAAAATTTCATGTACGTTGCTAGTCATTATAGAAGCGAGTTTTAGATACTTCTCTATAGCTGGAATAGACGAGTGTCAATTTGTAAACCCCGAACTGCCACGATGCTAGCAACTTAATATTGCCAATGGGTTATATTGCAAGCATATTAAAGATATTTTTTGTGTGGAAATATTTCATACTCTTTACATTTCTTGACTAAACTTGGCGCAATTAGGGTGGAATATCACTGAACTAAGATTGGTCGGCAGCGCCCACCCTACGGCAGATCAGGGCTTTCGGCAATTTGCAAGGGTTGATTTCCACTTATTTCAGTGACATTCCAATTAGGGTGTCCAAAGTTCAATCAATTCATAAGCCTACTATCTGCCCGCTCAGCTTTCCTGACCATAGCGGTTCTCGATAGGCTAAGCCTTACCTCAAGCAAGCTAGACCCTGTGGGGTGATGTCAAAACCAGAGGGCAAATCGATTCTCAAGAATCCCACAGGGTAGCGGTAGCAGACAATCAGAACCCAGTCTTCGACCTCTAAGATGATATTGATGATTTCGCCACTACTTCTCATCCATTGACCGGCGTGGGTTTGACCGTCCACTGCGAGACAAATTATAAGACTGAGAAAACGCCTTCTTCCGAGC
>CAZPYG010000480.1:0-2308 GCA_964590465.1 uncultured bacterium | reverse complement strand
CCCTTCAACGGGAGCTACGTCCTTACCCAGTCTCTGACCAATTTCAGAGATTTCCTTGCCAAATCTGTTCATTTCCTCAAACTGCTTCAAGGCAGTTTCCCATCCTTCAACATCATCTTCCCAACCTTCAACCCTGTTCAATCTTTCTTCCATTGCACTCAGGTTAATCTTCATAGCTTTTAACGGGTTTTCTCTGGCCAGGGCTTTAAGAGCATCGCCAAGTTCGCTCATAGATATTTCTTGTGCTCTCTCTATAGCCTGTTGAGCCTGTTCCGGAGCCTTAGCCTTTACCTCATCCAGGATAGATAGGTGTTTTGACGTTACCTGAGCAATAATCTCTTCAATACACATGTCTCTGCCAAATTCGCGTTCGGTTCTTGATATTTCCCTGTTAAAGCTGCAGAGTCTCTCATATTGCTGTAGAGCGTTCTCCAACTCGTCAATATCACCTTCCTCAGCCATGACGATTGCTCTGTTTAGCCGGTCCTCCCCGGTGGCCGCGCTGATCTCCGTAGCCCTTACTGGGTTATCTATTGCCAGAGCCGATAAGGCATTTAAATGTACCTTCATCGATGCTTCCCTGGCCTTGGCAATCGCCTGTCGAGCCTGTTGGGGCACTGCTTCAGGAAACGACTCAGCTACTCCGTCAAGAACAGCGAGATGTTTAGATGATAATATTTCTGGGGGTAACTCGAAATCGTCAGCGACACCCTTTTGGGTTGCCTCTTCTATCTTTTCAGCGGCCATAGTTGCAAACTTGTCGTAACCATTAGCTGCTTTCTCCAGCCCCTGGGAATTGTTTTTAGCTGCCATAGCCAGTGCCTCGGCTAACCTCTCTTCTGCATATTGAAGGGCTTTCTGCGCTTTTGCTTCTGGACCGAAGGTAAAAAATAGCCCTATGTTTTTACCCAGAATATCGAAAACATAGAAGGGGCTGTCGGGCAGAATACCCGCATCCATTAGAAGGTCAGGATTATTCCTCCAATCCCATCGGTCTGCTAAAGCTACAGTGGGCGTCACACACAAGAACAATAACGCCAACACAATTGAAAGCATCATTTTTTTCATTTTTCAATTAACCTCCTCTTTGAAGATTTGTCACAGTATTGAAAGATAATTTGCCCTTGACATTTGAAACAACTGGCTTATAGCAGCAGTCATTCACTAAGTATAACAGAAAAGCCGTTATTAGTTGGGTGATTGAATTCATTCTATACCGTCCGGACTTGTCTTACTTATCTAAACTACAAGCTACTGTTCAGGATAGGTGGTGCTTGCTTACGCAGCGGGATTCAGAACACGCCCGACGAAGAGAATAGCACCCGTATCAATGTCACGAATCAGGAAGATGAAGGGACGGTCTATGGTGACTTCCACAGGCGGGTCTACCGGTGCCGATGTGAGTCTCATAATTACTGCTGTGGCAGCTGCCGCCTCGGTACCTTCCTCATCCACGGCAACGAAAGCTTTGTGAATTACGTCTGATATCAGTAAGTCACGCTTGCCCGTCATTCCGGAGAAATCGGCGTTCCCGGTGAAGGCAATCGGCATTCCCATCCCAGCAAGCGTATTCTTCAGGCTGAAGTCCGAGTCAAATTCAAACTTGGGCATTGTCAGGTTAACGCGGGTATGTTGTAGGTCATTTATTATACTTTCCACCCACTTAGCCTTTAAAGCTTCTTCAAATGTCTGGAAATGGCCAACATCAGGTAGTAAGACCACCATGGAAAGTTCACCGCCGTCATAACGAAGCTCGACTGCCTGGTATCCTTCGCCTTCAGTAAATCCGAATGATTCCGTCTGCTTCATCATCGACTCGTTGACCTGCTCGCCATCAAGAAGATAGAACGGGCCGTCTGCAGTCATGTCCTCATTGAAGGGGTACTGCCAAGCAGCGTTGAAGTAAATAGCGTTGGTTAGCACCAGGCGAGTCAGTGCGTCAATCGCCCCCTGCGGAATCAGGTCTTCAATACGCCCTTCCGTCTGGTCGCTAACCCAATCGTTGATGGTGACGCGGGACTTTTCCGTCTCTTTGACGAAGTCCAGCGTTCTCAGCCCGGCGCCGTAGTTCTCTGCTAGAACATCCAGGAAGGCCGGCAGAAAGCTGTAATCCTTTTGCCCCCAGATGGCGTTAACAATGTTTAGCCTGAAGCCCTCGCCGTCTTTGCCTTCAGCACCTTGTCCACGCTTACCGAGTTCGATATCCAAACTATTGAAGGCCGAGTGGAGATTGTCCTGGGAGAGGTTGAAATGTAGGGTATCAGCCATCTGCTCTGCGGTCTCGCCACGGGCTCCGGCATATGTCATC
>CAZPYG010000479.1:0-2328 GCA_964590465.1 uncultured bacterium | reverse complement strand
CTCCATTTCCCACCGCGTAGGAGTTCTTTCCCATGTCTATGCCGGAAGAGCCATTCAGGCTACTCCAGCGAAAAAGATTTACGTAGATATTCAACCCGGTAGCCGAGATGACCGTCCTGATTTTCAACAAATGATTGAGGACGCAAGGCAAGGCAAAATATCGAAGATATACATTACTAGAATTGACAGAATCACTAGGTCTTTAAAGACCTTGAAATTATTGGTCGAAGAACTTGAAGAACTTGGAGTTACGTTAGTCATCCTCGATCAAAATCTGGATCTAAGTACTCCCCAGGGCAGGCTAATGCTCAATGTATTGGGAGTGTTAGCAGAGTGGGAAGTTGACTTGATGTCTGAAAGAATCAAGCACGGCAAAGCCCATGCCAGAAAACAAGGGTGGGCTAATGGCTCGTGCCCATTCGGCTATGTGGTCAGAGACCACAAATACTATCTCGACAACCGGCCCTACCTTTGCCTGTTAGAAGACCGCCCTGACAACTACCAAGACTATTCGGGGGCAGAGCTTCCAGAAGAAATCCTTCTACAACTGCCCGCACGGACAGTTGCCCAAGTCGCTCGAGACTGTATCGACTTTGTGTTTGAGATGCAGGGGGTAAATCGGGGTCTCCAAGCTGCCCAGAAAAAGTATGGCTTTGGTAAAACTCGTTCCAAGCGCAATGGTACAGACGGTATCCTGCACTGGTCTAAAACAGGATTTAACTTATGGTTGATTAACCCCATCCTAGATGGCCACACTTGCTATCTCAAAGACACTCGCAAGGGCAAGAAACGCCTGATGAAGAAGGTTGAAGACTGGGACATCATACACAATACTCACCCCGACCAAAGGCTTCTTAAAGACGGAGAGCGTGATGAGTTACTGCGCCTGAGAGAACGAAACATGCGGATGTCGAGTAGTGCTTTCTTCCATAAAAAGGATTTGGCTCCTAGAGGTCAAAACTACAAGCCCTTTGCCTGGCAGACAGGTCTTGTCTTTTGTGGTGAGTGCGGATCGCTCTGCACCCAAAAGTCTGTTTGTCACAATGGTGAGCAGAGATATGCTTACTACGCCTGTCGCCACTCAGGGTATGGCTGTAACAACAAGAAATCGATGAGGAAGGGTGACATTGAGGATGCTGTCATTCAGCACCTCCTCGAGCGTTCGAAGGAGCTTAATGCCCAGTCCGAAGAAGCTGATCATGCCGACAAAACCCCCAAAAAGTCTAGAAGACTCTTAGATCTTGAGGAGCAACTCTCAGCCTTGGAGAAATACCCCAGCTTTAATCCTGCTGTTGAGGTCATCAAGGAAAATATTCGGCAACAAATCCAGGAGGAAATCAATCCGTTCATGAATGCTAATTTCGACAGCAAAGAAGTCAAAGAGTTAATTCGCGCCGGTAACAACCTGGGGATTTGGCAAACCCTGACCAACGATGAGAAAACAAAAATTTACCAACATCTCATCCACAAAGTCATCATCCACAATGGGGAGGTGGAGAAAGTTATTCTCCGTGCCTAACCACACAAGGAGCGAGTTATGCTCAATTCCCTCGAAATATTGCACAACAACCGTGAGTTGTTTGATATTGCCATGGGGCAAGCACTGGAAGACTGGGAACGTCTACCTTTTGACGTAGATCATCCAGTCTGTCCGGATTGCCAGTCCCAGGACATCAACATTAGCCGAGGGCGGCCTGGTCGGCGATCTTATCGTTGTCGTGGCTGTAACCACCTGTTCTATGAATCGACCGATCTGACCTGTGATTGTGACACTCCTGGCACCAGTCCTAAGTGCCAGGAGTGCATTAATTATCAACGACTGATGTTTCGAGTAAGGCAGAAGGTGCAGGTCTTGAAAGAAGGGCTTGATTAGTGCTTTCGCAGAGCTTTCAGAAAAGCCTCATAATCAAACTGCTTTTCTGCCTGACCTTCCACTCCATCTGGAAATAGCGGGCTACCAGGCGACCAAAATTCTACACTGTCGGAATTCTCGTCGTAGAATTCAGGATCTGTAGTGACCCGAATTGCTTTGGTCATACCCGGCCTCAAATAGGAGAAATCTTTTTGTCCGGCGAATTTGACCGTAATACCTGGAGGTAGAAGCTCCGGGCGGCTCAGAACCTTTTGAAGGTCTGCTAGAGAATAAGCAGCTTTTGGTCGAATTGGTTCTTCTAGGTCATCCGATGTGATGGTCTCAAGATTCAAGCCTTGCTGCTCGGTTTCACCAGCATCTGCATCTAACTGATTTAGCAGAGCCTCCCGTTCTCTTTCTCGGTCTTCTCGGCGAGTCAAGGCTAAGTTGGTGATGGCCCCGGTTAGACGGGCCAG
>CAZPYG010000478.1:0-2328 GCA_964590465.1 uncultured bacterium | reverse complement strand
GATTCGGTTTGCGCTAAGTTGCTCATCCCGCAAGCGCTAGCACGCCTGATAAAAGAATAATTAGGATGGATTTTCTCATCGTGTACCTCTCAGTGCGATGGCGGAGAGGGGAGTCGTGTTTTGCCACCCCCTCCTATTGGGTTGTTATATTAAATACCAGTCAGTATAATAACTTCGAGCCGCAAATTTGTCAAATTAAAATACCGATCAGTCCGTTATTATGGATAAAGATATAGTTAAAGCTTCAAGAGGTCGACCAAAAACCCTAAACCGTGACCATGTCGTGGATGTGGCCATGCAGGCCTATTGGAAAGAAGGCATTGATGCCATGTCGCTCAACGAGATTTGCAGGCGATGTGAAATCTCTAAGCCGGGACTCTATCGTGAATTTGGAAGCGAAGATGGACTGATGAAGGCGGTGATTCTGGCGTATCAGGAACGTGTACTAACGCCAGTATTCCAGATGTTAAACACTGAAACTCCGTTTCGAGAGACGCTTGATACTCTTGTATCGTTTGTCACTGAGGTGAATGATAACCAAGAGGCATCTAAAGGTTGTCTTTTGGTAAAAATGCGTGAATCACGGATGCATGTCGGTGATGCAACACGAGAGCAAATCGACTTTGCTCATGAGCAAGCGTTGAAGGCTTATGAGGAATGGGTGGAGCGTTCCAAGAAAAAAGGTGAGTTTAATGCAAACATGTCATCGCAATTTGCATCGACCTACATTGACGCACAGCTAAGTCATGCTCTGTCACAGATCGCACGTGGTGAAGACAGCCAAATGGTGAAGAAGATACTGATATTAGCTTTTTCTATGTTGGGATAAGCGTTATCGAACGCGCTGCTTTTTATAGGCCAACAGGTGCTAGCTGATTTAAGATAAGAGAGTGTTTTAATGGTTTACAGCACAATTCATAACGCTCCACTGCACACGGACATTTTACTCGCTTCACTCGTAAAATTCCGGTGAGTGGAGCGTTATACAGCCTGTAATGTGCGTAAGGACACATTCTTTCGTATACTCATCCTCAATGTGCAGTACTTGTGAGGGTGATTCGCGTGCCAATGCTTCAAGTCCAAGAAGCTTACTCTTTCTACAGAACATATATCCTTGATTACAGCCGAAATAAAGCCGAAATAAAGCCGAAATTTATGAGCAGTACGGTTTTTCCTTGCAAGGTAGCGTAGGTTCAAAAGATTGGGAAGTATTTGCGGCAATTTTGGTAAACGATAGAGCAAGAAGAGGTGATGGGGCAGATTTGGTGAACTACGAAGTGAAATCTGCCACGATTGGAGGTAGCTTTGAGTACCAGTACCACAGAAATCGCGGACTAGATAAACTAACTGATGACAGGGATGTAGATCACATTTTCGTCGCCAGAAGCGCAACCTATATGGATGTTGAAGTTTGGTTGGTTGAGCGTACTAAGATGATCCCTATATTTGATAGATGGTTGCCTGAACTCATCCAAAATTATGAAGCCGCAGACAGGCAAAGGTTTCGACGTTCAGTGACTTACGGTTTTGTTAGGAACCAAGGCGTTCGATTGCTAGAAATCACTGGTGGAGAACTAGGCTACTTTCTCGAAGTGACTTAGCTAGAGGGTTTAAGATATTTTCAGCAATCCAGACAATAACAGGTACACAAACGGCATCACCAAACCCTGTCAAAGCTTGATTGATTTGTAGTGGAAGTGGATAATCGTCTGGAACACCTTGCAGTCTCGCATACTCCCGAGGTGTCATCAAGCGCATTTTAATAGTCCTTTGTCCGACTCTAACAAGCATTTGCCGACTACTACCACCGCTGGCAGTTCTTAGACAACCAGCAAGACCATCTTTTCTAAGTTCTGCCCTTTGCTTACCTCCGCGAACCCGCCTATACATAGGGCAGTATGAATATGTTGATAACTCTTGCAGTCCTTGTAAATATGTGAGATTGATGGGTGACATCATATTCAAATGACGCTTTACTTCATTGTCAGACCACCAGCGATCATCGCCATCTGCAATGTTTTCTATGACAAAACTCAAATCGGCTTTTATCTTATCTGGTAGTGATGGAACATCCAGAAAGTTCCAGCATAGATCGAGGTTATTTATAACAGCCTTTTCAATCGCCTGCGTTTTAAGTGAGGAGGAGCGCTTGGAGAAAACAAATATATTCTGATTCACGTTAGATGCCTGCATTCCAACCACAAATACCCTTGGCCTACTTTGAGATACAAAATGAGCCGCATCAATAGCGAAAACATCACAAGCATAACCTAGTCGATTCAATTCTTGAATTGTAATTCGGAAGTCTTGTCCGTTGTTTGATGTTAA
>CAZPYG010000477.1:0-2333 GCA_964590465.1 uncultured bacterium | reverse complement strand
TAAAAACACCGAAGAATTTATCCACTGGCTCCTGGAAAACCTTGAAGCCGTTACCGCCAAAGAAAGACTTGGGCTGTTGAAGGCCTGCTGGGAGTGGGGCATGAAGGAGAGTCTGGTGGGGGAGAATCCCTGGCAGGAGTTGAAAGTTCGGCTCAAACCCACGCAGATGCCGAAACCATTCACCTTAAGTGAAGTGAAAAAGATCATCCAGGCATTCCGAGAGCATCCTCGCTTCCAGCACTATGCCGATTATGTACAGTTCAAATTTGAGACCGGTTGTCGAACCGGAGAAGCCAATGGCTTGCGATGGAGGCACCTGAACCACGATTACTCGGTTGTGTGGTTTGGTGAGGCGCACACCCACCGACAATTTAAGGACACCAAGACTGGCAAAGCGAGAGACTTTAAGCTGGCAGATTCAACCTCAGCGATGTTGAAGCAACGCAGTGCCAGGGCTTCCAGCCCCGATGCTCTGGTATTTCCTGCTCCTCGAGGGGGTGCTATCGATGAAGGCAATTTTGCCGAACGAGAGTGGGCCACTGTTTTAGAAGCCTGTGACATCACTTATCTAAGACCGTATTACACCAGGCACACCTTTATCAGCCATTGCCTGGAGCAGGGCATGAATCCCGTCACTGTTGCCCAAATGACGGGGCATAATGTCAAAACTCTTTTTGAGCGCTATGCGGGGCTCATTCAAAGTACTCCCAAAGCCCCAGCGCTATTTTCCTGACCGACGCGGTCTGCCTCTGAGCCGACCACTGGGTAATTCCCGCCTGAACCACTCTATAGCCAGATTATGCGTACTCAATGCGGTTTGGTTGAACAGCCAATCCAGGATTAACTCACGGTTGTACAACACCGGAGCCGTCTTCCCCTGGCCACATCTAACGAAATGAATGCCTTCTATCCACTGCTCACGGTAGGTCCGCAGTTTCTCTTTTTCACACCGTAAGAGTTCACACGCTTCGTCAGTGGTAAGCAGAGTGATTTGCATGACGCCAACCTCTACCAGAGCAGAAAGCACAATCGAACAGAAGCTCCAGCTTTGGAACATGGAGGGCGTTTGATCTCTGAGAGAGAACCCATGGACCTAAAGGATGGACTGGAGCCTTGAGTCGGTAGTGTAGAGCCTGATAAAAGTCATCCTAACCCAAACCAGAGAATAAAAGCTGAATTAATGCTGAACAGTATTCATTGCTTAATGTTCTGACCTTATGGAAAACCGCCTGGGTAAAGTCTGCGGAGGCTCGATAGTTCCAGGATGCCCTACTGACCAGCCCTTCTGTGACAAGGGCAAACCATCGTTCCAGGGTTAGTCTGTGCTTCGGCATTCAAAACTTGCATCACTTATCTTCAAGTCGCCGGGTTATTTTGAGGCAGAAAGCTCTGAAGCAGATTGAGTATAGGTCAGGTACCGTAGTGGCAGCTTTTGGTCAGCATACAGGGCGAGGAAGTTGAAGAAACCTTCCAGATCAGCATGGTGACAGTAGAAAAGCTGTTATATTTGCATCAGAAGTGCTGATCAAAAAAATCCCGTTCTGTCCATAGCGTGAAGCATCATGCCCAGAAAACCAGGAAAATCTTCTACTGAGTCTGGCAACAAGCCGAGAGTCCGCTTTATCTTTGAGCCCGATCGCACCTCCCCTAACGGCATTACCTACTCCTGGCTGATTCATGGCACCTATAACGGCAAAGAGAAAGCGGCTACGGCCACTCGGGCATTCTGGTTACCCTTCGCCTATGAAGCCACTGGTGAGTACTCAGAAGATGACCTTAAGGAACTAGCCCAGCAATCTATATGGCAAATGGAGGCTCAAATTCAGCATTTGAGAGAGAAGTTTAGGCTGGGGGTGGGACCCACCAGTCTGGCGACAGAGCCTTTAGTGTCTTCCGCCTCTGTTGTTGCAGCAGAGGACTCCTCAACTGTTACTCCTGCAGTGGTCCTCCCACAGGCTGGGACTGTGGCTCCTGCGGATTCTGATTTACTGAATGAGTTTGCGGATGTGCTATGAGTGACGCCAGTCTGCCAAAGCCTCCCGATTCTGAGAAAGGGAAGCAGGTCCGTGAGCAGTATTTTGCTTTGGCCAAAAGCTCGGCCAGAGGGGTTAAGTCCTACGAGGATCTGTATCAGCGATATGCGGGTAGTCCCAATGCGGCTCAGGCGTTGGATCAAGAGGTGGCCAGGACGGCTCTCAAGAGTGGTAATTCGCCCCGGCAGGTGATTCAACTGCTGGCTCAGGGACCATTCACCCAACAGCAAACGGTTGGTCTGGAAGCTGAGGAGAAGAAAGCCGCGATTCCTGGATTGCTGCAGTACGCCCAAACGGTGG
>CAZPYG010000476.1:0-2335 GCA_964590465.1 uncultured bacterium | reverse complement strand
CGGACCTTTTTAAGCGCGTCTTTGCTCGCGGCTCCCACTGCCATGCTTTCTTTCAACGCTTTAGAGGCCATTGCTGCCACTTCTGGCAAGCAGGTCTTCTCCATTCTCCATACCAACGACATGCACTCTAACGTGGTCGGCGTGGGGCCACTGCGGGACTATACTCCCCTGAGCCTGAATGACGACCAGACCAGGGGCGGCTATGCTCGCCTGGGGGCGCTGATTGCCCAGCGCAAAGCTGAACTGGAGCAGCTTGGCCCGGTGCTCGTACTGGATGCGGGCGACTTCAGCATGGGCACGGCAGTGGCTGCCGCCTGTCGAGAGTTGGGGGCCGAACTGCAGCTGATGGCACAAATGGGCTATGACGCTACTACCTTTGGCAACCACGAATTTGACCTGGGACCTGACGGCCTGGGGGAAGCGATCCAACAGGCGGCTAATGCTGGCGATGTCCCAGCCATTATCGTGACCAATAGTGATGTCAGTGCTGACTCCGATCGCTTAACCGACTTGCAAGCGATGGCCCAGCGGGGGGTGCTGCAGCCCTACCGGGTGATCGAACGGGGTGGCCTGCGGTTTGGCCTGGTGGGGATCATTGGCTACGATGCGTTTAAGTATTCGACCGATCCCGGTGAGGTGACCTTTGGCGATCCGATTGAGACGGCAAAGGCAACGGTGCAACGGCTAAAGCAGGAGGAAAAGGTCGATATTGCGATCGCCCTCAGCCATGGGGGCGTGGTTAAACGTCCGGATGGGCAGTTTGGCCAGGGAGAAGACCTGAACCTGCTTAAAGCTATCCCAGAATTAGATGTGGTGATTGGCGGCCATACCCATAGTGAGTTGCGGCAGCCACTGTTATCTGACAATCGCCCCGTGGTACAGGCCGGCAAGTATGGCGAACACCTGGGGGAACTGGTGCTCAGCCTTGAGCATGGCCGGGTGCAGGTAGAGTCCTATCGGCTGATTCCCGTCGATGACCAAATCCAGGGCGATCCAGCCATTCAAAACCGGGTAGATCGCTTTTTACAGCAGGCCGGAGAGGTGACGTTCGCCCCACGGGGTTATACCACTACCCAACCCCTGGTGGTGGTATCTGAAGACTGGCCCATGGACTACGCCGACCTGGAATCGGGGATACCCCTGGCCAATGTGGTGACGGATGCCCTGCGCCTGGCCACCAACAGCCAGATTGCCTTCACCGCCAATGGGGCGATCCGCGCCGGGCTGGAAAAAGGCAAAACCGGGGTGCAAACGGTGTATGACATCTTTGCCCTGGCCCCCCTCGGTAACGGCATTGTCGATCCCACCGCCGGGAGTGCCCTGGTCAAAGGCTATTTCACGGCGGCGGAGCTGAAAAATATTCTGGAATTCCTCCTGATGGATGACCCCAATCATCCCGGAGAATATTACCCCAGAACGTCGGGCCTGCGGTTTTACTATGACCCCAGCCGCCCCCGATTTGACCAGATCACCGCCTTAGAACTGGGCAACCTGGACGACGGTTACGCCCCCCTCGATCTGGAGGCCCCTACCCTCTATAGCTTTGCCACCAGTTTGTATGTCGGCTCGATTCTGGTGTACATTCCTCAGCTCAGTCAAGGCGCGTTGCCCCTCCAGCCGAAAAAGGCGGATGGCAGCCCCCTTACCCGCAAGGCCGAAGCCATTGTTGATCCCAGAGAATCGACCAGTCCCTACGTCTTGCCCACCACCACCCATCTCAATGACGACCTGGCGGCGATCAATGGGGCGAGCCGAGAAATCAAAGAATGGCAGGCGATAATGGATTATTTCGTCAACCTGCCCGAGAAAAACGCTGATGGCATTTCGATGCTGGTGAAAGATGAACGCGCCAGGGAAGTAAGGGCCATGCAGACTCTTTGACTGTGTTGATGCAAGTCCGCCCTTGAGCCGTCGCTTGCGCCTATCCAGAAGCACTTGATTGATTGATTTTGGCTTTTGTTGTTTTCAAATTAAAACAGGAGATTATGATTATGGCTAACCTCACCGTCTGGAAATTTAATACCGTTGATGGCGCTGAAAAGGCGGTTGCCAAATTAACTGAATTGCAAAAGCAGCATTTGATTGAGATCGTTGATGCTGCCGTCGTCTTTTGGGCACCGGGTAAAAAGAAACCCAAAACCCGTCAGGCTCTCAACTTAAAAGCTGCCGGTGCTCTGGATGGAGCCTTCTGGGGCATGTTGTTTGGGCTGTTATTCTTTGTGCCTATTTTCGGCATGGCGGTCGGGGCGCTGTCTGGAGCGTTGTCGGGGCATTTCGCCGACTATGGCATTAACGATCAGTTCATTAAAGATGTGCGCAGCAAAGTCACCGAAGG
>CAZPYG010000475.1:0-2360 GCA_964590465.1 uncultured bacterium | reverse complement strand
ATTAAGTCACGCTGAGATAGCCCAGCTTGCTCCATTCGAAAGGTAATAGCCGCAATGGGGTCTGGAAGATTAATCGGATAATGCTGCTCCTCGTAGACTTCTACAAGGGTCGTTAATACATCTAACTCATCGGCTTCAGCCGTATCTAGCTCAGCCTCCATGAGTTGTTCAATCCGTTCCAGCGCATTCTCATAATCAGCTTCAGTTTTAATAGGCTTAATAGAAGATTGAGTCATATTGTTTCGGCATCAATTTGATCGTATTGCTTGTGAGTTCCGACGAAGCAGATGTACACAATTTGCTTTGGAAAGTAGATGTAAACGACCAATCTGTATTTGTTGCCCGCAATGTTAAAAACAACTCGCCCAGACTTCAGGATGCTGGCATTACGGTACTGTTCCTTGATTTCCGCTGGACTCGACCAACTTGCCCGCTTGGCTTCTCGATACCAGGCTTCCAGGGAAGCCTTGGCATCGGCATACTTTGGATTACTTTCCCAAAACTGGGTTAATGTCCTGCGGGCAATGATGCGCATATGGTCTTCATCGACTTATCCCCCCCTTTGATAGCACATTACTCCCTAAGAAGAATCTAATACATTGCTCCCATTTTGGGAACATCGCCTTATGTATCCTTTATGAGAGCATAATCAGATACCCTTGTACAACTTACCAAGGTCAACTACATCAAGGGGTTCAGAGGCAACTCAATCGCTACAGATAGCGTTAAGTATGCGAAATGCTTTGATTGAAGACTATCGTCAGAATATAAAAAAATGTAAAGGTCTTTCTAGATTGGCGGTTGGGGCCTTCTACCTGTCTCCGCCTTGTGAATTAATTCATTCGCCCTATAGGGCATCTAGTAATCCCATGCGTCCCGTTCCTGGCGGATAAACTGATCGGCTTCTTCGGGAGTGGCAAAGCTGCCGGGGGCCGAGCCAATCAGGTCGGTTAGGGGCGTATCGTCGGCAGAAGTTTGCAGTTGCAGGTTCAACTGGGCCAGTTCGTAAGCAAGCTGACGCTCGTGTTCTACCCGTTCCATGGCTTCTACAAAATCGTCTGAAATGGGTTCGGCAAATAGGGTTTGCAGCCGTTCCAGATATTCTTCTGGGGAAATGGCTGGCTGGTCTTCGATGATTAGCGTGATTTCTGTGCCATCGGGGATGTCGATGGTCTGGTCGATCAACTCGATGGTGTTGCCCCGTTTAATGCCTTTGACTTTCATAATGACCTCCAGCAGCTGACTCACAACAATTTCAGAACCACGACCTGTACGGCACTACCCCATGACAAAATGTCTGAGAACCTTGGGGTCAAAGAAATATTCCATGTGGGACTCTCCACTCAACTGCTTAAACAAGGACACTTTAAAAGAAACCTCCTTAGACACCAGCTTGGGTTCTGGTTGGTCGCCAGGTACCGGCACCTTAGAACAAAACCAGTCCTGGTTGGAATAAAAGTCGTCCCAACGTTCAACCTGGGGGTTATCCAGGCACCGTTTGATTTCTGACTCCATCCAATCGGTCATGGAGGAAGAGCTTTCGAGGGCGCTGCCCCAGGTGATGAACCGAAACGTTTTGCCCTGCCGATTGCGATAGTCGGCCATAAAGTCTGTGGCGATCAGCCCACCCAGGCTATGGGCCAGAACTGTAAACTGCTCGTAGGAGCCTTCACTGGTGACATTATCGACCGCCTGTTTAATTCGGTTACGGAGTAATGCCCTGACCGGGGGTTTCCCTTTACTTGACTCGTTTTGTAAGTAGGTAATAAAGAAATCGGTGAAGTCAATAATCAGATTGATCGATACCGGCAAAAACGCCAGCAGGGCACTAATCGCTAGCCAAATTTGCCACCCCAGGCCATCGGTGGCCCAGCCAATGGCGGGGGCTAAAAGGGTTTGCAACCAGGGTATCGAATTCACCACGTCCTGACTGGCCAGGGCTGCCAGCACCAAAACCACAATGCCGAAGTACCACAGCATGACCAGCACCAGAACAATACTGGCCTGGGTAAAGAGAACGGGGGAGATCTTCATAATCTTCCAGCCCCGGCTGAACCAGTAGATGAACAGGGCCAACCCCCGGATGAACTGCTGTTTGGTCTCTTTGGTGCTCAACCGATCCACCAGATCGTTCCAGTAGACCTCGTAGATATCGATGGTTTTTTCGCTGTCTTCAAGCTGACAAATAAAGCGCTTGCCCGTCTGCCCCGGAATAATGACATCCTCAGGGTCGAGCTTAACGTCAATGTCTTCAAGCTGGTATCGCAACCCCTGCCCAAGGTAGTTGTCGAGGTAATAGTTCTGGCATTGGGCATCAAACCCGGCAATGAAAATAACCGCCTCTTTCATGGCTTACCATC
>CAZPYG010000474.1:0-2391 GCA_964590465.1 uncultured bacterium | reverse complement strand
ACCCCATGCCCCCCCTCGACCTCAAACTCATCCGCGATCTCACCCACCTGCGGGGGCAGGTGATCGCCATTGTGCTGATTGTGGCCTGCGGCATTGCCAGTCTGGTGACCATGCTGAGTGCCTACGAGTCCCTCAATCTGACTCAGCAAGCGTATTACCAGCAGTACCGGTTTGCCGATGTGTTTGTACAGCTCAAGCGGGCACCCGAACGTCTGGCGGATCAAATTACTGACATTCCTGGAGTGCAGCAGGTACAGACCCGGGTGGTGCGGGATGTGATTCTGGATGTGCCTGGACTGCGGGAACCGGCGACAGGACGTTTGATCTCTGTGCCGGAGCAGCGTCTGCCAGTGCTCAACAACCTGCACATCAGTAAGGGGCGCTACCTGGAGCCGGGCCGCCGGGACGAGGTGCTGGTGAGTGAAACCTTTGCCAATGCCAACCACCTGGAGGTAGGGGATACCCTGGGGGCCGTAATCAACGGACGCTGGCAGGATCTGCGCATCGTCGGCCTGGCCCTGTCACCGGAATATGTGTACGAGATACGCGGCACGGATATTCTGCCCGATAACCAGCGGTTTGGGGTGCTGTGGATGGGCCGCGAGGCCCTGGGTACCGCCTTTGATATAGATGGGGCCTTCAACGATGTAGTCCTTTCCCTCACCGCTGGAGCCAGTCAGCCAGCGGTGATCTTTCGGCTGGATCGGTTACTGGAACCCTATGGCGGTTTAGGAGCTTATGGACGCCGGGACCAGCTTTCCCACCGCTTTGTTTCTGACGAAATTACTAGCCTGCGGGCAACGGCAGTGTTTATGCCAATTATCTTCCTCGGCATTGCCGCCTTCCTGCTGAACCTGCTGCTGGCCCGACTGATCAGCACCCAGCGGGACCAGATTGCCGTGCTCAAAGCCTTTGGCTATTCCAACCGGGATGTGGGACTGCATTACTTCAAGCTGGTGGTGCTGGTGGTGCTGCTGGGGGCCGTCGTCGGCATTGGGGTGGGGCTGTGGTTTGGCTCTGCTGTGACTAAAAACTACGCCAACTTTTACCATTTCCCCGTCCTGGCCTTTGAGGCCGGAGCCGACCTGATGATTGTCGCTGTAGGTACCAGCCTGGTGGCGGCGTTAACGGGGGCTTTTCTGTCGGTTAAGCGGGCGGTGACTTTGCCTCCGGCGGAAGCCATGCGACCCGAGCCACCTGCCGAATTTCGTCCAACCTTGGTGGAACGGTTGGGCTGGCAAAGTCTTTTTCCCCCCGCTGGTCGAATGATTCTGCGCAACCTGGAACGGCAACCGATAAAAGCCGCCCTATCCGTTTTCGGCCTGTCCCTGGCGGTAGCAATTCTGGTGGTAGGGCGCTCTTTTGGGGATGCCATCGACTACATCGTAGAGGTGCAGTTTCACCAGATCCAGCAGGAAGACATCACCCTGGCGTTTACAGAACCCCTCTCAGGTAAGGCCCGATATGACCTGCAGCACCTCCCCGGAGTTCTGCGGGTAGAGCCTTTCCGGGGGGTGCCGGCCCGGCTCAGATTTCAGCAGCGTACCTACCTGGGAGGCTTGACCGGACTCCCCTCCGACGGCAACCTGCGACGACTGCTGAACCGCCAACTGGACCCGGTTACCCTGCCCCAGGTCGGGGTCGTCCTCACCACCAAACTGGCGGAAATCCTGGCCATTGAGCCGGGCGACTCGTTGACCGTCGAAGTGCTGGAGGGGGCCCGTCCCATCCGGGAAGTGCCGGTGGTGGGGTTGGTGGATGAACTCATTGGGGTGGGTGCCTACATGAATATTCATGCCCTGAACGATCTGATGCGGGAAGGGCAAACCCTTTCCGGGGCTTACCTGGCGGTAGACAACCGCGCCCTCGACTCAATCTATACCGAACTCAAGCAGACCCCGGCAGTGGCCAGCGTCTCCCTGCGACAAAACACCATTCAGCAGTTCCAGGAAACCATCGCCGGCAGCATGGCTATTTTTAACACCGTGCTGGTGATCTTCGCCTGCATCATCGCCTTCGGAGTGGTCTACAACGCTGCCCGCATTGCCCTATCAGAACGGGGACGGGAACTGGCTACCCTGCGCATTATCGGTTTTACCCAGCGAGAAGTTGCCTTCATTTTGCTGGGGGAACAGGCCGTTCTGACCCTGGTAGCCGTGCCCGTTGGGTTTGCCCTTGGCTACGGACTGGCGGGGCTGATGAGCCTGGCCTATGACACCGAACTCTATCGCTGGCCTCTGGTAGTGTCTCGCTATACCTATGGGTTTGCTTGTCTGGTGATTCTGCTGGCGGCTGTGATTTCCGGGACCCTGATTCGTCGGCAGATGAATCAGCTGGATTTGGTGACGGTGTTGAAGACTCGGGAGTAGGGGAAGGGAGTGAGGGGGAGCT
>CAZPYG010000473.1:0-2392 GCA_964590465.1 uncultured bacterium | reverse complement strand
TGAGATCGCTGGTAACTTCTTCCTGTTCGGCGCTGATGCCCAGTTCTTTAGCCGCTCCTCTGGCTTTGTGGATGGCCATAACGTTTTCGATGGGAGCACCAATGATTAAAAATCCCAGCAGGGCACTCAAGGGGCCATCGTCTACGTCAGCCAGAATCAGCGGTAGCCAGATTGCCAGGGTAATCAGGGCTAACTTTTTCCGCCCGGTATACAAATATCCAACTGGGGTCAGGAAGAAGGTGAGCAGTCCTGCCCCCCAGGCCGATTTTTTGGCGAGTTTTCTGACTTGTTGAGGGGTCTTGGTATCGAACATGATTGGCATCCTCGGGCAACTGCAACTGAATAGGTTGAGTTCATTCAGTTATCTCCCATCCTGGAATAAGTAGGGGCATTAGATTGGAATTCGACAAGTTTCTTTTTGGCTTTCTGGCCAGGGGTCGGTAGGGGATAGCCTTCTGCATAACCTCATGCCCCCGCTCTTCTGCCCAGGGAAGTTGGTGTTAGCCGTTACGAACAAAGACATCAAAGTCGGCAGCTTCGTCTGTGGTTAGATGCCGCCGATTCTTGCCGTCATCAAAGCCATCCAGATAGTAGTTCTCATTTATGTACGTCAAGATTAACTCATCCATGCTCTCACTGAGCCTCCTCAGATATGGTTAGCTTTATCCGTCTGCTTCAGCGAATTATCCGCTCACATCCTATTCTGTCTTTTCTAGGCCTGACCTTTGCCATAACCTGGAGCCTTTGGCTGCTCCCGGTGCTGGAACAGGCTGGGCTGCTACGGGCACCGCCCTGGTGGGGATTAGGCAGCTTTGGTCCCAGCGTCACAGCATTGCTCCTGGCTGGTTTAGCCGGTGGACGACAACGCTTTAAACAACTGCTCAAGGCCACTATCCAATGGCGCGTAGCACCCAGGTGGTACGCCATTGTTGTGCTTCTGCCCCTGGTGGCGGCCATTCCCACCTGTCTGCTTCACTGGGCTACTGGCAATCCATTCATCTGGGCTTCGTTGCCTCCGATGACAATGCTTCCCGTAGTGTTTCTACAAATTTTGGTGCTGGGAGGGCCTCTAAATGAGGAACTGGGATGGCGCGGATGGGCTTTGCCTGAATTGCAGCGGCGGTACAGCGCACTGATGGCAAGCCTCTTGCTGGGGGCAATTTGGGCAGCTTGGCATCTGCCGTTGTTTTGGGCGGGTATTCAGGGCTATACCACCCTACCGTTCTACGGATACATCATCTTCACGATGGCGCTATCGGTCATCTTCACCTGGGTTTTTAACAACACCTCGGGTAGCGTATTCATGGTGATCCTGCTCCATGCCACGTTTAATACCACCAATTGGCTGCTGCTGCCGCTGCTGGGTGAACAGGTTATGCTCGGCACGATAGTTTATGTCCTGACCGTTGTCGCGATCGCAGCTGTACTGGTGTGGAAATTTGGCCGCACAACCCTCTCAGCCCCATGACCAAAAGCCTGAGATGACAGAGGTTTTAAGCAACTAGCTCCCACACTGGCATAACCTGCCGCCCAATAATTTCATCGATTATCTACCGGATCCCTGTGCATGATGGGTTCTTGCCCTAACCTTCAATCCCCCGACTTACACCGCACCCGGCAACCATCACCAATCGCATTCATTGGGTAGCTCTGAAACACCCGCTGCACGACCTGCTCATAGCCCTCTCGCGTGTAAGCCGATGCCGTACTCAGCAGGGCCTCAATCAGCTTCTCGGTAAAGAACGGCGACACCGTAAAGAACCGCAGGGCTTTGACCGTCATCCCTGGCCAGTCGGTCAACACCACCACAATGCCCAGGTGAGCCTCTGGCATGGCTCGAAACTCATCAAACCGGGGCAATGCCTCTGGGTCAAAGCGGGATAGGTGGAAGGGGCATTCCTGCCAGGGCAGCAGCAGCCTGGCCTGCTGGGACTGTCCGAATCCTTTGGTTTTAAGGAGTTTAAACACGCGAAAGCAAACGAATAACATGGACTCGACTACGTTGAGCCCGAACTCAAATACTCCATGCCGCACTGCCCCGATCTCCGCAGGGCGCAGGTTGCTGAAGCTGATCACCAGTTCGCAGGAGTCCTCAACCCACTGGAACCGGGCACCCTCAGCCTTGTGGGGGCGGTTCAAGCGGTCGCCTATGCTGATGCGTTCCAGGTGGCCTGACATGGGGCATGGCTTCGGGAGGGCAGTAGCAGCATAGCAAAGGGTTACTTTCGCCAGGGCCAGCGGGTTCCCATTTCTGTAGCAGCGGACCAGAACAGGTACAGGACTAGCAGGGAGACACTGGCAAGGAACGGGAGGATGTCGTTAGGCATGGGTTTAAAATACTACCTCCAGTCACCAAGCTCAATCCCTGAGAGGGTTTCAGCCTGGTTGAGGC
>CAZPYG010000472.1:0-2408 GCA_964590465.1 uncultured bacterium | reverse complement strand
ATCCTGAGAGTCTGGCCTGGCAGAACTTGCCCAAGCATGGCGGATTGGATGTAGCCGACTGGATCGCCAGTGGGGGCACCGCTAATCAGATTCGAGCAGCGGTGGGAGAACGTAGAGTTTTGACACCTCCCGAACCTGCTACCCCGACACCGCTGGACGTATCGACACTGCAGGAGCAGATAAGAAACTACCTGGCCACTGATCCCTCCGAGCTGGCGCTGTCGGCCCAGGTATTGCAGTGGCATCGGGCCACCAACCTGGCGGTGAAGGATATCTGGAGTCTGGTCAAACCCCTCCAGGCGGAGCTGGAGCAGCGGGAAGAACGAGGAGAGCGGATAGCAGAAATCCATAAGCTCCTGAAGATCGGCGACTATCAGCTGAACCTGAGGGAGTACCTGCATCCGGAATTGGCGGATGGGCTGGAGCGGATCTCTGTTTGGATTGGGGCCACCCCAGCCGCCATGCTGGTGACCCTGCTGCCCGTGGCGGCCTCGCTGCTGCGGATTGGCACGGAATTGGAAATTGACGCCGGGATGGGCTTTTACGCGCCACCGATTCTGTTTACCGGGTTGGTCGCGCCTTCGGGCAGCAAGAAAAGTCCCATCCAGCGGCAGATTCTAGGACCGCTCTCGCGACTGCAGGCGGAAGCGGACCAGGACTATGACTATGAAATTGCATCCTACGAAGTTGACCTGCGGGAGTGGGAGCAGACTAAAGCAGACGAACGAGGTCCCAAGCCGAGGAGACCCCTGCCGAGGGAGTACCACACCTCCGATGCGACGCGGGAAGCCATCGCCCGGATTCAGGCCCAGCAGTCGGAGCGGGGGATTCTGGTGACGCCGGATGAGCTGGCCGGGCTCTTCAAAGGACTGAACCAGTACCGCAACGGTCGAGGGAATGATAGCGATTAGAGAGCTTTACCCCTCGCTGCTACCGGTTGACGGTGGACACGAAGGCCCTGTTTGCCGACTGGTATGACCAGCTAGATCTGCTGCGGGTGACGGAGACTCACCAGGGGCTGCAGGCGGTGTATTCCAAGATGCAGGGCTATACGGCTCGGCTGGCGTTGATTTTGCACTGTTTGAATGCAGCGGTGGCGGGGGAGAGCCCGGCAGAGGTGGTGCCGGTGCCAACGATGCGGGCGGCGATTAAGCTGGTGCGGTGGTTCATTGGGCAGGTGAAGCTGCTCTATGGCTCGCTAGAGACCAGAGATGGAGCTCTGGAGCCGGTGTACACGAAGTTGATTCAGCTCTCGCGGGTACGGGGCTGGTTGCGGGCGAAGGATGTGCGCAATTATGAGCGCAGTTTACGGAAGGCGAGTTCGGAGATCATTCGAGCCCATTTTCGGGAGCTGGAGGCGATGGGCTATGGGGAAACCTGTGGGATGGGGAACCGGTTGCAGTGGCGGGCAACGGTAGACAGGGTAGATGGGATTGTAGACGGGGCGTCTACCGCTGAAATGACTGATATGTCTGGGTTATAGCGAAACGGTAGACAAGTAGACAGGGTACAAAAATAGGGAAGAATTTAGAGTTAGCCTAGAATTTGTCTACTGTCTACCGAAATGGCTGAAAGGCTTATGAGGTAAGGGTTTTAGCCGGTAGACAGGTGTCTACTGGATGTCTACCATTATTAGGTGCATCCAGCGCCAGTCAAACTTATGATTCATCGTCGGTGAACAAACCTGATAAGTCACGGTATCCACTGACAACTCGCAAAATGTCTACCCTAGCCTCGGTCGCTGTGTAGAGGATGAGATAGCTATCCATGGAAAGACTTCGCAGCCCTGGGAGGATTTCGTTGCGGGGTCGCCCGAGGTTAGGAAATTGAGTGATTCTGACGAACTTGGCATCAAGCTTTGACAGGAAGCGTTCTGCTTGTTCTAATCCGGTCTGACTGGCGAGATAGTCGGCAATATCTTCAATGTCTTGGATAGCGGGTTCAGACAGATAAAACTGAGGCGTCATGGTTCGGGGGAAGTATGACGAGTTCTCAGTTTTTCCCGGATTTGGGCCATGGCAGCGGGGCCTTCTACCACCTCACCTCGCTGAACGGCGTCCCAACCGATTTGCGCTTCTCGTTGGAGTTCTGGTAATCGTCCTTGATAGATATCGTCCTGCTGTTCGAGTAGGTGTACGCCTGCTGTAATGACCTCTAAGGCAGACTGGTAGTTACCAGCAGCGATCTGGCGTTGGATGAGTTCCTCTAATTCTGGGGGAAGGACGATTTGCACGAGAGATGGGGAGAGAACGAATTTGCTTGCCTTTGATTATATCGCCAGGGCTTTGTCTAACCGATTATGGGGTTGAAACATTTGCCCTCAATGGAATAGAGGGAATTATGGGCCTGAGGGGGATAGAGTAGAATGACAGCACGTTGATGTTCCCAGGTGATCAGTCTTTCAAACC
>CAZPYG010000471.1:0-2408 GCA_964590465.1 uncultured bacterium | reverse complement strand
CACTGTCAGAACAGTGCAAATATACTGAAATTTCGTTTATCCGAACAGTATTGCCAACAAACCCACCTATCCCCCCGGTAAATGGTTCTAACATTAATCCTGCGCCGCATCGTCCTGCGCTTAGCCCGACCGACGCGGCACGGGGATGACGAGATGATCTGTTTGACTAACTTGCCCACCCTTCACGCTGAGGCCGCCCTCGTGATGCAACTCTACCGAGAGCGATGGCAAGTTGAAGGGCTGTTTTTGTCGGTGACTCAAAACTTTGACGGAGAAATCAAAACCTTAGCCTATCCCCAAGCCGCGTTATTCAGTTTTACCCTGGCACCGCTCATGGCGTATAACGTTTTGGCCACCCTCAAAGCGGCGTTGGCCAGCGTGCATGGGGTGGGCAAGATTGAAGCGGCGTTGTCCGATTTCTACGTCGTCGATGAATTGCAAGGCACCTATCGAGGCATGATGATTGCCATCCCCCCTCCCTTCTGGCCGGGCTTTGCCGAAATGCCGGTCGTTGAGTGAGCTGATTTTCTCCAGGACTTAGCCGCCAAGGTTAATCTCAAACGCTTTCTCAAAGCCCCTCCGCAAAAGAAGAAGAAGAAGAAACCATCGCCCCAGTATGACCCGAAACACCCTCATGTCTCGACAGCTAAACTTTTATCTGGTGACTAAATAACACCTAGCCAGGGATCCCCTCTACTCACCCACCCACCTCACCCACCCATCCACCCATGCAAACCCGCTACTTCTTCACCACCCTCACCCGCATCGCCGATCTCGAAAATCATCCCTTCGAGGTGCAGCCCCTCCCCATGGCCGACTGGGCCACCGGAGATTACGTCGTCGGCAAAGTCCTGGAAGCCAAAGGCCCCCTTGCAAAAGTCGAGTTAGCCAATGGCCGCATCGCCAACCAGGTAGAGGGAGACCTGGTGGTGGGAGCTTTCGGCGTGCGCAAAGCCACCCTGGAAGCGGTGGGAGACTGGCAATCCATCCAGCCTGATCTGGTCATGCATAACCTCACCATTGCCGGACTGTTTGGGCGACTCACCTCGGCCTCTTACCTGCTGCCGCAACTCCCCACTCTGACCTACGTGGGTCATGTCACCCGCCAGGGGCAAAAAGTGACCATGCAGGATTTTGTCCCCGATATTCCCCTCCTGCCCTACCGCCGCCCCACCATTTTGATTATCGGCACCTCTATGTCAGCGGGTAAAACGACCACCGCTCGGGTGATCATCCATCTCCTGACCCAGCTCAATCTGAAGGTGATTGGGGCCAAGCTCACCGGGGCCGGGCGCTACCGCGACATTCTGGCCATGCTGGATGCCGGGGCTGACAGGGTATTCGACTTTGTGGATGTGGGACTGCCATCGTCCATTTGCCCTCCCGAAGCATTTCGGCCTGCTCTGCAAAAGCTGCTATCCATGATTGAGCGGGAAGCGCCTGATGTGGTTGTTGCCGAAGCGGGAGCTTCACCCCGTGAACCCTACAATGGTTCAGTAGCCATGGAAGCCCTGGGCCACCAGGCCAAATTCACCGTGCTCTGTGCATCAGACCCCTACGCAGTGGTGGGGGTCAGCCAGAGCTTTGGCATCCAACCCGACCTGGTTACCGGCATTGCCACCAGCACCACAGCCGGAGTGGAATTATTGGAAAAACTGACAGATGTTCCGGCCCTGAACCTGGCGGAGAGTTCTTCCCACGGGCGACTTGTAGAAATGTTAAAAGCCGATTTATGTTAATTTTTTGGAGGAATTTAAACTCATAAGAATTTATACCAAATTCAGCTCAAAAACTGTAGCCTTCCCATAGGCAAAAATCCATTTCTGGACCTGGATAAAGTCTGCAAAAAACTTAGGGTTTTAACTTGTCAGTTAACCAGCATGGCAAAGCACTATTTAAAAAAGTTTTTTTGATGCGGCAAATCGTCTGAGTGTTAGATGTTTATCCTGGGCCAGCTTTGCTGCAAAATCGAGGACAGACCGGTAGCAGGGGTAGCTGCTAATTAATCGGGCGTCACCAAAGCCCTCGTCTTCAAAATTCAGTAGGTCAACGGTTGAGGGAGTTAGATACACTGAATAAAGTTGAGCTTGCATGTTATTTCACCAATTTTTTTAATGCAGAGGCCAATACCTCTGCAGACGATCAGTAATTCGCCCTCTGGATAGGTCATTGGGGGCCAGTTCAACCTTGACCCGATCTCCCGCCAACACCTTAATGAAACGCTTACGCAGTTTTTCTGATAAATAGCAGAGAACTTCAAAGTTGTTATCGAGTACGACTTTGAACGTAGCATTCTGCAGAGTTTGAGTTACAGTGCCCTCCATTTTAATGAGACTCTGTTCCAATGGATCCTACATTCCGCAGGTTGACAGGGAATAAAAGATGTGGAGTTGGTCTAGGCTAGAAAG
>CAZPYG010000470.1:0-2419 GCA_964590465.1 uncultured bacterium | reverse complement strand
AAAAGCTACCTCGGCAGGCCGTTTGGCTAGTTCACTGTAGAAACAGCAAAACCTACCGGCTGACCTTTCAGCCTGCCCCGATCAACGCCTGGACGCTGCATCCCCCTGATCGAGAGGCCTCTGAACTGTTGGGCAAGATTGAGCAGGCGTTGAGGCCTACCGCTGCCAGTGCCGGGGAGAGCGTGCCGTCTTACCCAAGGGATGCTGTCAGCGAGCAGGAGACTCACCGTCTAGAGAGCCAGCAGTACTCTTCATCTGTGGCCTACAAAGTGGAAGCTCCCACGGCCTACAACCAGCTGCTCCATCCCTGGTGCGTTGTTCAACTCCTCCCCCACATGCAGCGGCGCACCGTCGCCCGGTTTCGGCGTCGCAATGATGCGGATGCACATATGAGAGTTTTATGTAATCTAAATCCGCTAGTTCAATACAAGATTGTTTTTGAAATAAAACACCTGAGAGCAGTTCCTTCGGCTTCTCAAAAGTGAGTCAAGCAGGTAGGTACCCCTTACCTCGTCCAATCTGAATTGAAATGGTAGGCCAAGGTCGGATGGAGTGTGTTACCATTTAAATTTTAAGGAATTTAGCTTCGCTACGGGGCTTATACGTTGTAGATAATGCAAAATTTGACGCTAGGGGATGTAGATAGGGCTGATTGCCCCATCTGGCTATGGTAAGACCACATTGGTTAAGTTGCCACAGGCTATTTAGTCCTCACTCGCAGCTAGATCATGCTGGGGCTGCCCGACAGATCATATCTAGGTACCCTAACTTTAACTAGAAATGTTGGTCTCTCCTTAAGTTTTCAGAAAACCAGAATCATCAAGGCTTTAATTGAGATGGCTTTTCGTTTAATGCTTTGAAACTATGTCTCAACCAATCGGCTTAGCCGAGCTTATTGACCAAGTAAAGCAAGACCTGCTAGCTCCACCTGCTAAGGATGCCGAACCGCCTATTCTCTTTGTAGAAGCAGTGGAACTGGAGTTGCGGGTAGCTGCTAGGAAAGAAGGAAACGCAGGTGTCAAGATTGATGTTCTCTCTGTGGGTGGGGGTGAAGCAGGAGGTAAGTTGAGCCGGGAAAATACCCATGTGGTAAAAGTGAAGTTGTCTCCCCTGTTTAAAAAAGAGCAACTAGTTCAGTGGTATGAGGACTTACGCGGAGAACAGGTTTTGCCTGGTATCGCTAGAAGTATAGATGCCCTGATGAAAGGGGATGATGAAAATTTAGGCGATCGCTTCTAGGCCGATGGTTGCACCGTTGCACTTATTTGAACTTCGCCTTACCCCTATTGACTCCCTACGATTTACGGTATTGGTTGTGGATTCTACTTTGGGGAGCAACCCAGAATCTGGATCCACTTTACCTTTCTGGGTTGGGAGTCAGGACTGGCGTGAGACGATGATCAAGGTGCTAGAAAGTTCGTACGGGTTTAAGGCGGCAAATTTTCCTAACATCGGAGAGCAAGACTGGATGGTGCAAGCTGGTATCTTGTCCCCAGGACATCCCAGTTTTGCTCCCGACTATTTAGCAAATATTGGTCAAGCACTCTTTCAGGCATTATTGTCGCCCAACAACAAGGTAGGGCAGGCGTTTCAGGCGGCCTTGCGGATGGCTGAGCAAGCGGATGCCCAGCTCCATCTTAGGCTCACGTTTGCAGCAGATTCGGCAAAGCGATCGCGCCTCGCCGACTATCCATGGGAACTGATCCACGACGGTGACCGATTTCTCTTGCATCGACGGGTGCAACTGTCTCGCTACATTGCCTATGATGCGGTGCCACCAAAACGACCAATAGACAAGCGTCTCCGAGTATTACTGGTTTCCCCACGGGCTAGCGATGTGGGCCACCTGTCGAATGGGGAGCCGGAAGCCATCCAGACAGGCATTGCTAAGGCTGAATCGGTCTCTCTAGAAAAGCTGCCCACACCGACTTGGCGCGGGCTGAGTGCTTACTTGACGGAATCAGCAAACCCACCACAAGTGATTCACTTTGATGGGCACGGTATCTTTGGTACGCGCTGTCAGGTATGTGAACATTTGCACAACAGCACGAAGGTGGAAACCTGTCAGCGTTGTGATGCGCATTTGCCGGAGGCGCAGGGATTTCTCGCGTTTGAGGACGCGCAGGGCAAGGCCGAGTTTGTCAGTGCTCGGAGGTTGGCAGCATTGGTAGCGGACAAGGGCATTGCCTTGGCGGTGTTGAGTGCGTGTCAGTCGGGTATGGCGGTAACGGGGGAGTCGATGTTTAATGGTACTTCCCAGCAGTTGATCGATGCCCAGGTACCGGCAGTGGTGGCGATGCAGTACAGTGTGCGGGTAAAAGAGGCAAGCGACTTTGCGGAGCAGTTTTACCGGGTGCTGGGGCAAGGTGGGTCAGCGCTATCAGCCCTGAATGAGGGGCGTAAATGGATGGATGTGGAG
>CAZPYG010000469.1:0-2422 GCA_964590465.1 uncultured bacterium | reverse complement strand
CGGTCGGCCTTCACTCCCCTGGATGACCTGCGGGGCAGTGCCGACTACCGCAAGCGCCTCGTGGCCAATCTGTTCGAGAAATTTTTTGTGGAGGTACAGGCATGAGCATTGCAGGACAGCGGAAAAGCCACGAAAGCGCCATCGGCCATGTCACTGGCAAGGCGGTTTACACCGACGACCAGCGGCTACCGGTGGGGATGCTCTCCCTCTATCCAGTGGTGTCGCCCCATGCCCATGCCCGCCTCCTCAAGGTGGATACTTCGGCGGCGTTGGGGGTGGAGGGCGTCGTTACGGTGCTGACGCCGGAAGACATCCCCGGCAAGAATGATACCGGCGCAATCCGCAACGATGAACCGCTGCTGCCGACGGAGGAAGTCAGCTATTGGGGGCAACCCATCGTTTGGGTGGTGGGCGAAACGGAAAATGCTGCCCGGTTAGGAGCCGAGCAGGTCAAGGTTGAGTACGAGCCCCTGCCTGCGATTCTGTCGATTCCTGAGGCGATTGAAGCGCAGAGCTTCCACAGCGCTCCCGACATCTGTACCCGAGGGAATGTTCTGAGGGCCTTGGAAAGCGCGGACCATGTGCTGGAAGGGGAAGTGGACATGAACGGCCAGGACCACTTCTACCTGGAAACCCAGGCGGCCTGGGTAGTGCCGGATATGGAAGGCAATTATCAGGTGTACTCCTCCACCCAGCACCCCTCTTCCACCCAGCACACGGTAGCGGATGTGCTGGACCTGCCCAATAACCGGGTGGTGGTGACCTGTCTGCGCATGGGGGGCGGCTTTGGCGGAAAGGAGTCCCAGGCGAATCCGGTGGCTGCGATCGCGGCCCTGGCCTCCCTCAAGACCGGCCAACCGGCCCGGGTCAGCTTTCGCCGCCACCAGGACATGATCATCACCGGCAAGCGCCACGGCTTTTTAGGACGCTACAAAGTCGGCTTTGACAGCAGCGGCAAGCTCCTGGCCCTGCAGCTCAACCTCTACAGCGATGCCGGCTGGAGCGTGGACCTGTCGCCCCCGGTGCTGCTGCGGGCTATGCTCCATGCCGATAACGCCTACTACATCCCCCATGTGGACCTGAAGGGCTACATGGCCAAAACCAACCGGGTGTCGAATACGGCCTTCCGGGGGTTCGGCGGTCCCCAGGGGATGCTGGTGATTGAGGACATCATCGATCGGGTAGCCCGTACCGTGGGGTTGGCCGCCGACATCGTGCGGGAAAGCAACTTCTACCACGGCAGCGGCGAAACCAACACCACCCACTACGGCCAGGAGCTGGTGGATAACCGGGTATCCCGCATCTGGGCGGAAGCGAAGGAAAACTCAAATTTCGAGCCGCGCAAGGCTGAGGTAGCCCTGTACAACGAGCGCAACCCTTACCGGAAGCGGGGCTTAGCCATTACTCCGGTCAAATTCGGCATCTCCTTTAACAAAAAGGTCTACAACCAGGCCGGTGCCCTGGTGCTGATCTACACCGACGGCAGCATTCAGGTGAACCACGGCGGCACCGAAATGGGCCAGGGGCTGCACACCAAAATGCTGCAGGTGGCCTCCCGTACGTTGGGAGTCAGCATCGACCAGTTCCGCATGATGCACACCAGCACCGATAAGGTACCCAACACCTCCGCCACGGCAGCCTCCAGCGGCTCTGACCTGAATGGCCAGGCGGTGAAAAATGCCTGCGACATCCTCAAAGAACGCCTTGCCCCCATCGCCGCCCAGTTGCTGAACCTGGATGGCCCCGAGGAAATGGTGTTCGAAAACGACGAAGTCTACTGCCGCACCGCGCCCTATGAGCGAGTCGCCTTTAAGACCGTCGTCACCGCCGCCTACGATGCCCGCGTTTCCCTCTCGGCCACGGGCTTCTACCGCACCCCTAATATTAGCTGGGACCCCGAAACCTACAGCGGTCGCCCCTTCTACTACTTCGCCTACGGTGCCGCCGTCAGCGAAGTGGAGGTGGATGGCTTCACCGGCTGCTTCAAACTGCGCCAGGTGGATATCGTCCACGATGTGGGCTCATCCCTGAATCCCCTGGTGGACCAGGGCCAGGTGGAAGGGGCCTTTGTCCAGGGCATGGGCTGGCTAACCATGGAAGAACTGGTGTGGGACAAAGAAGGCCGCCTGCGCACCTACGCCCCCAGCACCTACAAAATCCCCACCGTCAGCGAAGTGCCCGAAGCCTTCCACGTCACCCTGCTGGAGCGGGCGGCCCAGGACGGCACCATCTACGGCAGTAAAGCGGTGGGTGAACCGCCGTTTATGCTGGCCTTCTCCGTGCGGGAAGCGATTCGTGCTGCAGTGGCGGCCTTTGGGGATAAGCCGACCTACGTGCCCCTAGCGGCTCCAGCAACACCGGAAGCGACGCTGATGGCGATTGATGGGGTGAGGGTTCCGGTTGCGGCACCTGCGATCGCATA
>CAZPYG010000468.1:0-2437 GCA_964590465.1 uncultured bacterium | reverse complement strand
TGCCACGGTGCAAGCCCAGATTCCGGCCAATGGAGTGCTGGTAGAGTATGCTCGCTATCGTCCTTTCGATGCCCAAGCAGATCCAGACAACCGCTTCGGCACCCCCCGCTACGCTGCCTATCTCCTCTTCCCCAACGGCGACATCCAGGCCATCGACCTCGGTGATGCCGCCACCATCGACAATGCCGTCGAGGACTTTATTACCCTGCTGCAAGATCCCCGTGCTGCTTTCCGGGGCAACGACGCTGACTTCAATATCGAAATTGATCCAGATAGAGTGGCGGACGTTACCGGCACCCTTAAAGCGCTGATTTTCGATCCCATTGCCCCCTACCTTCAAGACCGTCAGCATCTGCTAATTTCCCCCGACAGCCAGCTCAACCGCTTGCCGTTTGAAGCGTTGGTCACCGACAACGGCCAATACCTGGTAGAGCAGTACCAGATCAGCTACCTCAGCAGCGGTCGCGACCTGCTCAAGTTTGATGTGGTCGAACCCAGCAGCGAACCGGCTGTAATTGTGGCGAATCCTGATTATGAAAGTGCTTCTGCCCCAAGCAATGTTGCTGGGGAATTTGCCAACCAGGCTAGCGAGAGTTCAGCTTCCCGCAGCTCGACTGATATGGGAAGGCTTACCGTCACCCCCCTTCCCGGCACCGCCGCAGAAGTCGCCGCCATTGCCCCGCTGCTGCCCAATGCCACCATCCTCACCGAAGCCAACGCCACCGAAAACGCCCTCAAGCAGGCCCAAAGGCCGAGCATCCTCCACATTGCCACCCACGGCTTCTTCCTGGAAGATGCCCCTCGCCCCGAGTCTGCCGACAATCGTGGCCTGCTTGCCAGCACTGATGGCACCCGTGCCTTTGCTAGCGTCAGCGCCCCCATCGAAAATCCCCTCCTGCGTTCTGGCCTGGCCCTGGCCGGGTTCAACACCCGCACCAGCGGCGAAGAAGATGGCGTCTTCACTGCTTTGGAAGCGGCAAACCTCAACCTCTACGGCACCCAACTGGTCGTCCTTTCCGCCTGCGACACTGGCCTGGGCGACATCAACAACGGCGAAGGGGTCTATGGCCTGCGCCGCGCCTTCGCCATTGCTGGAGCCGAAACCCAACTGCTCAGCCTATGGCAGGTCAGCGACTACGGCACCCAGAGCCTGATGGCCCGCTACTACCAAAACCTCATGGCCGGTATGGGTCGCAGCGAAGCCCTGCGAGCAGTGCAGCTTGAAATGATTCGCGCAGGTGGGGAGTATGCTCACCCCTACTACTGGGCCGCCTTCATCCTGGCAGGCGACTGGCGACCGCTCGATTCTGTCAGTAATTAATGAATCGCTAATCCCCCAATTCAAGCTCAACCTGCTTGACCTTTCTCAGCCTTGATGGATGCGTCATCAGCTGGTTCATCGCACCCTGCACAACATGTTGGGCGTACTTCATCGCATTTTGCTTACCCCTCGTCTGGTAGAGCTGCTTAACAATCGGGCTGCCCACCACCAGCATCAGCGCCACCTCCTTGGGATGCTGCCCGGCCTGCAGGGCATTTCTGGCTACTTGAACATCTAAAATACCGGATGGCAGGTCGCAGCTATACTTCTGCCACAACTGCAGGTAGTCATCTAGGTTAAATGGCTTTTGTTGAGGATCGCTGGGCAAATCAGCGTTTATCTCTCTTTGGTTTAAGAGGCGTCCAGCTTGCCTTCCAAGTGCTTTAAGGAGTCCATCAACTGCTGCTGCAAGGCGAGTTCGGTCTTGAGCTGATTGTTCCAGCTGCTCAAGGCCACAATTAATTGTCCCAGCTGTTCCTGCAAGGTCTCCCGCGCATCCAAGGAGTTCTCGCTGGTGACGATACTCTGCAACTGCACCAGAAAGTGGCTCAAGCTGCTGCTCAAGTGTTGCGGTAAGGTCGCCAAATCCTCGCTCAACTCCTGCACATCTTGCGACCGGTGGAGAACTCGCTGGGTATTCACGCGAATCTCGGCCTGTAGCGGCTGCAAGCTGTTCAGCAATGCGGTTTCCAATACGGCCTCCCAGTGCTCGAGCGTCAATCCGGGCAAAGGGGTGGGGGTGTTGTCGTTGGGGTTCATGGTTATTAACCTGTTCAAATAAGGGGACATAGTCACTGACGTTTTCCTTGGCTCTCGACACCTGAGTCAATCGCATCAACTCCTCTCGGCCAGCGGTATAGAGGGTCAACTCATGCTTGGCTCGGGAGATGGCCACATAGAATGCTTCTCGATGGGTGGTATTCCCCAGCAGCGCCAGCACTCGATTGGCGGTTTTGCCCTGGCTGCTGTAAGTGGTGTTGACCCAGGCATAGTCCAGGTACTGCTTGCCGCTCAGGGTAATCGCCCTGGTTCTGCCCTCGGCATCAACCACCGTCGCCGAGCCATCCGGCTCAATCTGAGTCACCACAACGGTTTGACCATTGCGGATATTCGCCT
>CAZPYG010000467.1:0-2441 GCA_964590465.1 uncultured bacterium | reverse complement strand
GTTTTGAGTTTTGAGTTTTGAGTTTTGAGTGTCGGATTTTCAGGAACAGTCTCTGCACTGGTCCCCTCCTGGGAGGGGTGCCCGCAGGGCGGGGTGGGCAAACTCGGCATCGAAGCTTTTGGGTGTTAGTGGATCTCTTGGCTTCTGTAAATTGACCCACCCCTGCCCCTCCCTGGAGGGGATGGTGTTGCAGATTTCCGGGTAAGGCACGCGCCGTGCGCCCCTACTTTGACGAACCTACGGACGGTGGTGGTAAATCCGATTCGCCGTAGGCTTTGATCTGCTGTAGTTTGCCAAAGTCAAAGGCTTCGGTCTTGCTCTGCTGGGCTTTGAGCTGAATCCAAATCAGGGAGACCAGTACCGACACCAGGATGGGGGCGGCAAAGCTGATCAGCAGATCCCCGGCAAAGGGCAGGCCATTCCAGGGGCTAAAGTTGGGCCGTGGGAAGAACAGCGCCCCTGCCGCGATACCAGTCAGGGCACTCCAGAAGGCCATTGGCCCTGTGAGGCGGCGGGAATACAGGCCAAACAGCACCGGGAACAGGGCTCCGGCACAGACCAGATCCGCCAGCAGAAACAGGTACAGCACGTTGTAGCCCTGGGAGGCAATCAGGATGGCCGGAACCCCGACGAACACGGTGAGAATGCGGCTCATGCGAAGAATGCCGGTGGACTGCATGTCGGGGAACAGCCGCAGCAGGTCGGTGGTAAACACGCTGGCGATGCCGTTGAGCAGGGTATCCAGACTGCTCATCACCAGGGCCAGCACCAGCACCAGCACCGTTAGACTGACCCACTCCGGCAGACCCAATGCCTGGATCAGGGAGAAGAAAGCCCGGTCATCGTTAAAGCCAAAGTGCATGGCCAGAATGCCCAGCAGCCCGGCGAGGAAGAGAATCGGCAAAATCACCAGAAATGAGCCCAGGAAAGACCGCCGCACCACCGCATCGGTTTTGCAGGCGTAGACCCGCTGCCAGTTGGCCTGGTTAAACATTTCGGCGGCAATCACCGCAATCACCAAAGTGGCCCCAAACTTAAGGCCGGGACCGTTGGCCAGGGTGAGCAGTTCTGGCGCGGTTTCAGTGACGGGGGCAATCGCCGTGCCCCAGCCGCCCAGGGCAACCACGGCGATGCCGAAGCTCAGCAGCAGCAGGGGCACAATCACCACAAACTGCACCGCATCGGTGAAAATGGTGGCTTCCAGCCCGCCCACCAGGGTGTAGATGAAGACAGCAGTAATCACCAGAATGGCCGTGAACCAGAGGGGCACCCCGGCCATCAGCTGAACGGCTTTTGCGATCGCCGTCAGCTCCGCCGCCAGGTACACAAACATATAAAAGACAATGATCCCCAGGGTGAGCAGGTACATGGCATTGCCAAAGCGATGCAGCACATACTCATTCAGGGAATGCCCCCGGGGCATGAGAAACCTGACACGGGTTCCCATAAAGGCAAATAATGCCGCTGGGGTGGCCTGGCCGATGCAGTAGCCGACGATGCCGGCAATGCCGCTGGTGGCTCCTACCTCGGGAGGGCTGAACAAAATCCACGCCCCCATGGCCGACGCCACAATGGTCGCTAATGCCATGCCGGTGCCCACCCGGTTACGGCTGACCATGTAGTCTTCCAGGGAAATAGCGTGGCGACTGGCCTGCAGCAGACCCAGCAGGGTAAATACGGCGACTGTAATCAAGGTTACGGCCAATGCCGTGGCGCTAATGGTCATAGGCAACACACCTCTTATGCAGAGCAGAGTGGGCTAGAGGCGGTTGAATTTTAGGAAAGGTGATAGTTGAGCATGGAACAGAGCTAAAGGAACGACTCACCAGGTTTTTAGGAGAAATCACCGGAAAGGACCCGGTTATCCCTGAACTAATTCCCAAGCATTTACCTAAAACGCTTGCCGGTTCTTCCCTATCAGCAAGAGCCAAGCATCCCATGAGCTAAACATGAGCAAGGCTTTTGATGAACGCCCATTGCTGGGGCAACCGTTTCCTGTTTTGTCGCTCGTCGTTTCGGTTCCACAACCTCAATCAACGCTTCCCTCCGCTGGCATTAACCAGGTCAGGTTCTGAGGGTATAATCTCAGCCCGATGAATCGGACACCCCTAGCTTGGGAGTATCTTACCACTAGCGAATCTGGGCTTGTCAAAAAGGGGGTGAAATATTGAGGCGGGAGGCCTAAAGTACTTGGCTGAATCAACTTACCCAGTCCTTACACAGGGTCTTCGCCTGCTGTAGCACGGTCTGGGTCGCCTGGTCACACTTGTCGGGCGGGTAGCCATGCCGCTTCAGCAGCCGCTTCACCATCACCCGCAGCTTGGCCCGCACCGCTTCCCGTTCAGTCCAGTCAATCGTCACACTGCCTCGACTTGCTTTAACCAGCTCCTGGGCAATGGTCTTCAGGGTCTCATCTCCCAGCACCTGGACGGCGCTGTCGT
>CAZPYG010000466.1:0-2443 GCA_964590465.1 uncultured bacterium | reverse complement strand
TGTGCAGTCCGAGAAGTTTGTGGAAGCCCACGGCGGGGTAAAGAGCGACATTTCTATTTACGGGCAGGAGTCGAACCCGACGACCCGGCGGCTGTGCCTGATGAACCTGGCGATTCGCGGCATTGACGGCAACATTGGCGATAGAAACGCCGACAGCTTTACCAGCGACCTGCACAAAGACCTGAAGGCCGACTACATTCTGGCGAATCCGCCGTTTAACATCAGCGACTGGTGGAACAACAAGCTGGCGGAGGATGTGCGCTGGCAGTATGGCACCCCACCCAGGGGCAATGCCAACTATGGCTGGGTGCAGCACATGGTTCACCACCTGGCTCCCAATGGCATGGCCGGGTTTGTGTTGGCCAATGGGTCGATGAGTTCGAACCAGTCGGGGGAAGGGGAAATTCGCAAGGCGCTGATTGCCGCCGACCTGGTGGACTGCATGATTGCCCTGCCGGGGCAGTTGTTTTACACGACGCAAATTCCGGCCTGTTTGTGGTTTTTGGCGCGGGATAAGTCGGGCAAGCCGACGGCGGGGCACCAGCCCTGTCGTAACCGGGAGGGGGAGACGCTGTTTATCGATGCCCGCAAGCTGGGGGTGCTGATCGACCGCACCCACCGGGAACTGACGGATGAGGAGATTGCCCGCATTACGGGGACATACCAGGCCTGGCGGGGAGAACCGGGGGCAGAGGCCTATGAGGATGTGCCGGGGTTCTGTAAGAGCGCCGCGCTGGAGGAGATTGCTTCCCATAGTTATGTGCTGACGCCGGGGCGCTATGTGGGGGCAGAAGAACTGGAGGAGGACGATGAGCCCTTTGAGGAGAAGATGGCGCGACTGACGAAGACGCTGGAAGCGCAGTTTGAGGAGTCGGCAAAACTAGAGAAAATAATCAAACAAACACTAAGAACGTTGAGATATGAGTGACGTTTGGGAGAGAACGACCCTAGGTAAAGTTGCTAGCAATATTTCAGAGACCTTTAGGTTTTCTGAAAATGAACACGTTATTTTCATTAATACTGGTGATGTGTATGAAGGTCGGTTTTTGCACAGAAAATATTCTCTAGCCAAAACACTTCCTGGACAAGCAAAAAAACGAATTAGACCAAATGACATACTTTTGACTGAAATCAGACCCGCAAATAAGAGATATGCCTTCGTCGATTTTCCATCAGATCAATATGTCGTATCCACTAAGTTTATGATCATTCGAGGGAATGAGAAAATACTCCCAAAGTACTTATATTGGATTTTGACTAATCGAGCTACTTTAAGAGAATTTCAAGAAATAGCCGAGTCCAGATCTGGCACATTTCCCCAAATTACATTTGATTCTATAAGTCATTTGCCAATCTACCTTCCATCAAAAGAAGTACAGGCAAATATCTTAGCAATTGCAGAAGCACTAGCTGGGAAGATCGCACTCAACCAGCAGATGAACGAGACGCTAGAAGGCATTGCCCGCGCCCTCTTCAAGTCCTGGTTTATCGACTTCGACCCTGTCCGCGCCAAGCTCGACGGTCGCCAACCCTCTGGCATGGATGCCGAAACCGCTGCCCTCTTCCCCGACTCTTTCGAGGACTCGCCCCTGGGGAAAATTCCGAAGGGGTGGGAAGTTGGATCTTTGTTAGAGCAGGCAGAGTTAATCAGTGGGGGGACACCAAAGACTTCCAACCCCGAATATTGGAACGGTAACATTCAATGGGCTAGCGCCAAAGATGTGTCCCAATGTACTGATGCTTTTCTGATTAGAACTGAACGGAAAATAACGAGCCTAGGTTTAGAAGAAAGCTCGGCAAAAATCATAGATGCTTTCTCTTCGGTCATAGTCGCCCGAGGTGCTACGACAGGACGTTTAGCAATGTTCGGTTCTGATATAGCGATGAACCAAACCTGCTATGCCCTCAGATCTCTATTAAGTTGTCCTTTCGGCTTGTATTGCCACCTGAGATTCATCATTGAGGACTTGGTGCGAACGGCTCATGGTTCGGTATTCGATACTATTACAACTTCTACCTTTAAATCTTCCAGAGTAATTTTGCCTAGCAAACAAGTTTTGATGCAATTTGAGGAGAAAATAAAACCTCTATTTAAGAGAATTTTAATTAATTTAGAGGAAGTAGAAAGTATTGTTCATATACGTGATTCCTTACTCCCAAAACTCCTCTCTGGTGAAATCTGCATAAAAGATGCTGAGCAAGCACTGGAGGCAGTGGCATGATCAACAAGCCATTTGATGAAATCACAAGAGAAGATATTGAGTCTCTGATTTCAAATGAGGTGGCGGAGAGTAAGACTCTTGAATATAAAGAGCAGTTGCCAGGAAATAGTGATAGTGACAAGAAAGAATTTCTCTATGATGTTTCAGCATTCGCTAATGCATCGGGTGGCGACATAGTTTATGGAATCGCTGAGAAACAAGACGTTCGGGAAGGCTCAACA
>CAZPYG010000465.1:0-2447 GCA_964590465.1 uncultured bacterium | reverse complement strand
ACATCCGACCTACAAACTCACTCCCGGCTTGCGATTGAGATCCTTGAGTGGTGCGCCGCCAAATCACGGCAGCACGCAAGGCTCGTTCTGCCGTGTTGTTGGTCGGTTCAAGACCTAGGGTCTCCACAAATGTCCAGAGGGCTTCCTCCACCTTGAGAATGTCACGCAAGGTTCTAACGCTTTTGGCTAGGGGAGTCTTTTCGTTCACCCCAATGGGTAAGGCACAGGCCGATTCCAACTCTGCCTTGAATCCGGCTCGTAAGTGCGCCACCGCCTCGACACATTGCTCACGAGTCAGGGTGCCATCTCGCACGCGATGCCACCAGCGAAATAAGCGGCGTTGACGCGCTAACAAAGCGTTGCCAATGTCCTGGGACACTCCCTGGCGGTCTGCAATTTGGGTAAAGTCCCGCTTCAGATGTGCCCAACACACCTGGCGTTGATGAACAGGTAGCCAATTATAGGCCCCGTATCGGTCGGAGTGAACAATCCCCGTAAACTCCACCCCAATCAGGTCTTTGGCGGCTTGCTGGGAGCGCTGCAACGACACCCAAAATATCGACACCAAGGGCGCACATAATACCCAGAGCCAGCCTTTGCGTCCCTGCGGATTGGACCCATCACGGTTGCGCTGCGGGAATCCCGTCTCATCGCTATGCACCGAGGCTTGCGACTGCACATACTCATGCGCCGCATCGACAGGGGCGGACACGGCCTCGCTCACTTGAGTGCGCAGGCGATAGATACTGCTGCGCGAGAGTTCCAGGCCAAACACAACCGATAGCAACGACTGGACCATGCTGTGACTTTGGCGATACTCCCCACTACTCAACAGGCCGACCAGGCTCACCAATCGGTCTCCATAGCCCGTAGTGGAAACCTCGGGGGGGAGTTGCCCTCGGGTCGTTTTGCCACAGCACTCGCAGGTTAATTGGTGCAGCTGATGCTCCTCGACCTGCAAACTCAACGGCGGTACCTCCACCACCTGATGTCGATGGGGGTGTTCATCTACCCCGCTCAGCGCTTCTCCACAATGGCGACACGTCTCAGGAATATGATCATGTCGGTGCCCTTCCTCAACGGGATAAAAGCCAAATCCGTTGCCTGGCTTGCGATGCCCACGCCTCCCTTGCTTCCCTTTCGACCCCCTCGTCTCGCGGCCTTGGTGGGAGGGGGACCCCTCCGATTTTGGCTGTCTCTGACTCACCCTATCGCTGGAGGGGGGACGAGATGAATTCCTCGACGTTTGCTTGAGTTGTTCTTCAATATGCGAAAGTCGCTCACTCAACACCATCACCATGGCTTGCACACTGGCAGGGGTTGCATCCCAATCGGCTTTGGGAATTTCAATTCCGGCTATGGTAATCGTTTCGCTCATGGCCTACACATTAACCGATTCAGAGGGCTCAAATTCTGATTTCTTCGTTAATCTCTGAAACAGATACAACTGTTGAAACCGGCAAACTACATTTTGAGGAATGGTTAAATCGAGCCCAAAAGATTTTCAGTGAGGTGACAACAACTATTCGCAATCATCTAGATGGTATTTGCAACTATTTTCGCACCCGAACAACAAGTGGACCAATGGAAGGAATCAACAATCGAATTAAGGTGATTAAGCGTCAAGCTTATGGGTTTGTAAACTTTGGAAATTTCCGTAAGCGCTTGCTAGCCTGTTTTTCTAATTCGCAAAACTTATCACCATACTACCGGAAGAGCCGTTTAGAATGAAATTCTCATGATGAATTATCTTATTAAAGAGTGAAAGCTCTTCTGTTTTATATCTGACAAATATGTTTTCCATGCCAAGCATACGGAAGTCAGTGCTAATTTCATGAAAATATAAGATATTTTCTCTCTCCAAAATGTAGAAAAAACTTTTACAAGCTTTGGCTTCCTCATAGTGCAAATAGATTTTCTTTTCTCTAGATTCATAAATAAATTCTCTCAAATCAGTCTTATCAAAAGTAGATTCAAAAATTGTTACTTCTCCATCTTTTTTTGGTGGTAAAGACTTCCGATCTCTTATATCTGTTAAATTACTCAACAAGCCTCTAAACAATAAATTTATCTTCTCAATATCTGTTGAGTTTATAGCTCCTTCTAACCGAGAATTCTCTAAGGATATCCCATCATCCTCTCGCAGAAAATCGTCAACCAATTGCTGAACAGAATTTAGATGTTTTTTGATTTCTGCGTTTTTTATGTCGCCAGAAATCTTCAAATCCAACTCCTTTCCATTACTTGCTTCAATTTTAATAGAAATAGGAGTATCTTCTGAGGCAGTAATCTTACTTTTTCTCTCCTGTATATTTAGTATGAGGTTGACTATCTGGACAATTGCGATTACCCACTAAAAGTAACTGAAAGCACAGGTAATACCTGCTCTGCTTGGCCTTAATCATGGTTTCGGCCAAGGGGTGGTTCAAACGGCATCTAAAAGATAG
>CAZPYG010000464.1:0-2447 GCA_964590465.1 uncultured bacterium | reverse complement strand
ATGAATAGGCTACTTTTAATGTTGCATTAAGGAATTTACGGACTATGACATCTTCTAACCCAGACAAGACGGCAATCGCAACTCAGCTGCTATCGGGTATGCTGTCAAATCCCCACATTTATGCCACCATCAGCGATGCTGAGGCCAAGGGGCAGCAGGAGCGAATTCTGGTCTCCACCGCCGTGATGATGGCCGAACAACTGATTCAAAAAGTTGAGGGTTCTGCAAGTGAGTCATAGAACACGACCCCATTTCCACCAGAGCTGTTTGAAATGGGCAAATTCCTCCGGATAGTTGATGGTCATTCGGAAGTACTGAAACAACGAGCCACCCAGTGCTCCAGTGACATATTTCTTTGTGCAAGGCAACTCACCTCCCGGATGTAGCCAACGATGGCATTAATCAGCACCACGGCAAAGATCACCCCAGCGTCAATCCAGTCCTGCCGCCGCAGAGTGATAGCCCCCGGCTACCAGCAATAGGTAGAGCAGAGGCTGGTTGAACTGCTGCAAAAACCGCATCCAGGGGCCGGTGCCGGTGTCGGAACTAAATTCGAAACAGGAGCCGTAAATTTGTAAATAAATCCTACAAATAATCGCCTCTCCTACCCATGGTAGATGCAAAGTCAGCGAGCAAAATCTGAAGGTGAGGGCAGGGTTTCGGCCAACTTTGAACGTAGTCTCCTAGAGAAGTCAATGATATGCCTTTTGCAATTCCTGAATGGATCAAAACCTGGTCTCAATTTTTTCATCCGGTAGTTCAAACCATATTGCTCGCAACGGCCTTTTACACCCTTTATCTAGGGCTGAAGGTGCGCAAAATGCGTACTGCTGAAGGTGAAGACAAGAAAGAACTGGCGAAAGGACGGTATGGTCAGCGGCATCATAAAATCAGCGCCATTTTGCTGGCTGTGATGGTGCTGAGTGCCTTCGGAGCCATGGGGGTGACCTACATTAACAATGGAAAGCTGGTACTGGGACCCCATTTAATTGTGGGTCTGACCACTGCGGGGCTGATTGTAACGTCTTCGTCGCTGGTGCCATTTATGCTTAAGGGCAATATTGCTGCCCGCAACGCCCATGTGGCCTTGAATGTAGTGGTTTTAGGATTATTCAGCTGGCAACTGATTACAGGCTTGCAGATTGTGCAGAAAATCGTCAGCCGCATGACCGCAGCCTCCTGAGAAGGCTTAAAACTTACCGTCGCAACAGACTGAACCCATGAAATTGACCTATTTGAAACAATCGACTGCCCTTTTGGTGACGACACTGGCCCTGGGGGCGCTGCCGCTGTCCTCCGCATTTGCCCAGGAAACGACGGCGGTCAACACTGGTTTAACAGAAAATGAGGCTTACATTCGAGTCTGTCGGGAGACCAACACCTCCATTGAGGTCTTTGATAACTCTGATCTGGCCCCCATTGCCAACCGCATTGGCACCCTCCCCGAGGGGACAGAAGTCCGTTTGACGGGCGTCTTAGCCCCTGGTCGAGCCCAGGTGTACCTGCCGGGGGGCGAGCTATCCGGCGTGCAGCCCGTAGGCTGGGTCAATGCCGCCAACCTGACGGACTGCAACGGTACGAGCCAACCCACGGCTGAAGCCTGCTTTCGGGCGGATGTGGGGCTGAGTGTGCGATCTCAACCCAGCGTCAACTCTACCCTCCTGACGACCTACGAAGCCGGGGACGTAATCTACGCCACCACCGATCCGCCAACCGAAGTCACGTCCCCTAATCCGGCTCCAAACTATGGTCGGGTCTGGACTGCAGTTGTCTTCGACAGCACCCGCGGTTGGATTTCTCGCACCGGTCGTTATGGTGCGGGCAGCAACGTGACCCCTATTCCCTGCCCGTAGAAATTGATTAGCTCTGACGAGTGAAGGTACTGGTGATTTCGGCAGTTCCCAGAATGTGGCCTTCCATCGAGGGCCTGAGCCGCTACGCCCAGGACTTTTACTCCTACAAACTCACCGGCCAGGGCAAACAGGATTCGCCCCTCGGCAGCCACGTCACCCCCCTACCGCTGGAGGTATGGCCGAAGGCGGCTACCTGGGCTGCGTGCAGCTCCAGGTCACCGACTGGCTGGTGCGCCACCTAGGAACTCAGATGACCCTGTGGGCAACGTAAATCAACCGGCCCTGGCCGCCGCCCTGACGGATAGTTTGCATCAAGCCGGATTGGTGGCCGAAACGGCCCTGACCCTGACCAACTATGGGATTTGTGCCACGATTAATGACCAACTTGTCGTGAAAGCCCCCAACTGGGCCTACGTGGATAACATCACGGTTCCCCGCAGCGAGATCGAGCGCAGCTACACGCCGAATTTGCAGGGGCCTGTGCCCAGTATTGTGATGGAATTTATTTCGGAAACGGCGGGAGATGAATATTCCAACAAACCCAATACTGTTCGGATAAGGTTCAGGTTGGTATTAGGATCGAGAAATTAAGTT
>CAZPYG010000463.1:0-2452 GCA_964590465.1 uncultured bacterium | reverse complement strand
GTTGGTTTACAATGCCCAATTCCCGGCATCAACGGCTGTGGTGCTGGAATACCTCTTACGGAATTCTGACTTCAACAGTCGCACCGGGCGTCAAGAAGCGATGGATGCCATCATGGCGTTCTACCATCCCCTGGCGGAAACGGCCCGAGGAGAACGGTCGGTCTCAGAGGTGCAGGACATAGCCCGCCATTGCGTGGAGCGGTTGCTGAAGCAGGTCGATATGTTGTGTACGACCTATCAAATCTCCAACCCCATGGTGAACGTAACATCGGCCCTGTCCAAGGATTTCCGGCAGCTGGAAGCGGTTCTCGACCAGGGCTTTCTGAGGCTTGCTGAGGTGCTACAGACCGGAGCAACTCTGCCTCAGGCGACGGCTGTGCCCAGCATTGAAGAGGGTGTCGAAATGGATGGCAGTGAGCTGGGGGACCTGGGGCAAATCCTTGAGGGGTGAACCCCTGAACTAATGAGCCGGGTGTCATCTACCACCTTCCTCCCATGAGAACTCAACATTTTCAGGAGCGCATCGAGAAAACCTTCACAGGCAGGGGCAAGTGGCACTGGGGGAATGACAATCTTGTGGAATTGAAAACCACCTGCTACTCTCTAAAAAAGACCGGTCGGTCTGAGAAGGATCAATAACCCGTGGCTAAGGCAGACGAGACTCGAGCAAAAATTATTCAGCAAGCGGCAGACCTGTTTAACCAGCAGGGCTTTGCCGGGGTGTCCATGTCTGACATCATGCAGGCCACCGGGCTCAAAAAAGGAGGCATTTACAACCACTTTTCCAGCAAAGATGAATTGGCACTGGCGGCTTTCGACTATGCGGCCAATCAGGTTGGCCAGAGATATGTGCAGGCCCTCAAGACCGAGCGAACTGCCGTGGACCGCCTGAAGGCGATGATTGCCACATTCTCGACTGCGCCTGATGAACTGGCGCTACAGGGAGGGTGCCCTTTGATGAACACCGCCATTGACAGCGATGATGCCCATCCCGTTTTGCGGGAGAAAGCCCGACAGGCCATGGAGCGGTGGCGCTGCTTGCTGCATCGCACCGTTCGCCAGGGCATTCAGCGGGGCGAACTTTCTGCCCAGGTGGATGCTGATGAGGTGGCTACCGTGGTTATTGCCACGTTGGAAGGGGCACTGATGCTGATGCGGCTCTACGACGACCCCACTCACCTGCAACGGGCCAAACATCATCTGGATCTCTATGTCGAGAGCTTGCGGAATAACCCGACATGACAGGAGTAAGACCGCAAGCGATATTTTTTTGACTCAAAAGAGACCGTTCGGTCTTTTTGCGAAAACCATCATTTTATTGGAGGACCCATGCTGACGTTTTACTATCACCCGCTTTCACCGATCGCCCGGCAGGTCTGGATCGCGCTGCTGGAACGGCAGATTCCCTTTGAACTGGCCCTGGTGGATTTAAGAGGGGAGCAGCACCAGCCTGACTATCTCGCTTTGAACCCATTTCACCATGTGCCGGTAATTGTGGATGGTAGCTTCCGGGTATTGGAGTCGTTAGCCATTCTGGACTATCTGGAGGGGGCCTATCCTCAGTTGCCGCTGACCCCTGGGCAACCCCAGGAACTGGCCAAAATGCGCATGGTTCAGCTGGTGACGATGCATGAACTGACGCCAAAGTTGCCAGCACTGTTGATGGCTAGTCAATCCGCCGACCCGGGGGAAGGCACGATGGCCCATTTAGCGGCTGTGCTGGGTTTTCTGACGGAGCAGTTGGGCTCGAACCCCTACTTTGGGGGCGAAACTTTGTCACTGGCAGACATCACGGCGGGCTCAATCCTGCCGGTGGTGAAGCGGTTTGGCGTTGACCTGAGCGACTATCCCTCCCTGGTCGAGTGGCATGACCGTTTGATGGTGCGGCCAGCCTGGCAGCAGACGCACCCCGATGAAGCATCCTTTGAGTCGTGGAAACGATGGATGACCCTGATGGTGAAGCGGCACCAGCGAGACCAGGGGAGGAAGGTTGCTGCCGCATAGATGAACTATGTCATGCTCATGGGCGGATGCTTTTGCGGAAATGTCCGAGACGAAACCACTGTCCAACCGCTCGAGCGGATTAACTGCCACTGGGATGCCTAATCTTGAGCAACCTGGTTCAATATCCTCTCACCGATGGCTCTGTGTCTGGGATGGTCAATCAGTCCTGTATCCAGCAGTACCACCCCAAACAAGATCGCCCAACCTTTTGCCCTGAGCAAGGTGGCGGTTGAAACCTCCCCATAGGCCGCCAGGGCTTGAAGGCGATCCGTTGGGTCAGAAAAGAGCATCCAGATGGAGGCCAGGTCGGTGGCGGCGTCGCCCGCTGTAACGTCGCCCCAGTCGATTATGCCGGTGATCGCTCCCTGGTGAACCAGAACATTGCGGGGATGCAGATCCCCATGGAGCCAGAGGGGTCGACTATCCATTGGCGCTTGCAGAGCGGCCT
>CAZPYG010000462.1:0-2476 GCA_964590465.1 uncultured bacterium | reverse complement strand
ATGATTTTAAAGATATTAAACTTAACCAACGGTCTCAATTCCGGGGGGTATTACAAACAATGGGATCTTGGCCAAGCTGGCGATTTTCAGGAAGTTGGACAGGTTGGACATATGCCAGTTGTACTTGGCCTTGGCCTGCAAATACTTGAGAAGCAGAAAGCAGATCAATGAGGTCCAGATCTGGATCAGCACCGCATTCGGGGAGGTTCCCACAAAGGATTTAATATTCAGGTGCTGTTTGAGGAATTTGAAGAAGACTTCGATGTGCCAGCGCTGCTGGTAGGCATGGGCAACGTTTTGAGCTGTCCAAGACTTCTGATTGGTGATAAAGGAAAAGCTTCGATCTTCCTTCTGGTCGTAAAACCGGACCAGACGAAGCGGTGGTAGATTGGCCCTTTTAGCAGCCACAGAGCCGATTTCCACGGTGTGGTCCCCTAGAATAACCCCCCTGTCCTGTGGGCGTATTTCCCTGCTTTTCACGATGCGCTCATCCAGGTTGTCTTTCGCTCGGGTAACGAAGAAAACCCCGGTGCTGTCCAAATCCTTCCACCAGCTAAAATCCGTGTATCCCCGATCAAAGACCAGCACACTGCCCCTGGGATAGGCCTGGGCTCTGGCCACCGTCACCTCGTGGGTTTTAGCAGCCGTCAAATCGCAGAACAAGGGAAGAAACCCGTCGTAATCCAATACGGTATGAAGCTTCACTCCGCCCTTCTTGGTACGATATTGAGCCCAATCAAACAGGTACAGACAAAGGGGAATACCGTGGCATCCAACAGATACAGCTTCCGACAGATATGCTTTAGCGAGATTCGCTGGGGCAAGGTGTCCTGTTGAAGATGGTGGTAAAGCTCAAAGCAGTAGTCCTTGAAAAGTTCCCAGGGCCGCTTGGCATTGATATACGACAGGCTGCTCTTACTGGCGACATGGCCTAAGCCTAAATGCGAACGATTGCCCAAGATGCTGCGCAGGCCATGTGTGATGTCCCGCAAGGACTGCGCTCCGGTGAGCTGACCAAAAACCATGCTTACCAAATGATCCCAGCTGCTGATTCCTTTGCTGTGCTTATCGGAGTTGTATTAACGCCCCAACTTTTTGAAAGAATCCCGGAGTAAAACTTGAACGACTTGGGCTAAAAGAGTAATTTGGTGCATGGAGCGTATGTATTTGATCGTGTGAGAGCTATCAAAATACGGCCTTTACGGCAACGCTCCTTTTTTTATTGCCCGATTTTTAGCGTTGTGGACAGATTTGTAATAAAGGACAAAAATCGTTCATAAGGTTCAAAGAAGTGATATGGACCAGCTACAATTGACTGGACATGAAGGCAAGTACAAAAAGGCTGACATTCAAGAACGTTATGTCCAAACCCAGATGAGTATTTGAGGTTTCTAAGAATCAAACAATGAGCAGAAATCTTTGTGTGTCAATATAACACATTGCGGTTATGGGGTAGAGCCCTTTTTACCAAGTATTTGACGTAAATCGAATAATCCAGGAGTTAGTTATCCACTCTGATAAAATCAAACCAGATCCACCTGAGGACAACTCTGAGTTATTAGCTAGATCAAGGCAGAATGTAGGAAATGCAGTAAATGTAGGTTCAAACAAAAAGTTTTTACTTCAAACTACTCCGGATTGGACTTGTGAGGGTTGCTTATTACCTTACAAAGCGTCAAAATTTACTCAGATGAAAAAACTTTCTTACCTCAGTTTACTAATTGTCTTACTATCCTGCTCACCAGAAGATGGTGTTGATGGAATAAATGGTATGGACGGTATGGACGGCACAAGCATTCTTGTAGAGACTTTGGACGCCTCTGATCAGCAATGCATCCAAGGAGGAACAGTATTAAACTTCTATCAAGACCTCAACAATAACAACAGGATAGATAATTCAGATTTTCTACTAGAATCTACAGTCATTTGCAATGGAAGAGACGGCATTAATGGGCAGGGAGATCAGTCCGATGCCCCAAATTATGAGGAGATGAATGGCATCTGGTTTATGCTTGATCCCGATGCCCAAGGAAACAGACCTACAAGCGAAATAATTGTTATCACTAGGTCAGAAATTGTTATTGAAGACGATATTCCATATGTAGATCTATACATGACTTTTGATGGAGTATCAGAGTGGATAAGAACTAAAGTTGGCAGCGAACTTGAAGAATCGGATCTTTATGCAGAACACTCAATAGAGACCAACAATTACATCTGGACAGAAACAATTGTAAGAAATCATTGGTCGAGGTTTTCTAGAGAAATTCTACTTACTCTCAATGGCGAATCCCAAACATTTGTTCACACATCTTGGTTTAATACTCCCTAGAAATAACACCTCTTTTTGTGCAAATTATGTGCAAATAAAAAGGGCTTCAGAAGAATTAACCTCTAAAGCCCTCATTGTCAAGTCGGGGTGGCAGGATTCGCTCACCTTCGTTCGCGCTTCCTGTAGGTGGGGTGTTGCTCAACA
>CAZPYG010000461.1:0-2477 GCA_964590465.1 uncultured bacterium | reverse complement strand
GGTAGGCTTGGCTGCTTCTGGCGAGCTTCAAGAAGTTGCTTGACTTGCTCGTATAGCTCTTGAGTGATATGGTTAAAGGCCTCATCTCTATTGGGCCATATTTCCACTGGCCGGGAGTTTTGGGGTAAACGCTGCAGTTTGCTTAAGGGAGTTGTTTCCCACATGCAAGGCCTGAGAATAATGGGCACCACCACCGCATCACCTTTTTCGTGTCGTTGAATAGCCCGCTCGATTTCGTTTTCCCAATGGTCGGCAGAGGCAATAAAGTCGGGGCTGACCAGTAGTAGAATCAAGTCGGCCCGTTCCAAGTAGGTGCTAATTTCCTTATACCATTCAGCACCGGCACCAATTTCGCGGTTGTGCCAGACGGATATGTAACCCTTACGTTGCAAGGGTTCGAGGTGAGTTTCTAGCTCTTGGCGCAAGCCTTCGTCTTTGTGGGAGTAGGAGAGAAAGACTTTAATGTCGGCAGTAGCCATAGCTAGATTCTGGCTCGATGGGATTGACGATTTAATTATAAATTCATTGTCGAAGGGGCTTTTTCCGAATTTTTATCTTTTTAAGAGTACTTTAAGGAAGCAGTTATCCATTAAGGTGGAGGATAAACGATACAGCTTCTGGTTTAATGCTTACTCCACCTCACTTAGCGGAACAAAGCATGCTGAGGAGATACAGCGGTTCTCGCTGGCTTGAGGTATGCTGAGGTGCCTATAAAGCTTATCCAGCAAGGCTCCTGAAATACTTCACCTGTCCAAGAACTGCTATAGCCCTCTTTTATCATTCTACTCAGAAGAATTCTGAAAACGGCATTCTCTCGTTCTGTATGGCCCATGAGGTCGTCATGTTAATAACAGAATATGGTCATCCTGGATTTTTTCTCATGAAAGTGACAGAAGAGGCATAAATGCAGACCTTCTGATTGAGCAAAGCCTACTGTCTCACTCCCTTAAAGTTTCGCGCCATGAGGGTCTTGTTGAATCGAGACGAGATGCTAAGGCTATTCTCTATCAGCTGATGTCTCAGGTGCTTCCCTTCTTGAGAGGAATCATCAACCTGGGTTGTTGTACAGTCTCTTTTACTCCCAGCTCAGCTTAGCTGTTGTAAGACGCAGATGCGGCTGTTGTTAATGACTGGGGGCTTGCAGCTTCATTAAAAGATCTACGTCTCATCCATTGACCGACGGGGCTTAGACCGGCCACTGCGGGACAAATTATAGGATTGAGAAAACGCCTTCTTTCGAGCACTGGTTACCCGGCCACTCTGGTAATCCGTCTCCAAATCTTCCAGAATGCTCTGCTCCTCTAACAGCGCTTCAGAAGGAGCCATACAGGCCATGGCCATGCGCGCATTCTGTAAAGAAGCACTGGCTGCCGCATAATCGCCCCGGTCAGAAAACTGGATTGCTTCCCGCCGTGCCCGAGCCGCCATCAGCAGGGCCACCTGCTCCTGCACCGTCTCATTAGCCGGAAAATCGCTTAACTGTTCGGCACCCACCAGGGGCAGTTCCAAACCTGACCGCAGCACCTGCCGCCCCTTTTGGTCGCGGTCATCCCAGGCCAGGCGCACCTTCACCAGTTCGGCACTCTGGCTCAGGGCCGGAATCTGTAACCGCACTACTACGTTGATGGGCGAGCCTACGACCAGGTTGGGTAACTTGTAGCGTTTGGTGTTGGTCTGATCCAGGTCATTCAGCACATCCATCACCTTGACCCCCGATTGGGACTCAACCCCCAGGCTGACCCGCTGGCCCAGGGTAGCGGAAAGGCCAGAGAGTTCCGTCTCAAAAATTTCTGGCAGCTGATCGGGAGACTCAATGTGGAAGAAATTGCCATCACCACTGCGGGCCATCGCTGCCAGCAGGTCTTCGCTGTAGTCGTCGCCAATACCCAGGGTCGTGGTGCTCACCCCTCGCTGGGCTAATCCATGAACATCATTAGCGATGGCATCCGGGCGGGTTTCTCCCACATTGGCCAGTCCATCGGAAAGCACAATCACCCGATTCAACTGATCCGGGTTGAGGTAGTGGCCAACCTGGGTTCCCCCTTCCACCCAACCGGCATGGAGAGCAGTAGAGCCTCGGGAGTGGACATGGGAAATTTTTTCCCGCAGGGCATTCTTGTCGGTAGCCAGGGTGCTGGGCACCAGGGTTTCAATGCGGTCGTCAAACAGCACCACGCTGATGCGGTCGGAGGGTAGCAGGTTCTCAACGGCGAATTTGGCGGCTTCTCGGGCGTAGTGCATTTTGGTGCCGCGCATAGAGCCGGAGCGATCGATCACCAGGCTCAGGTTCAGGGGGGTACGGTCGGTGTCCAACTGGACGGTCGGCGGCGTGATGCGCACCAGCACATCCAGGGTGACCGGTTGTCCGGTCACAATTGCTCCATGCAGCGGGAGCAGTTCAACGATAGGCTGAGCCGGTTTAGTTTGGGTCATGGTGGCTTTCTCCGAGAGGAATTGAGGTCAGTCAGTCGGTGGGC
>CAZPYG010000460.1:0-2485 GCA_964590465.1 uncultured bacterium | reverse complement strand
AGGCCGCCCCGGATATTCCTCTTCAGCAGACCGCTACAGAGGGCAACGAGTACGGCCAGACCAAGCTGGCTGCCGCTGCGGGAGGTATCGAAAGCACGCAACTGAACAGAAAATTCGTGGGAGCGGGGCTCACGATCGCCCACCAGCTCTTTTGCTCTGGTATAAAGGTTTTGCTCGGCATAGCGGACGCTCTCTGAGAAGGCTTGAGGCGTGGGGCGGTTCAGAATTTTGACGCCAGATCCAGGACCTTCGGTTACTTCAATGCGATAAAGCCCCGGATTCTCGTCCATGCTGCCTGGGCTAATGGTCCATACCTGGCCGGGTTCTAGGGGGTCACTGCCAATGCTGTTCTCGCTCTGGAGTTCAGGAGTGACGACAAATTTTTCTACCCCTTCTTCCCCCATCTGGTAGCTGAAGTGGGTATTGCGGAACTCGGCAGCCCCCACCCGCTTTTGTTGTTCTTTGACTCGACGGCGAGATTCCAGCGCCAACCGGGTCGCCCATTCCACATCTTCGTCAGGAATCGTTGCCTCTGATGATGGGTAAAGCAGCTTTAAGAGGCCGCTGATTAACTTGTTGACGGCGTTGGTGTCCCTGCCGCTGAGGGCACCGCCGAAAAAGACACGCCCCTGGAGTAGGGCCAGGCGGCTCTGCTGGCGCAGTTGGCTAAAGCACTCGGAGAGGAAATCGCTCACCAGCCCGAAATGCTCAGTCAGCAAATCCTTCGACATTTTGGGAACATCCCATCCTGGAAAGTAGGCGTGGATGCGATCCATGAAGGCGGTATCGTCTCGCATTTCGGGGGGCATGGGGAGAACAGGTGCCCTACCCGCTGCTGGTGCTCTACATCGACATCAAAGTTACCCACCATGACAATACTGCCGTCAGCCCGAATGCTTTCTTTCCCCCGGCTGAACTCCCCTGATTCCATGTAGCCCTTCATGATGTTGACCCCGTCTTTCTGGTCAAAGGAGATACCAGAGACTTCATCAAAGCAGACGACATCGTACTGACAGACCAGCCCTCGCTGACCGGTGGCGTTGTTGACGAACATGCGGGCGACGGTGGCTTTACCCCCAGATACCAGATGGGAGTAAGGCGACACCTGCTGGAAAAGATGGCTCTTACCGGTTCCTCTAGGGCCAATTTCTACCGCATTGAAGTTCCGCTCGACAAACGGCACCATACGCATGAGGATGACATCCTTGGCTCGCTCTGCCAGATGGGTGGGTTCCAGCCCCACACTGCGGATCAGAAAATCTTTCCATTCTTCTGTGGTAAAGAGTTCACGACCTCGGGCCAGGGCACCCAAAACATCCCGATTGGAAAGCTGAATTTCTCTCAAGCTCTCGATGCCAAAGGGGCGACCGTTATTCTCCTGAGCGATAACGGCGTCATAGCCTAATTCGACTTCGGCGTAGAAGCCCCCGGTGAGCATCCGCTCGTGTTGGTGAACGAGTTCGCTATCGATGCGCACATCTCGCAGGCGCAGGCTGGGGAGTTCCACCAGGTAAGAATCGGTCTTGGCATCCAGGCGAGCGGAGATGACATCGATGATTTTGACGGAACCCTCTTCGCGGGCACGGGATTTGAACAGCTCTTCTTCTCCAGCTTTGACGGTGCGGTTAGCCAGTTGGCGGCTAACGATTTGGAGCCCCTCTTCGATTTCTTCTGGGTCTGTGCTGGCACAGTAGCGGCCCAGCAAAAACTCCACCACGTAGGTGGGTACAGGATACTGGCGACTAAAGGTACGCACCAGGTCTTTGCGGACGATGTAGCCTTCAAAGGCTTTCGCCGCTAGTTCATCGAGGGTGTCTAGTGTAATCCCCATGCCCTATCTTTCACCCCCAATCATGGTGACTTGTTTGGCTACCACGTTACCCTGAGCATCCAGTAAGACGATAACAGCCGGGTCACCCTCAGTACTGTCATCTGCGATCGCAAGGGATGCCTTTCCTCCAGAAACAGGTTTCCCACCTGCGGCCAGGGAAGTTGAAGCATCAGCAGCCTTTGTGCGAATGTCTACGGTCATATCGGGTGAGCCATTTTCTACAGTGACACGGCAGCGCAGCCCCAACCACTTAAATTCACTAATATTAGACATTTGTACTACTGTCTGCCCCGTGACCGTCAAGACGGGTGTCACACATTCCTGCAGGCTAATGCCGCCATGGGCATATTCAAGACCGGCCCTGAAACAACGAATGCCTGTGGGTAGGGCGATACGAACATCCCCTGACCAGAACCAGGGCTGAGTGTCGATATCGGTGGCAGCGGTCTCTTTGAGGGCGGCACAGCGTCCCCAACGGGTTTCTGCCAGATGGCCGGGAAAGTCTTGCTTGGGCAGCCCCTCTGGCATAAGCAGCCAGCCGTGGTCAGTACTGACCCTAACTTTTTGCCATCCGGCGTCGAGCAGATCCTGGATGCGTATTGAGAGGCTACGGATTTGTCGTTGCACTTCGTAGGCCAGCTTGAAGCCATTACT
>CAZPYG010000459.1:0-2497 GCA_964590465.1 uncultured bacterium | reverse complement strand
CTGTTGTGCCGCCTTCACCGTAGCCGTCGGTTGAGGCGTGGTCACAACGGTATCAGGACAGCAATTGGCCACCGCCTGATGCTGGTCTTGCTCAATCGCTTTGAGGTCAGCGGCATAGCCTGTTAATGTTCTTTCTAACGTTTCACTCAAGTTTTGAACCAGGTGAAATCGGTCGGCAACCTGAATCGCTTGGGGGGCACCCTCCGTCATGGCCCGCTTGTACGTTTTAGAGCGGTCTCGCGACAAGATCTCGATACCGGGATGGTCGCGGAGCCAATCGGCTAACGTTTCTGCCCGGCGATCTGGCAGCAGCGCGATAGGAGTATGGTGGTCTAGATCAACCAGAATGGTGCCGTAAGTGTGGCCTTTACGGAAGGCAAAATCATCAACTCCCAGCACCTTGGGCACGTCAACCTCAGGCAAGGGAAGCCGTTGAAGGTGATTTAACACTGTACTGCCACAGCCGATGTAGTCGAGTTGAGCCCCTAAACGAGCTCCGGCAGCTCCGCCTAAGGCCAGGCCAATCTTTTGCATCCGATGAACCAGTCGGGCCGTTTTTCTGGCCCAGGGAGCCGCGACTTCCGAAAAACGTTCCGTAAAAATACGACGAGGGCACTCTGGATTGATACAGAAAAACTTACTGACGTGAACGAGTAACGTCAGATTAAAGTCGACACAGGGGAGGTCAGCTAGCGTTCGGGTGTAATGGCTGTGAATTCGCTCCGTCGAACCGCCACACAACGGACACCGGGCTGTGATTTGGGTGGATGAGACATGAAGGGTGAGGTGGCTAGCCTCATGATCTAATTCATACTGTTCTAGCCGGAGCACACTCGAACTGGGCAGGAGAAACTGAAGCGATTCCATAGGTAAAGCACCTCAAGGGAGCTACCTTTTTATTCTCTCGAATTTTTGAGTTTCACCAAAAGCTCGGAAGAGCCCAAGTTAATTGACATCATCCAGGGCTGGAAGTCGCGAAATCCTGAGAAGCAACTTCTGTTGGTGATTGACCAGTTTGAGGAACTAATTACCCTGAGCCGTCATGATACCTCTCTGGATACCGCAAAAGCAGAGCCGCAAAAACCCCGAAAACTCTGGCAATTTTGGCGTAGAACTGCTGTCTCTGGTGGTGAGAAGTCCCAAGACAAAAAGATTTCAGAGCAGGCAAAATTTATAGGGCTATTACGGTATGCCCTTGCTAAAGGGCAACAGTTTGGTCACATCGTTGTCACACTACGCTCTGATTTTGAACCATTATTTCTTGATTCACCGCTTAAGCAGTACTGGTCACAGTTTTCTGTAACCCCGATGAGTCGAGATGAGCTGCGCCAGGTGATTGAAAAGCCTGCTGAGAACCGGGTGATGTATTTTAAGCCCCATAGCCTAGTAGAGCAGCTAGTCAACGAAGTATGGCGAACCCCTGGGGCTTTGCCCCTGCTTTCATTTACCTTAAGTGAGCTGTATCGAAAATCCTTTGGTGAAAACCGCTTTCGCGGCGATCGGTGCATTACTGAGGCAGACTACATTGCATTAGGCCGAGTAATGGGGGCGTTGACCCAACGGGCCACCCATGAATATGACCGTTTAGTTCAAGCAGACCCGGCATTTGCCAATACGGTGAAAATGGTGATGTTGCGCATGGTCGCCAGTGAGGGCGGCGAAACGGCCCGGCGGCGGGTAGCCAGTTCAGAACTAGTGTATGCAGATGCAGAAGAAAACCGACGGGTTCAAACCGTCATTAAGCGGTTTACCCAGGAGCGTTTGCTGGTCGAAGGCACATCGTCTGACGGTGAACCCTATGTAGAGCCCGCCCACGATGCCCTGATTTTGGGGTGGGCTCTGTTGCAAAAGTGGAAAAATGCCCCGGCAGAGCAGGAGAATATTGCCTTACAAAATGCCCTGAGACCGGCAGTAGAGGCCTGGCAGGAGAGCCAGGCCAAAAGCGATTTGTGGGACAAAAACTCTCGACTGGATCAATTAGTCGAAATTCAAAGATCCGGGCAGAGTTGGCTGAATAAAACCGAGGCAAAGTTTGTTGAGTATAGCCGCCAGCGACGCCGAAGGGGAGCGTACCGTCTGGCGGTAACGGTTGCGGGGGTAATTGTGATCTTGAGTGGTATTGCAACGATGGCAGTACTGAATGCCAACCGAGCCAATCGCAATTTACAGGAAGCGCAACGGCGCGGTATTGAAACACTGAACCAGACCAGTGAAGTACTACTGCGGGATGGGCAAGAGTTTGAGGCCCTGCTTGCCACCATGGAAGCCGGGCAAGCTTTCCATCAGTTAGATCATGAAGACAAACAGCCTTTACTCGGACCAATATTGGGCAATTTTTACGATGCTATTCACCAGAAAACACTACTGCCACATTACTATACCCTCGATGACCACCCCGCCGGTTTCAGGACTTTGGCGTTCAGTCCATCGGGGGATATTCTAGCAACCGGGAGTAGCGACAGCAGCGTGAAGCTCTGGCGGGTCAGTGACGGCAGCC
>CAZPYG010000458.1:0-2502 GCA_964590465.1 uncultured bacterium | reverse complement strand
AGAAAGCGGGAGTTCTGATTCCCCCAAATACATAGACCGTTTTTTAATTAAGTTTGAAGCGCTTCAACTTTTCTTGAATCTCAACTTTCGGCCCATTGACTCAATGCCAGATTTCATTGCTGGGTTTGGGGAACACTTTTCCGGAATTGGCTTAAGGATGCCTGAAGGCTGATATAACAGGCGAGGTGCGATCGCTATGATCGCAGTAGCTGCCTGCACCATTTCAGCCCCCAGAATGCATCATGAATCAACCACCCTTAAATTCTGAAAGCAATTCTCCTCGCAATCGCATCAACATCGATCAAAGGATTGCAGGTGATAACTATGGCAGTGTCTTTGGCTACGTTGGTGGAGATGTCAATATCCAACAGCATGTTTTTCGTCGGGTTTTTCAAGCACCAAGTTTGCCAGAGCATTACATTCCACGCCCTGTCCCCCTCGAAACTGTCAAGGCGATGCTTCTACCGGAGAAAACGCCCGGTACTTTGGTATTAAGTGCAATTCATGGATTAGGAGGCATTGGCAAGTCGATTCTGGCGGCAGCTATTACGCATGAACCATCTATTCGAGAACGTTTTCCCGATGGCATTTTGTGGGTGACGCTTGGCCAAGAACCAGACTTACTATCTTTAGTTACAGGGTGGATACATGCGATCGGTGATTATGCTTACAAACCAATAGGCACAGATGCCTTGGCGGCAGCAACTGGATATTTGCGTAGTCGCCTTCAGGAGAAGCAAGTATTACTAGTCGTGGATGATGTCTGGGATCCTGAGCATATACTCCCCTTTAAGGTTGGAGATAGTGGAAGTTGTCTATTAGTGACAACCAGGGAAGCGCAAATTCGAGATGCTCAGCGCTATGACTTGGATGTGATGACGGCGGCAGAGGCTTGGGCACGCATCAAAAAATCGCTGCCAAAATCGTTTACAGATGAAGAAAGTCATTTTATTGAAGCTTTCTTCAAAGCAGTTGGCTATTTGCCATTAGCACTCGATTTAACCGTTGCCCAAATCCAGGATGGATTTACCTGGAAAGAGCTTCTAGAAGACTTGCAATCGGAAATCATAGGCTTGGCAGCCCTAGATGACTCTACCCTAGACACACGAAAAAGAGCTTTAACAGAAAAAGATTTTCGGAAATACAGTTTGCAGGCTTCTTTCAACTTGAGTTTGAAGCGTCTTTCATGTGAACAATTAAATTATTTTCGATGGTTAGGCATTCTGCCCGAAGATGCTAATTTTAGTCACTTGATGACAACAACTTTGTGGAATTGTCCACGACGAGATGCCAAGAAAATATTAATTAGTCTCTGGCATAAGGCTTTACTTAAACGTGATCAATACTTTTTGGATGGTATACCGAAATATCGATTGCATGACTTAGTGCATCAGACGGCAAAAGGACTCTTGACAGGAAGCATAAAACTTGAAGTATTTTCGAGCAGTTGCTCAGTAGTGGGTATTGAATTTATAGAAGCCCAAAGGCAATTCCTAAGGCGTTATAGCGCGCAAACTCAAGAAGGACTATGGCATACGTTACCTGATGATGGCTATATTCATGCTCATTTAACTTGGCATTTTCGAAAAGCACAGCAGACAGAGATGATTCATACATTGCTCCAAGAAGAGACATCTAATGGGCGAAATGGATGGTTCACAGCCTGTGAAAATCTGGGGCAAACATCTACTTTTGTAGCTGATTTGAAAATTGCTTGGGATATGGCGGATGCAAAGATAAAAGACATAGGGCTTACAGAGCAAGAACAAGGAGATTTGATTGGTCAACAGTGGCGTTACCTCCTGATAATGGCATCGTTAAATCAAATTACGAGCATTCCTAAGGAACTGTTATTAGCCCTTGTCCGAAAGGAGGTGTGGAAACCAGAGCAGGGTATTGCTTATGTGCGACAGATGGTTGACCCTGTAGCCAAGGTTGAGTGTCTGATCGGATTATCAACCATTGTGGAAACTAACCTCTCAGTCACGATTCTTTCGGAAGCCCTTGCTACTGCTCGGTCCATTCAAGATATATCATTCCGCGCCCGAGCACTAACAGCTTTAGCTGATTACGTACCAGATATTCTGCCGGAAGCGTTATCCACAGTTCGCGCTATTAAAGATAAAGATGAATTCGGATTGCATATTGAGTTGCTGGCTAGTTTAGCCATCTATATGCCAGAAGCAATGACTGACCTGCTTGCTAGTATTCATAATAATGAAATTGATGAGTTTTTTTCTAGTATGCATCTGGTTGATTTAGCCAAAAAACTACCTGAGCACTTGCTACCTGATTTGCTTGCGAGCCTGAATTCTATTCGTAGTGAATCACTTCGAGCTGATATGCTTACTGATCTCGCTAAAAGAATACAGCGTAATTTGCTTTCCGAAGCACTAGGAATTACAGATTTCATTCACGATAAAGGTAAAAGAGCTAAAGTTTTAATTTCTTTGGCTGAAAATTTCCAAGAATTGATTCCCGAAGCCCTAAAGACTGTTCGCT
>CAZPYG010000457.1:0-2528 GCA_964590465.1 uncultured bacterium | reverse complement strand
CGGTCTTAATTCGCTCCATCAGTAAAAATAAACTGCGGCCCATAATGTCGGGCACCACGATATCCGGCCCAGATTGATTGGAATCGGTGGGATTGTTGGGAACGAGGGTACCGTTAAAACCTGCTTCATTTCTGAAACCCTGACTGTTTTGTTGACACGCGGCTACCACGATCGGATCAGGGTCAGTTACCTGAGCACCATGGCCAGAATAATGAACCACCACCACATCCCCTGGCTGCGCCTGCTGAATCAGGTGGTCTTCAAAGGCTTGAAGGATGTTTTCCCGTGAGGGCAGCATCGCTGGATCGTTGTCCGTTAGCTTGATGATGTCGTTGGGATTAAAGCCAAATCGATGCACCAGCAGGTTGTACTGCATTTCAACATCGTTGAGGCAACCGGATAGATCATCGACTGCCGGATCGGGATAGCGGTTAATACCAATCAGCAGCGCCAGCTTGCGGGGAGTACTCTGGGCCAGCGCTCTGCCGTAGTGGTTAGCCTGGCGCAAAAAGTTGGTCTGGCTCAACCCCATCGCAGCCAGGGCAGAGGCCGAAAATTGCAAGAAGTGGCGACGTTTCATGGAAGGCATGGTTGCATCTCCAACGCTAGAAGAATAAGGGGAAGAGTAGACAACAGATTTGAGGGCTGCTTTAAGAATCAAGTAACTCGCCGATTGCGTTTCGACTCCCTTTTCCCAGAGGGAACGTTGGCACGAACGACAAGCTCAGGACAAGCCGCTCAGCGATCGGTGTTGGTTGGCTTCGACTCCGCTCAGCCAACGGGCAACTCCGCTCAGCCAAAGCCAAATAGCCCGTCTTACCGAACCTCAGACGCCTGCCGAATAAAGCTAACCACCGGGTCGATCTTGACGCCATAGTTAACGATGCCAGCGCGGATGGTTTCGCCCGTGCTGAGCAACCGACCTTCTTCAAACCGCTCGGCTGAGTTCAGGGCAACGATGCGAAACTCGTCATCAATTACTGCCAGAATTGGCCCACCGGACGACCCGCCAAAGGTGTCGCAGTCATGGAGCAGGCTACCCTGAGCTTCACCGAGAATGCTGCAGCCATCGTGGACCCCTGCGGTGCGCCCCGGAGCATTTTCGGGAAAGTCGCCGGAGTAGCCTGCCAGAATCAGCTGACCTTCGTAGGTATCCAGCAGGTCGGCCATGGACAGCTGGGTCCAGGCCAGGGTACCGTACTTGTCGCCCAGAGGACGATCAAGTTTAGCGAAGGCCCAATCGTTGGGATGGGGAACGTCGTCGCTGTCGCTGAAGTCGGTGCCGTAGATGACATCCACCACGTTGGCAACATCCGCCTCATCGTCAACTCGCCCGTTGATGAAGTTGGGTTTGAAGATAACATCGGATTTAACCTGGTTCGTTTCAGGATCGACGACACAGTGGGCATTGGTCAGCACCACATCAGGGGCAACCAGGCTGCCGGTGCAGATCGAGATGCGGTTTTCATCCACCGGGTTTTGCAGACGACCAATGGCCGACCAGGGGTAGCTGGTGCTGGTCATGGGAATTCGATCATCGCTGAGGCCAATGACGCCGCGACTTCCCTCAGCGGGGCTGTTGGATTGATTGAGCCCTGCGGGAATAAACGGTTCTGGGTCGGGAGTGAGGCCAAAGGCTAAAACCTTTTCGGCGGCGGTGCGCTGAGCCTGGCTAAACAGATCTGACGCAATGGTGCGAGCTGGGGTAGTCAAAGTCGTCGTGGTTAGAAGGGTAGCGGCAGTACCCAGGGTAAGCATCAGAGAACGGCGGATGGGTAAGTTGAGGTTCATGATGGAAAAGTCGGAGGCTGATTTGCACTACGCTCATTCATATATCTGAGGGTTGGGAACTTATTCACTTAGAGGTCAGTGTTTCATAGGAGGCCGGAAACATTTCAGGAAATTTGTTGGCTAAAGCATTGAGTTTGTTCTATAGACCATTGCCGATGAGAATGAAGGGTGCCCAATGGTAGGGATGCTGAAACCCTGTCATTGCTGAATTTTGACCATCCTGCGCTGTGACTTCGATGGTGGCCCGAGAAGCGGCGAGGCGGGTTTCGGTATCTTCGTCGTAAAGCAGGCTGAGCTGGGCCTGGCGCAGGGCTTCGGCTTTGGTGAGTTCGCCAGAGGCGAGGAGTTCGTAGAAGCGCTGCATCAGCAGGCTGGTGCTGGTGTCGTTGACGGCCCAGAGGGAGGCAATGACGGTTTCGGCCCGGCCTGTTTTGAGAAAGTAGGAGCTAATCCCGGCAATTTCGGTGCCGTCTCCGTTTTCGGCTTCGCCGCCTAAAGCGGTTTGACAGGCGGAGAGCACCACCAGGTGCAGATTGCCCAGGCGTCCGCTCATGTCGTCAATATCAGTAACTCGCAGCTTTTGCCCATCCCCCAGGAGAATAAACGAGTCCTCTTTGCGACCGGGTACAAAGGCGGCATGGCTGGCAATGTGCAGGATGCGATGGTTCAGCACATTATCTTTTAGCTGCTCTAAGGTGAAGGCTTCGTTCAGATGGAGTTGGCCGGGGTAAATGCCG
>CAZPYG010000456.1:0-2557 GCA_964590465.1 uncultured bacterium | reverse complement strand
TAACTGCTCCAACTGCACCAGCGACAACGCCTGAATCTGGTCAACTTGAGCCTCATGCAAAGGCCCAAAACGGTGGGTCAACAGTCGAATGAGGATACGTTCGTAACTTGCCTCCCTGAGCCCCTCTTCGAAGCCCTCTTGAAAGACTTCCTGGTAAAACCGAGTGTACCGAATATCATCCATGATCAGCTCAAACATGGCCAGAATCGCTTGGGTGTTTAACTTTTCGTTATCTCAGCGGCTAAAACGCTTAACCAGTCAACAAATGTCGCCACCTCGTTTCTGACGTTAGACCAGACAGCAGGATAGTTTTCCACCAAGGCGGCGATACGTTCAGGCTCAAGTTCGAATCCATAGAGGTTTCTGACAATGTGCCGAAACCCCAAAAACTCGCGCAAACGACCGGCTGTTGCCCGCGTCAAGACAGCCGGTCTACCTTCTCGGTCCTGGCTCATGCGTTCCAGTAACTGACTTAACCGTGCCAACTCCACCTCAATGTCGGCAGCTAGCTCGCGCATCGCGGCTGCACTAAGGGCTTTCATCCACATCTACCCCCGTAGCCAAAACCCGCTCCCGAAAATAAGGGGTTAAGTCTTCTAGCGGCTTCAGATCAACCCATCGGGAGCTAAAATCACTCCCCTCCACAACAGCCTCCCGCTTACAAGCTAATGGATTATATTTAATCAGGCTCAGGCCAAAACTCATCGCCCATAACCTGCTCAAACCGATAAGGGCAGTCTTCCGGAAACTGCTCATCCGGCAAGCCAGTCTCAGCAAGGGCCAACAAACGGGCTTCCTCCCAGCATTCCGTCATAGCCTCAGGAATGCGAGCCTTCAACCCTGGATTTCGTCGCAAAAGTTTTGAGATCGCCACCCGCTGAACTCGTATCGTTGCCCGCCAGCTGTTAGAGCGCCGCCAATGCTGCACCTGCCACTTTAAGAGGTGGGCAACAAGCTGCACCAACCGCGACTCTAACTGGTCGTAATGTCGGTTACCCAAATCCTCAATTTCCTCAATCAAGTGCTCCCGATCTAACCGGTGCCACTCACCCTGGCGCACAAGCTCAGCCTGTTGGTAAGCCCAAGAATATAGGTCGGTGTCGTAGAGGGTACTTGCAAGCTCGCTTTGTGGCATATTAAGTATCGTCTCCTGAGCCAGAAACTAAAGTTCGCCGTATTCCTGCAAAAACTTGCAATGCTGATAATTAACAGGGTCAGGCTGGTACCCGGCAGCAGCGATAGGAAGTTGAACCATCGGTTCATGCAGAAGGGGGAAGCACCTGGCAGTTCCATCCTACCTTAGGTCCCCATCCGCCATTGCTACCATAGGCATATCCCCAACCCCGACCTGCCCCATGGCCACCACCATTGACGACGTTGTGCGCTTAATCGGCGAACTCGCCGAAGCCCAGAAAGTAACCGAGCAGCGATTCCAGGAAACCGAGCGGCTGATCAAACAGCAGAACCAAAATCTCAACGAACAGCTCGGTAAACTCGGCAACCGCCTCGGCGAGTTTGTCGAATGGCAGGTGCGTCCTGCCGTGGTCAGACTCTTTCAAGACCGGGGGATTGCCGTCCACGAGTTTTACCCTGGGGCCTCTGCCCGTCGGGATAACGAAGCGATCGAAATTGACCTGCTGGTGGTCAATACCACCGATGCCGTTTTGGTAGAAGTCAAAAGCAAACTCACCCAACTCGATGTCGACGAATATCTCCAACAGCTCAGCAAATTCAAGCGGCTGATGCCCCGCTACGGGGACGTTAACGCCATGGGGGCCGTAGCAGCCATGGTCGTGCCCGACGAAGTGGCCCGCTATGCCTACCGTCAGGGGCTTTTCGTGCTGGCCCAAGCTGGCGATAGCGTCGTGATTCTCAATGACGACACCTTTCAACCCCGCACCTGGTGAAACCGTCAACCACTAGGGCAACCAGTCTTTCTCCAGAACCTCCTTCAAAGGAGGTTCTGGAGCTTGCGGGAACTGATCTAAAGGGAGCTGAGAGCGAATCGATGCAATTTCTCGTGCATCCTCATAACATTGTGGATATATTTCTTCAAGGTATCGTCTGAGACTCGGGCTATCCTCCAACTCATCCCGAATTTGCTTTCTAAAATTGGCAATTTCCCCTTTCCAGTGAGCCCCATTCCGATCCCGCTCGGCCTCCCAATAACGAAGCTTCAGCAAATGCTCGATGAGATTCCGCATTAAGCTTTTGAGTCGCTTTTTATCCCGCCGCCCCAAGTCAGCGACCTCCTCTATCAGGTGTTCCCAATCTAAAGCAGCCGGATCTCGATTCTGGAGGTGCTTAACGGTTTCCAGAACCCAGAGGTTGTAGTCAGTTTCATACAAGTCCAACATGTCCAGCCTCTCCTGGGTCGTGAACGGAGGAAACTTTCTCATTAGTATAACTTCGACAATATTCGGAGTTACCCGAATGGTCTGCTCTCCCTGGCCTAGAGCAGCCTCGAGTAAATCTTAAGCCGCCCCAGGTACTGACTCATCGGGTAGTACGATGAGTTGAAGCAAAGCCAGAGCTGGCGGCAACTGCGTCTGGTTCA
>CAZPYG010000455.1:0-2566 GCA_964590465.1 uncultured bacterium | reverse complement strand
GGCGATCGCCTACAGCCTCGATTGCTTAATTCCAGGCTTCTATTGCTGGCTAGGGGCGATTAAGGTGCGCATTGGCGGCAGCTCTGCCGAAGCGTCTTATTCGGGCACCATCCACAGTAAATTTGGTGTGGCCATCGTTTTGCCCGGTTCGGTATGAGCTTATTCACCTTTAAGGAAATTTCCGATAAATATCTCGGCGATGCCGCACCCGCCTGAACTCGATGATCTGCGCTGCTGCATCGATCCGCAAGCCAACCCGATAGACCCCGAACCGCACCTTGTAGTAATCGTCATAGCCGCTCATCTTTTCCAGCTTGCCTGTGGCAAAGGGATTTTCCTTGATAGCATCTCCGAAAACAAAAGACTCAACTCTCAAGCGCGGTTTTTCTGGAAGTTTCGCCAATTCCCTGTAAAAGGTTTTGGCATAGCGAATTCGCCAAGCCATCAGCCTGCTCCATCTAGCAACGCTCGATAGGCCTGTTGCCCTGCGTCTCCTTCATACCATTCATCCTCTTCAACTTCGTCCATCAACTCCCCCAGGGCCTCATCCTCCAGCCACTCCATCAATTTTTCCGGCGTAGTATTGAGCAGATTTGCCAGCGTAAAGACCGACACTTGCGGCTGTGTTTCAAAAAACAGCACCCCCGGCAGGTTTTCTCGCTGAATAAATTGCAGCAGTCGATCTGGTTCTGTGCCTAACAGGATGGCAGAGGTATTGAGATCCAAAGTGAGCGTTGGCATAAACCGGGCAGAGCCAAATCGACATCTGTTTGTATTGTAGAGTTTCGCAGCGCTCAAACAAATAGAGGGTGCAGAGTCGGGATTGGTTGGCGGGCTCTGGGCGTGCTGAAAGAAACAGTATTACTCCTCCATCGCCTCGGCAATCCGCTGTAGCTTCACCGCAAAATTCACGATCCCTTCCCCCGTATAGCGGTCGGTGCTTTCCGAGGCATTTACGGCCACAATTCTGGGTTCTCCATTTACCATGGCCAGAATCGGCCCACCCGATGAGCCACCGTAGGTATCGCACTCGTGAAAAATTACTTCCTGCTGCTCATCTACAATGCTGCAACCCAGGTGAGCGGTCGCCGTATAGCCAGGGGCGGCTTCAGGGGCATCGCCCGAATACCCCACCATCACCAGTTCATCCCGAAAAGGGCTTTCCATCAATGCAGCAGAATCCAGAAAGGCCAGCCCCAGGGTGCCGTATTTCATCCCCAGAGGCCGATCGAGTTTCAGAAAGGCCCAATCATCGGGATGGGGCGGGGTATTGCTATCCGAAAAATCGGTGCCTGCAAATACTGTTTCTACCTGAGCCACATCGTCGCGGCTGGCCACCTGGCCATTAATTAGATTGGGCAAAAAGACCAGACTTTGGCTCAACTGCCCCGTTTCAGGATTCACCACACAGTGGGCATTGGTCAGCACTATGTCTGGCCCAATCAGCGTGCCGGTGCAGTGGTAGCCTTCCCCTTCAGCAGAAATGCCGTTGATGCGGCCAACCGCCGTCCAGGGGAAAGATTGGCTGGTCATCAGCACCCGGTCGTCAGCGCCAATCACTCCCCGACTACCTTCTGCCGGGTTCTCCGACTGGTTGAGCCCTTCTGGAATCTGGCTGGTGCTGCTCAGTTCCAGGTTTAGCTCAGACAGCGCCTCCAGTTGTATGGGGGTGTGGCCTTCAGCAGCATCTGTCGTTTCGAACAAAATGGTTCCGGCCTGTGTCGTCAAGCTCAAACGCGAGGGTTGAGGTAACCCGCTAAACGCTACTGGCAAAGTTGCAAACGCCATCCCCAGGCCAAGGGTTTTACTGAGAGGAAAGAGAGAAGGTTTCATTTCAAAAAGACCCGTGATTGTGGACATTATCTCCTATTTCTCAGGCCGGTCAACTTATTCAACATCAATTTTTACCCTTCGCCGAATGAATCCTGCGCCGCCAGAAGTAAATGCGTCTGAGTGGCCACTCAAGCTGTTTTCACTGGCGTCAACCATGCTTGAGAATTTTGATAGTTCACAACCTTTTCAATCCGACACAGCCGTTCTAAACCCTTACGATTCAAACAATCCACTGAATCATGGTGACACGGATTGTACTTTTTATGGGCAGCAAAGCGTCGCTTCATCCTTCGATAATCTAATTTCGTTCGATCATTCAGTCATCGCTTCTTCAGCTTATGAAACTGAGTTATTAGACAGGGATTTTTCTTTCATTTATAATTATCTATCAGCGCTATTGACTAATACCAAGAAAGAGATTCATCTGCAGCAGAGCTCACCGAATCTGTAGGATGACCTGTTGGGTTTAGCGTTGGCGGGTTGGCTGGGGCTACCGAGACTTCCTTGACCTTTCTGCCTTCTCGGCAAATGCTGTGGTCTCCTGGAACCCGCAGATTTGGCGTCTACTCAAACAGCCTCTTCTGATCAAGATCTCCTGTCTCAACTGCAGGACGACAGACCCTGGGATACCGACTGGTTAACGGGTAGCTTCCTGGCAGCGTAACTTTAGGTTTAGATGAGACGCAGAATGGCGGAGTCTTGTGTTCCACAGGAATTTTCATCCTCGCTGGCT
>CAZPYG010000454.1:0-2571 GCA_964590465.1 uncultured bacterium | reverse complement strand
GGTGGGCACTGCCCACCCTACAGCAGTTCAATACTTCTGGCGTTTTGCGAGAGGTATTTTAGTGCCTTTGCCCAGAGGTTGCCCCCTTTTCCTGAAACCCATCAGGCGGACGATTTCGTTGTGTATATCGAGAACATAAACATAGAGGTATTGGTAATGCCAGTCGTTAACATGACCCGCCGTTTGCCCGATAAAACCCTCGGTGCAGACATCGACTCCCTGAATGGTCTCGGCACCGTCGAGGGCTACACCCCCGTCCGCCCGGATGCGGCCCCTGATGAACTCCAGACCAGCTTCGGCACCATGTAGGCCAAACAGAAAAAAGAGACCGAGCTGCAGATGATGCTGAAAGCCGCCGCCGATGAAGCCCGTCAGGCCGAATGGGAGTTTCATAACTCCATTCTGTCGATGAAAGAAGCGGTTCGCGCCCAGTTCGGTCCTGATAGCAACGAGGCGCAATCCATCGGCTACAAGAAAAAGTCTGAACGCAAGCGCCCCCGCCGCACCGTTAAGGCTGCTGCATAGAAGGCCCTCCGCAAAACCCAACCCTCAAGGCTCGTAAGCACGACTGACGGGCCTTTTTTGTGGCTATCAGAATCAAGAAAAATGTGTCTTGAATGGGCCAAGCAACCGTTCGAGCGAGATGCCTACCAGGCTGCTTGACCCGGTTTGATTTTTGGATGCCTCAACATTTGAAACATCGCTGGAGCCGGTCTGGACTCTTTGAGGCACGCTCCATGAATTCCCATTCATCGACTCTGGCGTTAAAGAGTGCAGGGGGAAACACACACCACCCGAAAACCGATGTTATTGTTGCGGTTGTCCGGATTGTTGCGGTTACGGATCGCTGAGCGGCAGTTATCTGGATTGTCATACCAGGAACCCCCCCGCATCAGCTAGGCTGACCTGCCCCGAATCTGAAGGTAAGCCATTGCTGCGCTGACAACGGTGGTGCAGCAGATCATTTAAGCTTTCAAGGTCCTTTAGAAAATACCAGGGTTGAAAAAATATCTTGTCTCAGGTGCCAGGTGTCGGCGTGCTTGAGGTGGGCGGCCCAACTACGGATGGCCTGGGTAAGTTGTTCAAAGGAAAGGTTGCCAGAGGCATATTGCTTCTGATATTGCCGGAGTCGGTAACGGGCGCGATGGAGATTGGCCGATTTGACGCGGATATGATCGGGCATCACCCGAAAGCCGACAAAAACAGGACCGAGGCGAGTTTCAAACAGCTGACTTTTGATGGGGTGAATTTTGAGGCGAAGGGTCGCCAGGTAGTCTTCAATGGCGAGACGGGCCTCGGCTAGAAAGCTGGGATCGTCGGCAAAGAGAGCAAAGTCATCGACGTAGCGGAGATATTTTGTGGCTTTGAGGGTTTCTTTGACGAAGTGATCAAAGCCGTTGAGATAGACGTTGGCGAAAAACTGGCTGGTGAGGTTGCCGATGGGAAGTCCCCGGCGTCGCTGCACTGGGGTGAGCAGATCATCCCCCGGAAAGTAGTCAATCACAGGTTCTTGATCGTTGCTGCCGTCGATGATGGTGTCAATGAGCCAGAGGGTATCGGGGCATTTGATCTTACGTCTGAGGATGCCTTTGAGGATGTCGAGGTCGATCGACGGAAAATATTTGCGCACATCGCATTGCAGCACATAGCGACTGGAGCGAGTGAACTCGGTGAAGCGTTTGAGGGCGCGGTGACTGCCAAAGCCGATGCGATTGGCGTAGGAATCGTGGATGAAGGTACGCTCAAAAATGGGCATGATCACGTTGCAAAGGGCGTGATGCACTACCCGATCGCGATAGGGAGCGGCAGAGATGAGCCGGGGTTTGGGTTCTTTGACATGAAAGGTGGTGTAGTCTCCAGGGCGGTAGGTTTTGGTTTGAAGTTCCCGCTGAAGCTGGATGAGCTGGTTTTCGATGTCGTAATTGAAGCGGAGAATATTGTCGCGAAAACGTTTGCCTTTTTGGGCCTGGCGGGAAGCGGCTAGCAGATTCTCAAAATTAACCACCTGCGGCCAGAGGTAGCCATAGCGTTTCATACGGTGGCCCGCTGACGCTGTTGACGAATCCAACCGCCGAGTTCGGTGCCAATGTCGTTCATGAGGTTGCCGACGTACTCATAGCGTTTGGTTTCCATCAGCTCAAAATCGAGCAGTAAGCGGGTCTGATGACGCAGCAAATCGAGGCGGATATTCAGCGTTTGCAGGGTTTCGAGTTTGTCGTGGCTGTAACGGGCGAGAATCAAACCTTCCAGCAGGTCATACAGCCCGTTGATGATGCGCTCGCCCAGGGTAAAGCGGTGATTGCGAGGTAGACGATTGAGGATGGGAACATACCATTTCACCAGGTCATAGGTTTTCTGGATGACGGGCAGATCCAGGGAGTGCGGTTTAACCATAAGCCCCTCATTTTGGGTCAAAGAAGTCAGGAAAACAGATTAATACGCTAGATGTAGGAATCTACCTTGAGTTTACATAATGTCAATTTCCTGCTCAGTTGCGATGGTTTGCCCTCACCCCAAACCCCTCTCCCAACCTTGGGAGAGGGGCCTTGAAGCGATGGTTACTGTATAACC
>CAZPYG010000453.1:0-2572 GCA_964590465.1 uncultured bacterium | reverse complement strand
CAGCTAGTGCAGCGGCAGAATATCGTCTAACCGAAGCTGCAAATTTGGCAGTAGGGCTGACGAAATGGCTTCACCCAGGCGATATTGGCGCTGGTGGTACTCGTCGCCATCGAGTTGGCAGACGGTGAAGGTGGGTTGCTTCGGTTTGCCGATGAAGGCGACACCGCCTAACCCGCGATAGTCCACAATCCAATATTCGGGAATGCCAAACAGGGCGTATTCCTCAACTTTGCGGGCATAGTCGGTTTCCCAATTGCTGCTGACGACTTCGACCACGAGTTTAATGGCGTGCCCCAGGGTGATCACCGGCTGCCGTTGCCAAAGGGGTTCATTGGCCAGGGCCGTTTCATCTAAAACGACAACGTCTGGGCGACGCGCCGTGGCCATGTCGGCGAAGGGTTGAATCAGGCAGGTGCGGGGAATAAACCAGGGCTGGTGGGCCTGGGTAATGGCCATGCCGATGTGGGTCGCCAGCTTACCGCCAACGGTTTCGTGGGGGCCGGTCGGTTCCATGTCAATCAGTTCTCCATCGGCCAATTCGTAGCGGGTGTCATCGCCGTACTGGGCAATGAATTGGTCTACGGTGAGGGTTTGCGTTGGGGTGTAGGTCATGGTGTTTGTCGGATTGAGCAAAGAACTGCACCGCCTCGGCATATTCTTGTAGGGCGGCGGGGTGAAACTCATACTTCATGGCTCGATGAGCTGTCGAACCTGGGCTAAGGCCACCTCTCCGGGAATGGTTTGGACTGCGCCACTCTCAATTTCGGCCAGACGGGCCTGAGCCGTTTGGATACCCTCGCGTAACACATCCTGATCCAGTTGTTCGGCCATGCTCTCGACCAGCTTTTCCAGCAGAATCGTTTTGTCGGCAGCGGGTAGAGCAGTGGCTTCGGCGATGAGTTGCTCTAGGGTTAACATGGGTTTTCTCCTTGTAAGAAGCTATTTTAATGTTGGCACTTAGCGCTAGGCGGTCATAGGGTTCTTCCTGGTGTTATGCCTCTCCTGCTAACGTTCCCCGGACGGGAATCTGGAGAATCTTGGCGGCTTTTCGCGCGCCCCAGCGTCTAACCACGGCTCACTTCCTCAGGTCGTTCATCAGTTGTCATGGTTAGCTCTCCTGGGCAGCAACCGGAACAACTTGCAAACGCAAGCCTAAAGCCCGCAAAACCTTCAACACGGTGACAAACTCTGGGTTACCTTCTGTTGATAAGGCTTTATAAAGACTTTCGCGCCCTAAGCCTGTTGCCTGGGCAATCTGGGTCATTCCTTTAGAACGCGCAATATCGCCTAATGCAGCCGTTACGAGACTGGGGTCGTTCTCTTCCAGTGCTGCTTCCAGATAGGCAATGATGTCTTCCGTGGTGTCTAGATGATCGGAGGCATCCCAAGGATAGGTTTTCAGTGTTGTCATCGTGGCTCTCCTATAACTCTTTCGCCAGTTCTAACGCTGCTTTGATGTCGCGTTTTTGAGTCTTTTTAGCGCCTCCTGTCAGGAGCAACAGATATTTCAGTTATGTCAAATGGGCAATTGGATCATAGGAATATGATCATAAATTTCTCGGTTTTCTTCTTGAGCCTGACGCAAATCATACTGGGCTTGTAAGTTCATCCAGAACTGAGCGCTGTTGCCAAAATACTTCGACAAGCGTAGAGCTGTGTCGGCTGTAATGCTGCGCTTTTCAGACAAAATTTCGCTAATGCGGGTTTGAGGAACGCCAATATCTTTACTTAACCGATAGGGAGTGATATCAAGCGGCTCCAGAAACTCTAGCCGCAGGATTTCACCGGGGTGGATATTGGGTAAGCGGTTATCGTCCATAATCATTCGTGTCAATGGTAGTCTACGATTTCAACTTGGTCTGCGTTGTTTTCCTCTGTCCATACAAAACAAATGCGCCACTGATTGTTGATGCGGATACTGTATTGCCCCTCGCGGTTTCCAACTAATTTCTCTAACCGATTACCGGGTGGAACCCGTAGGTCGTTGACTGATGTTGCGGCATCGAGCAGAAGCAGTTTGCGCAGAGCAGTTTTCTGAATGTCTGGGGGATAATAGCGCGATCGCACCCCATCGAAGATCAACTTTGTCTCGTTGGACTTGAATCCTATGATCACAATACTGCTGTGCGGCGTTACTATCGTCAAGCAGTACCATTATGCGTCATGGGTGACGATTTATCTAGCCCGGTTCATGGCCTTCCTCCTAAGCAGTCATTTTGGTATGCAGCTCAAACAGTTTTGCCCACTCTTCGAGAAGCCGCTTCGCGTCTACACCCTAAATCCCTCTCCCAGAATGGGCGAGGGACTTCCGATCCCCCTTCGCCCAGATTGGGAGAAGGGGTTAGGGGATGAGGGCGAGATCTGGCAAGCCTGACACATACCTTCCTCCTACTTATTTCGCAGTCATCTTCGTGTACAGCTCAAACAGTTTTTCCAACCGCTCCGTGTCGTTTTTAAAGCGGCGACCGATGTAGATGCGCTCTAGCACTTCGTCGTTGCGGTCGTGGGCGGCACGGACAAGGGGGAATTCGGTATCCATGCGCTCTGGGTCATACATATCGGCAATGGTGGC
>CAZPYG010000452.1:0-2572 GCA_964590465.1 uncultured bacterium | reverse complement strand
TACCTCACCCACATCCCCTACCTCACCCACATCCCCTACCTCACCCACATCCCCTACCTCACCCACATCCCCTTCCCAATCGTTACAGACTATTTCGCCTTCTCAAAGTCTGTATACAAAAACACAGACTCCAGGGCCCCAGATGCCGTGGACTAAGGGCTGAATCATCATGGAGAACACCGAACTGTGACACAGCAGAAAGAGGAGTTGCGGCAGTCGCCTGGAGGGCCAGAGGGCGGCGGCGGCGCACTGGCAAACTTTTTTAATTTTGACGAGTTAAGAACCGACCTGCGCACCGAAGTGCTGGCGGGGGTCACCACCTTTGTGACCATGGCCTACATTTTGATTGTCAACCCCGGCATTTTGTCGGAGGCCGTATTCCTCACCGAGACGGGCGACCTGTTTGGGGAACTGGCCATGGCGACGGCCCTTTCTGCCGCCATCGCCACCCTGATCATGGGCCTTTACGCCAAGCTGCCCTTCGTGCTGGCCCCCGGCATGGGCATTAACGCCTACTTTGCGTTTACCGTAGTCCTGGGTTTGGGCATCGACTGGCGGGTGGCCCTGGCCGCGGTGTTTATTGAGGGCATTATCTTCATTTTGCTGACGGTTACGAACGTCCGCAGCAAAATTGTGGAAGCCATTCCCGAAGCGGTTAAGCACGCCACCACGGCGGGCATTGGCATGTTTATTGCCTATATCGCCCTGAAGAGCGCCGGTATCATCGTGGCTTCTGAGGCCACGTTTACCACCCTGGGAGATTTGCGTTCTCCCCAAACGGCGGTGTCCCTGCTGGGTCTGGCCATTACCGCAGCATTATTCGCCCGCCGGGTCACCGGGGCGCTGCTGTGGGGCATTATTGCCACCGCCCTGTTTGCCTGGTTATTTGGGGTAGCGCCCTGGCCCCAGGGGGTGATTGGCCTACCCCAGGCTCCGGTGGATCTCTTTGGTCAGGCGTTTGTCGGCCTGGGAGAACTCTTCCGCATCAACTTCTGGGAGATGGTGAGTATTATCTTCGTGTTTTTGTTTGTAGACCTGTTTGACACCATCGGCACCCTCACCGGGTTAGGGGCCAAAGCCGGCTACATCGAAGAAGACGGCAAATTCCCCGGCGTCGAAAAAGCCTTCATGGCCGATGCCGTGGGCACTACCGCAGGGGCGGTGCTGGGCACCTCTACGGTGACCACCTACATTGAGTCAGCGTCCGGCATTTTTGAAGGGGGCCGCAGCGGCTTTACGGCAGTGGTGGCAGCCGGGTTGTTTTTGGTGTCTATCCTGTTTATTCCGTTCTTTGCGGGCATTCCTGCCTTTGCCACGGCCCCAGCCCTGATTATCGTTGGGGTGCTGATGATGTCAGGCACCCGTTTGGTGGACTGGGATGACCCGGCCTCGGCCATTGCCGCCTTTCTCACCATCATCGTCATGGTGCTGTCTTACTCCATCGCCGAGGGCCTGGCCATGGGTCTGATTGCCTATCCCCTGGTGAAGGCGTTTCAGGGTAAAGCCAGCGACACCAGCCTCGGCATGTGGATTCTAGCGGCGATCTTTATCCTGCGGTACGTTTTTGTGGCCTGAGTTGGATTGAGTTCTGGTCAACCAAGCGGTCTGGCCCTTGCCCCCCAAAGAGGTCTCTGGGGGGTTTAGGTGATCTCTGAAAAAGAATTTACCGAACATTGCGCATTCGCTGTAGGGGCGAAGCATCTGGAAGGAAATTGACATGACTTTTCCAATCGTTTTTGGAAGGAGGGGTAGGGGTGCATGTCACTGATTTAAGGCTGGTGGGCAGTGCCCACCCTACGGTAGATCAAGGCTTTCGGCCATTTGCGAGGGTTGATTTCAGCTTATTTCAGTGCCATTCGGGGTAGGGGCGGGTTTATCATGGATTTGACATACGATGTCATTCCGACCGGAGGGAGGAATCTCAACCATGTCATTCCGACCGGAGGGAGGAATCTCAACCGGATAATTATTTACTTGGAACACTCTAAGGGAGCAGACTTGAATAAGTTCCAAATTTTGAGTTTTGAATGTTGAGTTGAGCGGTCAATTCAAAACTCAAAACGAAGAACTTAAAACTCATTCACTCCTAAGTCACCCGAAGTCGTTACAAGAACCTACTCCAGCCGCTGAAAAGAATCGTGGATGCTGTTCAGGGTCTCTTCCAGGGAAGCATTGGGACCGGTGTAATAGCTGACCACAGCGGCGGTAGATTCGGCGTAGCCGATATAGGTCATAAAGGCGTTGGGCGGCCCATCGGGTAACTCGGTCAACCAAATGTTTAGGGCCGTAGTCCCATTAATGTTTTCGGGTTCATAACGGGTAACCTGGTAGCCGTTTTCTCTCAGGGTGTTGATTTGTTGAGCCACCACCACATCCGGGGGTTCGTTGTACCAGGTAATTTCCGTACGCACCGATGGGTCTTGGGACCCTTCGCCATCCGACAAAATCACCTGGGGAGAGGTGGCCTGCTCGGTGGCCTGCCAGCCCGTGGGTACCGCAATGGAAAACAAATCTTCGTAGGTATAGCTGTCGAAGCCATCCAGGGGAGCAGCGTTCGTCTCTTCAGCCGGGG
>CAZPYG010000451.1:0-2573 GCA_964590465.1 uncultured bacterium | reverse complement strand
CAGTGGGGCACCGTGCGAGAAGACTACAGCGCCACGGGGGCAGCCTGGGACAGCTTCTCCCACCAGCAGTCCCATGGTCGCGCCTACCGCTGGGGGGAAGATGGCCTCGGTGGCATCAGCGACGACCAGCAGCGGCTGTGTTTTGCCCTGGCCCTGTGGAACGGTCAAGACCCAGTGCTGAAAGAGCGGCTGTTTGGCCTCACGGGCAACCAGGGCAACCACGGCGAAGACGTGAAGGAATACTACTTTTATCTCGACAGCACCCCCACCCACAGCTACCTGAAATTCCTCTACAAGTACCCCCAGGCGGCATATCCCTACGCTGACCTGGTGACCGAAAACCAGCGCCGGGGCCGGGAAGGCATGGAGTATGAACTGCTGGATACCGGCATCTTTGACGACAACCGCTACTTCGATGTGGGGGTGGAATATGCCAAAGCCAATCCAGAAGATTTGCTCATCCAGATTGAGGTGGTCAACCGGGGACCCGAGGCCGCCACCCTGCATCTGCTGCCGACCCTGTGGTGCCGCAATACCTGGTCCTGGGACAAGAACCGCGAAAAGCCTCTGCTCAAAGTGTTCGAGACCGGCGATCGCGTCAGCATCATTGAAGCCACCCATTCCACCCTGGGGCGCTACTGGCTCCACTGCGCCAGTGATGGGCACCTCCCTTTATACTTCACCGAAAACGAAACCAACTACGCTCGCCTTTTCGGCGCAGAAAACGCCTCGCCCTACGTCAAAGACGGCATTCACGCAGCGGTGATTGATGGCCATACGGACGCGGTGAATCCTCAGCAATGGGGCACCAAAATGGCTCCCCACTATCAACTGCATCTGGGGGCAGGAGAACGCCAGACCATCCGCCTGCGGCTGAATCAAACCGCAACTCAAGCCGATCCCTGCGGCCAGGACTTTGACGGTATCCTGCAAGCCCGACGGCAAGAAGCGGATGACTTCTACCAGGCGCTGACGCCCTTCGAGCTGAGTGCCGACCAGCGCACCACCCAGCGCCAGGCCTTTGCCGGACTGCTCTGGAGCAAGCAGTTTTACCACTATGCCGTCCAGGACTGGCTGCGGGGCGACCCGACCATGCCGGCCCCACCACCGGGGCACCAGCAGGGCCGCAACGCCGACTGGTGGCACCTGGAGGCTGCCGACATCATCTCCATGCCCGACAAGTGGGAGTACCCCTGGTTTGCCGCCTGGGATCTGGCCTTTCACTGCATTCCCCTGGCCATGGTGGATGCCGAGTTTGCCAAGCACCAGCTCGACATGATGACGCGGGAATGGTACATGCACCCCAACGGCCAGTTGCCCGCCTACGAATGGGCCTTTGGCGATGTGAATCCCCCCGTCCATGCCTGGGCTACCTGGCGGGTCTACAAAATTGAGCAAAAGCAAACCGGCCAGGGGGACAGAGTCTTTCTGGAGCGGGTGTTTCAGAAGCTGCTGCTCAACTTCACCTGGTGGGTCAACCGCAAAGACATGGCGGGTAAGAACGTGTTCGAAGGGGGCTTTCTGGGGCTCGACAACATCGGCGTCTTTGACCGCAGCGCCGAACTGCCTACGGGGGGCACCCTGGAGCAATCCGACAGCACCAGCTGGATGGCCATGTACTGCTTGAATATGCTGGAAATGGCCCTGGAGCTGGCCCGCGAAAATTCCGTCTACGAAGACATGGCCACCAAGTTCTTCGAGCACTTCATCTACATTGCCGATGCCATGAACCACATCGGCGATGAGGCCACCCAGCTCTGGGACGACGACGACGGTTTTTTCTATGATGTGCTGCACCTGCCCCACGGCGATCGCGTCCGGATGAAGATTCGCTCGATGGTGGGGTTGATTCCCCTATTTGCGGTGATGACCCTGGACCCGGAGCTACTGGAGCGGGTGCCCAACTTCAAAGCACGGGTGGAGTGGTTTATCGACAACCGTCCCCAGCTGAAGCGCAACATCGCCTGTATGGAAACGGCAGGGGTGGGGGAACGACGGATGCTGGCCCTCTGCTACGCCACCATGGGCCATTCTGAACCCCAGGATAAACTGCGGCGACTGCTGGAAAAGCTGCTGGATCAGGCGGAATTCTTCAGCAACTACGGTATTCGCTCCGTCTCGAAGTACCATGCGGAGCATCCCTACATCTTCCATGCCGACGGGCAGGATTACCGGGTGGACTATGAACCGGCAGAATCCACCAGTGGCCTGTTTGGCGGCAACTCGAACTGGCGGGGACCGATCTGGTTTCCGGTCAATTATCTGATTATCGAATCTCTGCAAAAGTTTCACCACTACCTGGGCGACAGCTACCAGGTGGAATGTCCTACGGGGTCTGGGCGCTGGGTCAGTCTGTGGCAGGTGGCCAGCGACCTATCTCAGCGGTTGATGGGCATTTTCTCGCCGGACGAGACGGGACACCGTCCCCTTTATGGCGGCATTGAACCCTTTCAAACCGATCCCCACTGGCATGACCTGATCCAGTTCCATGAATACTTCCACGGCGACAATGGGGCCGGACTGGGGGCCAGCCACCAGACGGGGTGGACCGGACTGATCGCCAAGCTGATTCA
>CAZPYG010000450.1:0-2579 GCA_964590465.1 uncultured bacterium | reverse complement strand
AATAGCGAAGGGGGGGCGGACTTCTTTAATGACATCTATCTGGTCGCGCCGTAGATTCTGGGGGGCAAAACCCAATAGGCCTACTCCCCAAGATTGCCCCTGAAGTTTGACCTGGGCTTCTTTCAATAGGGCCTCAACCTGAGGCTTACGCATGAGGGCTAAAGCTAGCATCGGGAGCCCTCCACCACGAGCCACAGCATTGGCAAAATCTGCCGTGTCGCTGACTCGCGTCATTGGACCTTGAACGATGGGATACTCGGTTCTATGGGCCTGTGCCAATGCGCTATTTGGCCCCAAAGGAGGATTCTGGGAGCAATGCTTAAGCTGTTCTGCAGCGTTTTTCACCAAAGCCTGGATCAGGCGGCCTGTCGTACGATACTTCTCCTGATATTTTGCAGCTAGACCGACGGCTTGCCCTACGGGCCAAGCCATGTTTTGTGGGTTTCCCCAACCCACCATAGGACTAGCGTTCTGGCGCCAATCGTCGTAGCTCGCCTGCTCAATTTCGAGTTGGTCTGCCCGCTGCTGAAGTTGTGATACGGCTCTAAATTCACGCCGGGCTAACACCCTCACCGCCCCGCCTAGGCGATCCCCAATAGCAACAGCCTCCTGACCATTTAGCTGAAGGACATGCCGTTTCCACTCTTCTGGCAGATGAAATTCAGGCATAAGGAGAAGCTGGTCATCGAGTACAACTCCCTTTGCCCCTGCCGCCTGGCAAGCTGCCGCCGTGTGTAATCCAATACCACCTTGAACATAAACAGGATAAGAATCTAGCCGCACTAGCTTTTGGGTTAAAATGAAGGTGGAATCACTTGCAACCCACCCTCCGCTTTCATAGCCTTTGGCCACCAAGCCAACGATCCCATCCAGATTCGTCTCAAATAGGTTTGACTCTAGCGCTTGAATCTGTTCGCTACCGGTCACTTCGAGCAAAATTTGAGGAAACTGGGCCCCTTCCAGAAACAGACCCAAGCAATCCGTGAGGGTCTCGGCTTGCCAATTAGCTAGAATTACCCAGTAGGATTGTCCGGCTAGCTTCCGCAGCAAAGAACGGTAGGGATGAATCTGCTCGGCTTGTAGCCGGATCCCAATTTTTGAAGGTTGGCTAACCTTACCTAAAACATTGTTTAGTACTTGAGCAGCAAGCTCTAGGTTCCCGTCATAAAACTCTAGATCGAAAATACCAACACCGCCGGCTCTGATAGTCGCAACCGCAACGTCCCCCTCCCCAAAGCCGATAGGACTAATCGTCAAGCATTTTAAGGAACCGCTGCTTTTATTCGTGTAAGTCATAGCTCTTAAAAATCTAAACCCTGATCGCTAGTCATGATATGCAGGATGCCCTAAGCAGAATACTATAGCTGCATAAAGGAAAACCAAGATAATTGTCCTTGAACAAGTAAAATTTAGTCCCAATCTGGTACTGTGTCCAAAAGTAAAGAACCGTTTAGAACAATCTAGGATTCTAGAACGATTTAGCCTCCTGCCAGTACGCCGATAGTGTACCCGTTTTTGCTAGAAATTCATATCAGTGAAAATAAGTTTTTTGGAGAAAGGGGTAAGCAGTCAGGTATTTGGTTTCAATGCTCCGGACAGTTTATGAGAGCCAAGAGTGGAGTCCGAGTTCCAAGCTTCTTCCTGTGGAGCGTAGCCAAGGATAAATCAAGGGTTCCGGCGCTGGTTTTAAAATTGTCCAGAATAGTGTACTTAACGAAGTGATACAGAAACTAGGTATAACCAAGGAAGTCTACCGTCCCGACCGTGCACTATTTTACTAATGGCGACAAGAATCTGGGTAATGGCGACAGGACTCCGGGTACCCTAAAGAAATGAGCTCAATCCAGAAGCTGTATTTAGTAATTGTTACTTATTCCCGCGCAGGTTCAGGATTATTGCTGTATAGGAAAATACATAAGCTCGAAAGCATGAGTTCTAACTTATGCTCCTTACAACACTCCGGACAGTTTTACCGGAGGGGTTGGAAAAAAGCTATCCACCGCATAGAGTGCAGGTGCAAGTAAAACACGGTGCACCGATGGATAGCCTTAAGAGCATCTTAGCGGGTCTGCTGACGACAGCAGGCCATTTAGCAAACCGCAATGCCAGTTTCTGATGACGTTGATGACCACCCTTTTCGTGGTCTGCGGCAAGGTCAACTACACCAACTTGAGTCGATACAGTGACCGGAGTGAGCGCACCTATCGGCGACATTTTGAGGCTGGACTCGGCTTGGAGAGCCTAAATCAAGCCCTGATTGACCAGGTGATTGCAGACACCAGCCCTCAGATTGCGGTGGTGGACTGTACCTTTACGGAGAAAAGTGGACGCCACACTTACGGCTTGGACTGGTTCTACAACGGCAAGACCCAACGGGCCGAACGGGGATTGGAATGGTCGGTAGTCGCGGTGGTGGATGTGGCTCGCAAGACTGGCTATGCCCTATCGGCCCAACAAACCGAAGCCGGGTTAGCAGCCCAGGAGCCCCCTTCCAGGGACGAGACGATTCCTCCCAAGAGTCGAATCGATTTTTACCTGGGGCATCTGGCGTATTGCATGGCCTTCTTTCCCGCCGCGAT
>CAZPYG010000449.1:0-2620 GCA_964590465.1 uncultured bacterium | reverse complement strand
GGCTGGCTCCCTTTGTTGACCGCATCAGCCATAACCTCTACGTGCTGAAGATTCGGCGGGGGATTCAACTGGGGGTACTGAGCCTGATTCTTTACGCCACCTGGTCCTACGGCAGCGGGGTGATAGCAGGCTGGTTTGACCTGCTGCTCGGCATCACTGCCTTTGCTGTATTGGTGGCCTTTGAGGGCAGGCTGCACCCGATCTTTGTGATTTTGGGCTGTGGGGTGGTCGGGCTGCTGGTTTTTTAGCTTCAACGCACCGGAAAATTTACCACCATCATATTGTTGTCCCAGTTGGCGCTGGCGATCAGTTCCGGCATACGACCCAGGGCCGGTCGCCCCCGCCGATAGGTACTCTCAATCATAATCAGCAGGTCATCCGGTTGCAGAATTGCCGAAATGCGCTGGACGGGATTTCCCTGCAACTGTTGCAACAACACTTCCTTGCCTTCCACCAGGGACGCTAAGTAGCTGCCGCGAGGAGGACCGGCGGTAATGTGCAGCAGGTGCAGGGGGGCTTTCAGCTCCTCGGCCAGGGTTGTCGCTATCTCAAAAGTGGTCTGAATTTGCGTCCGACTCGCCCGTTTGCCAGACAGGGCAAAAACAACCCGCCGGGTATTTTCAATCGGTTGGGGAAAGCGAGTCACCAGCACTGGAATGGTGGCCAGGCGCACAATATTATCGATGACGCTGCCAAAGAAGTTTTCCTGGTAGGTCGAAAACCCCTTCCACCCGCAGATCAGCACATCGGCATCGCGCTCCTGGCTGGCGCGAATCACCCCCCAGTCGATGGAGTCATCAATGCGGCCAATCGTCTCCACCGGGATATCGGCGGCATGGGCAATGTCTTCGGCGGTATCGAGCAACTGGCGCTGCTTCAGGCGAGCGACAGGGCCAATGGGGCCATTGCGATCGGGCAGCACATGCAGGGGCAGTAACGTGCCCTGCACTCGCTTCGTCAGAATAATGGCGAGCTGCAGCAGGTTATCTTCCGTATCCGGATTCGCCACCGGCACCAGCACCCGCTGGCCCAGAGCCGTCTGGGGGCTGTCGGTGGGGGTCGGTTCCTCTGCCGTTTCTAGCTGCCCCTGCATTTTACCCCCCCAGCGGGCCACAATCGCCGGAGACAGCACACAACTGACCAGAATCATGGCGATAATGCCGTTGACCGCCAGTTCATCCACCAGCTCAATTTCAAAGGCTACGGTAATTGCCGCCAGGGTCGAAGCCGCCTGGGCCACCGACAGCCCAAACATGGTCATGCCATTGGCAAAGGGCCAGCCAAACCCGCGAGCTGAGCCCGTGGCTGCCGCAAATTTACTCACCAACTCGGCCCCAATCATGGCCCCCGCGATCACCAGAGACCGGGGCTCTCGGATCAAAATCAGGGGGTCCACCAGCATCCCCACGGAAATTAAAAAGAAGGGCACAAACAGGGTGTTGCCGATGAATTGAATCCGGTTCATCAGGGGGCTGAGGCGGGGAATGATTTGGGTGATTGCCACCCCTGCCAGAAACGCCCCCACAATCGGTTCAATCTCAATCAGGCTGGCCAGATAGGAAATCACAAACACCGCCGCCAGGACAAAGGTGAATTCGGCCCCTTCGTCATGGCCAAAGCGCTTGAAAAACCAGCGTCCCAACCGGGGCACCCCCCACAGCACCGCAAAGGTATAAACGGCCAGGGAGGGAATCAAAAACAGCCAGAAGCCCAGGGTCAGATCGCCCTCATTGGCCTTCACCACCACAGCTAAGACCAACAAGGCCAGCACATTGACAATCAGGGTTGCCCCCAGAGTGGTGGTGACGGTGGGGGTGCGCATAATTCCCAGTTTGTTCAGCAGGGGCAGGGCCACCAGGGTATGGGAGGCAAAGCAGGAGGCAATCAGAATCGAGGCCAGCAGGCTATAGCCCAGGGGCACCATGGCGGCGGTACCAATGGCCATGGGCAGCAGAAAGCTGGCCAGGCCAAAGGTCATCGCTTTACCGGCATTGCGCTTGAGGTCATCCAGGCTGGTTTCCAGCCCTCCCAGGAACATTAAAAACAACAGCCCCACCGTACCGAGCAGGGTAATGGTGCTATCTCGCTCCAGCACTCCCAACCCGTGGGGGCCGACGATCACCCCGGCGAGAATCAAACCAATAATGCCGGGCATTCGCAGCCGCTCCACCAGCAGCGGCGCAATCAACATGATGGCCAGAATGATCAAAAAAACGGCCACCGGATCGGTGGTCGGTTCTTCCACCAGTTGAGCCAGGGGCAAAGCCGACCAGAAGCCTCCCTGCCCAGGATGAGCCATGACCTCCAGGGTATGCCAGAGTTGATGCATAAAGAGTTAGTCCTGAGGGGGGATGGTGTTAGGTTGTAGGATGCGTTATCGGCCTGCCACTTTGGGCAAATCCTCCCAGACTATACCTTTGGGCCGTAACGCATGGCTGACGGTATCGGGCTGTTCGCCTGACTCTAACGGTGCGTCCAGGTTATCGTCTACGAGTTAATCTGGGGTCAATAGGGATGACGCACCCTACGCATAATCCAGCTTTCAGAGGTTCGATAGGACAAAATTCAACCGTTTCGGACCACCTTCACAGGGCTGGCAGAGCCAACCCTTGTATCTTAG
>CAZPYG010000448.1:0-2631 GCA_964590465.1 uncultured bacterium | reverse complement strand
ACTTTGGCGTTCAGTCCATCGGGGGGCATTCTGGCGACCGCGAGTGGGAGTTGGGGCAGCAGTGTGAAGCTCTGGCAGGTCAGGGACGGCAGCCTGATCACCTCCCTCTACAACACTTCTGGGATCAGGACTTTGGCGTTCAGTCCATCAGGGGACATCCTGGCAACCGGGAGTGGGAACAGCAGCGTGAAGCTCTGGCGGGTCAGTGACGGCAGCCTGAGCACCTCCCTCGATGACCACACCGATAGCATCAATACTTTGGCGTTCAGCCCATCGGGGGACATCCTGGCAACCGGGAGTAACGACAACAGCGTGAAGCTCTGGCGGGTCAGTGACGGCAGCCTGAGCACCTCCCTCGATAACCACACTGGTTGGATCAATACTCTGGCGTTCAGTCCATCGGGGGACATCTTGGCAACCGGGAGTGACGACAGCAGCGTGAAGCTCTGGCGAGTCAGTGACGGCAGCCTGATCACCTCCCTCGATGACCACACCGATAGCATCAATACTTTGGCATTCAGTCCATCGGGAGACATTCTGGCAACCGGGAGTAGCGACAGCAGCGTGAAGCTCTGGCGGGTCAGTGACGGCAGCCTGATCACCTCCCTCGATGACCACGCCGACGGGATCAATACTTTGGCATTCAGTCCATCAGGGGACATTCTGGCAACCGGGAGTGACGACAGCAGCGTGAAACTATCTCTCTGGGACCTGGACACCCTAATGCGCCATAGCTGTGAATGGAGAATTGGTATGGAGTACATTCGCAACAACCCCAACATGGAAAGTCGGCGAGACATTTGCGACGGGTTCGAGCCTGAAGAGAACTCAGCAGCTAGTGGGTTTGGCTTCACTTCGCCTTAAACTGCCTTGTCGTTGATGGCACTTTGATTCTAAAGGTTTGACAGCCTACTCAACCTACCCCAAATGGCTTTGGAATAGGTTGAGTTTGTATTGGCAACAGCTTTTAAGGAATAACGAAACACAAATAGTAAGAACTAAAAATCGAAGTCCATAAATTATCAGGAATCACCTGTCTGGAGACAAATGTACCCATCTGGGTTTTATAAAGATTCAGCAACTTTCTTGCACTCACAATCAGAACTCAAAAATTATGGTACATTTGCACTATCGGTGCATTTGCTAGGTCATTACTTATAGCGGCAACCCATTTACGGTAGGGGTATTGGTTTCAGTACAAGCCTTTCGATGGCTTCTACGACAAGGAGCTACAGATTGGTAAATCCTTGCTCTTATTGGGCACCTATTTTTTAGGCAAAGTTCAATAAGAACTGACGCATAGCATCTAAATAAATGGGAACGTTGCTCTATGGCCTTCCGAAATGTAAATACTTAGACATTCAGAGACCATGCAACAACAGTCATCGCAACAAGTACCTCAGCCTTCTCAAGATTCAACAAGCCAGGATATCAAAAGCCTTCTATTTGAAAAACAACGGGAGGAATACCTGCTTCGCCAACAAAGGAAGCAATCAGGGGTAGACAGGCAACATACGCCAGACAAAACGTGACACAGGCTCTATGTCTCGGTAGACTAACTAGTCTACTTGGATCTTCCTCATGAATTAATGGTGAAGACGGTAGGTAGCACAGAAAATCTTCCGGACCAGCCCATAGTAGTGAGTAGTTGTAGGTATAGACTACAGCTACTCGCTATTTCCCATGAAAATTACTGCTAATTTACCTGAACGTATTGATATTGATTTTCCTGAGATCCCTGACAATGCGTCACCTGAAGAAATTAGAGAAAAGATTACTCAAGTAGTCAGAAGTAAAATTAAATTAGAAAGACTATTACGTAAGCTCCGAAGAGTTATAAACGACTACAACAATTTTCTCGAGGAGAGCTCAATATCTGCTGCAGATATTGAAGAAGTGAAAAAGTTGATTACCGTTATAGAATCAATCGAATTGAACCGTTAATGGAGGATTTTGAATTTTGGCCTTAGAAAATCAGGAATCCAGCGCAAAAACCATAGACTGAGGTCTGAAAGTCAATAATTCCTCAAAAATATTTTAGTTAAACAATTGTTCTAATAAGTAATTAAAAAGAGTCGATATCCGGGAGATTGTTCCTGAGTCTATTTTCTTTGGTGCAATTTTTCCGATATAATCAAAGGCTTCCTTGTATGCATCCGGAAAATTTAGAGAAGGCGGAAATGGTGGCTTGTCTAACAAGTCGGAATTCCCTGTGACAAGCGAGTAATAAACCATTTCTGTGCATTTCTCTATTTCCCAACGAAATTCATCTTGTTCATCCTCAGTCGTGTTACGAAGATCGGAATTATATTTAAGGACTTGGTTGCAGACTTTGTCCGCAATGTATTTTTGATCTGACAACCACTTCAGAGCTTCCTGAACCTGGAAGGATAGCTCAGGCTTCAGTTTTTCTTCCGCCTTATTTAATTGCTGCTGCATCTGTCCAATTTTAGATTCAGCGGCTTGTTCTGTTTCTTTAAGTGCTTTCAAAATATCATCTCGTCTTATTAACTCGGGGATTTCAGGGGCCGAAGATTTAACCCCAGTCGATATATCTTGAGTATCTATTGCTACAAGTTTTGGCTCTTCCGGCATAAACATGGGAAAGAACTCCTACGCGGTGGGAAATGG
>CAZPYG010000447.1:0-2643 GCA_964590465.1 uncultured bacterium | reverse complement strand
CACCTTGACCGCTGCTGAAGCTGCTGAACTCGAGAAATTGGCCAGACGCCCCCGCACTGCTCAGCAGATTGCGCGGCGAGCGATCATCATCTTGCGGGCCAGTCGAGGCGAAAGCCATGGACAGATTTCGCGGGAGTTGGGCATCAGTAAAGACATGAGTCGGCTGTGGCGTCATCGCTGGCTCGAGGTCAGTCCCCGAGGCATCCCAGTCGTTGACCGGCTGCGCGATGCGCCGCGACCGGGCACGCCTGCCACCTTTAGCTTGGAGCAAATCACGCAACTCTATGCCCTGGCCTGTGCACCTCCAGAGCAATATGGGCGACCCATCAGCCATTGGAGCCCCCAGGAATTGGCCGACGAGATGGTGAAGCAGGAGATCGTTGAGCGCATTAGTGTCCGTCACGTTGGGCGATTGTTAGCCGAAGCAGAGTTAAAACCGCACCAGAGCCGCTACTGGCTCCATCCCCCCCCGACGGTGAGTTTGCCGCCAAAGTCACCGACATCTGCGAGGTCTACGAGGGGGCTATCGAACGGGCTGAGCGGGGAGAAGTAACCATTAGCCTCGACGAAATGACGGGTATTCAAGCCTTAGAGCGGGCGATGCCGAATCTGCCCATGAAGCCGGGGCGACCCGAGAAAGTGGAGTTCGAGTATATCCGCCATGGCACCCAAAGCTTGATTGCCTCGTTCAATGTGGTGTAATAGTCAGGACTTTATCTGACACTCCCTGTAAACTTGTACTGACTCAGGAGTGTCACCATGAATACCCAAGAAAAGATCGTTAAGAACAAACTGGGCTTGTTAAACCTGGCTAAGACGTTAGGCAATGTGTCGCAAGCGTGCAAAGTGATGGGCGTTTCCCGCGACACCTTCTACCGCTACCAAGAATTGTATGAAACCGGCGGTGAATTGGCATTGCAGGAGATCGATCGCAAAAAGCCCTGCGTGAAGAATCGTGTTGAGGCCGCGATTGAGGAGGCCGTCGTCGCATTCGCCATTGAGCAACCCGCCTACGGTCAGGTTCGCGTGTCCAACGAGATGAAAAAGCGTGGTCTGTTCGTCTCCCCCGGTGGGGTGCGCTCGATTTGGTTGCGTCATGACCTACAAACCTTTGCCAAACGCCTTAAAGCGCTAGAAGCCAAAGCCGCTCAAGAGAACTTGATTCTCACCGAAGCCCAGGTGAAAGCGCTGGAGAAAGCGAAGGAGGAAAAAGAAGCTCACGGAGAGATTGAAACCCACCACCCCGGCTATCTCGGCGCTCAGGACACGTTCTATGTGGGCCATCTCAAGGGCGTGGGACGCATCTACCAGCAGACCTTCATCGATACCTACACCCGAGTGGCCACGGTCAAGCTCTATGACCGTAAGACGGCGCTGGTCGCCGCTGATGTGCTCAACGACCGGGTGATTCCCTTCTTTGAGTCCCAGGACGTGCGATTGTTGCGCATCCTGACCGACCGAGGTACCGAGTACTGTGGCAACGTCGCTCACCACGAATACCAGTTGTACCTGGCGATTGAGGATATTGACCACAGCCGCACTAAGACAAAATCACCCCAGACCAATGGCATCTGTGAGCGCTTCCACCGCACGATTCTCGAAGAGTTCTACCAGGTTGCGTTCCGCAAAAAGGTCTATTCCAGTCTCGAGGAACTGCAACATGATGTCGATGAGTGGCTTGAGTTTTATAATCAGGAACGACCGCATTCAGGACGCTATTGCTACGGTAAGACCCCGATGCAAACCTGGCGTGACAGCTTGCATCTCGCGACAGCGAAACAGCTTGACCAATACGTAGAAGAGAAAGATAAAAATCAAACACGATCTGACACCCTTCTACGTGTCTGATACGTCTCAACTGTCAGATAAAGTTTGATCTATTACAAATGTGGCGACCGGACGTATTGACCACGCCAGTATCGGTGACACTCGTACCGAAGCTGATTTAGAGGCCCACCTCAGCACCCTGGTGGCCCAATCCCCTAACGCCATCAAAATTCATCTGGTGATGGACTGTCTCAATACCCATCAATCTGAGGCCGTCGTACGCTTGGCCGCAGGCCTTGAGTCTGAGCCTATCGAACTCGGTGAGAAAGGCAAATTCGGTATCTTGCAATCGATGGCGACCCGCACCGCTTTTCTGCGTAATCCAGTCCATCGTCTGGTGGTGCACTTCACCCCCAAGCATTGCTCCTGGCTCAATCAAATTGAAATCTGGTTCTCCATTCTGGTCCGCAAGTTGTTGCGCCGGGCCAGTTTCTCCAGCCGAACTGACCTCAAGGCCAAGATCCTCGACTTTATCGACTACTTCAATCGCACCTTGGCCAAGCCCTTTAAGTGGACCTATACAGGCAAACCTCTCATCTCATGAATACCTGCTTTATTTCTGCCGTCGAGTACTAGGCGATATTGAGGCTCATTTAGCGACGGCCAATGTACCCGGTGCGCAAGCCACCTGGGCGGTGTTATCCAGCCAATCTGCCTCGTTGCAAACCTTTGCGCTCTACGGTCAACGCTTCGGGGGAATTGAGCATCACTTTAAGGATTACAAGTCGGCTGCTTTGGATGTCCTTGACTCTGGGTTACGCGATGCTGACGGCTTGGCTCGCCTGTTTATGCTGCTGGATTGCGCCTACCTAATTG
>CAZPYG010000446.1:0-2645 GCA_964590465.1 uncultured bacterium | reverse complement strand
AGCGGATGCCTGCACCACGTAGCCGGTGTAGACCACGGGGCAGTGCAGGTCTGACACCCGCGAAAAGCTGAGTTCCAGGGGTTGAAAGGCCGGATCGCCGTGGATGAGCAACAGGTCAAAATACTGATTCATCAAGCGACAGATTTTAGCTTCGTGGCGAGCCTGATCCTGCTTGGTGACGACGATATCCCGCAGGCTGCAAACCACTTTTGCGCCTCTGGCTTTAGCGCTTTCGATGCAGGGCACCAGCTCCGTCGAAAAGCGCCGCCGCCCAAAGGGGAATAGTTCGACCACCAGGACATCGGGGCAAAATCGATCCACTAAATCCACCAGAATGGTGGTGCGTTCGGCAAAGACAGCGTCCAGATCCTGGTTGGGGTCGATCGCCCGCAAAGCCTGAAATTCAGTATCGGTGGCGATCGCCGGTAAGTTCACCACCTGCACCCCAGCCGGAATCGGGAAATCCTCGATCACCCGTCCCCCGTTGATGAAGCAAATCTCAAAGTCTGCCAGCAGCCCCCGCACGATTTCCATACTGCGGATCAGGTGGCCGATGCCCAAAATATGCTGACAGTAAAAGAGTAGTCTCGGTTTATTCATGAGATTGCAACCTCCAAATTAGACAACGAATGCGGCAGTCCCGATGCGTTAGGCCCCGACCACTGGGGTGCCATCAGCCCCCGCAGCAGGTGGGTAATACGCGGTAACGCCTCCATATCAATCGGCGAAGCGGGCGGCTGGGGCGGGGCGTTGAGCTGAGCCATGAGGGCAGCGGCTAAACTGGCGGGCGTGAGTTGATCCGGGTGCATGGCGTGAAACAGCCCCAGTTCAGCCATCCGCTGAGCCCGAATCCATTGCTCCTGTACAGGTTCAAGGCGGGGTACGACCACCGCCCGCTTCCCCAGCGAGAGAATTTCGCAGATGGTGTTGTAGCCCCCCATCGATACCACCCCGTCGGCAGCCACCATATAGCTGGCCAGGTCATCGGTGTAGTCGAGCCAGTGGGTGCGAGGGGTCGAGGCCATCTGTCGCAGCAGGGCTGGTTTTTTGTCAGCGGGCAGTTCTGGGCCGCCGATGATCAGGCTGGTGAGGTTTACCGTCGGGGGCAAACAGTCCAGGGATTGCAGGTAGGTGGTCAGCAGGCGATCGCCGTCGCCGCCGCCGCCAGGGGTGACCAGCACCAGCGGATCGGTTGCACTCAGGCCCAATGACTGCCGCACCTCCAGGGCGCTGCGCTGGCCGTAGCCTCGGCGCACATAGCCGGTGAACTGCGTTTTGGCCCGCAGCGCCGGGGGAAACTGGTAAGCCGTCGGCGCATCAAAAATATCAGGACTCCCCACGATCCAGACCTGGTCGTAGTGACGGTCGGCGGTGGCGTAATAGTGGTGGCGCTGCCACTGGGCCACCGTGGCTTCAGGGCTGTCGAGAATATCCCGCAGCAGCAGCACTCGGCGGGTGTGGGGACGGTAACGTTGAAGATCGTCGAGGGTGGCTTGCAGTTCGCCCTTGAGGCCGTCTGGTTTCTTATCGACCAGCAGTACATCGGGCTGAAAGTGGGCCGCGACGGTGCGAATCAACTGCGATCGCAACTGCACCGTTTCTTCCACCTCAGTATTCAAAAACCGCACGCCCAGGCTGCCCGTTTCATCGCGCCCCAGGCAGGGCAGCTTGACATAATCCAGTCCGGCAGGTAACCGCAACTGGTGCAGGGCCGGAGACCCCGAAACCACCAAAATCGACAGCTGCGGCATGGCCCGGAGCAAATAGTCGCAAATGGCTACCATGCGGCGAATATTGCCCAGGCCAAAGGCATCGTGGGAGTAGACCATGAGTTTCATAGCAGGAAACCTGTGGATGGGTGTGAGGGAATGGGGCAGTGGGGAGAGCTAAGGGATGAGGGATGATGTGCAGGGATGGCGTGATTTCACTTTCCCGAACTTTTTTAAGGCTGGGATGAAGGGTTTATGAGACCCACTTCATGAAAGATCATGAAGTGAAGATGAGAGGATTCTTACTTTGCTCTGTTGCTCCGGGGAAAAGGGTGCCAGTTGCGTAAATGGCCACAGCTTTTCCCTTGTCGTGAATGCGCCGGGAGGTCAGAACATGCCTTGCGGATCCTGAGCGGGCATGGCTGGGCGGACACTTTTGCCGTCGCCTAGCGTCATAAACGATGGAGCGACAGAGGAGCGGTGCTTAAAAGAGGAGGGGCGTTCACTTCAAAAACTGGCATTTATTTCCATTCGTCGGAGCCCTGGGCATCCGTAAAATCTGCCCATCACAGTAAGGAATATCTTTCGACATCCTGGTTATTGCTGGTGTATCTGTGAAACAGACCACAACGCTGCCAAAATTACCGACTTCCTTTCCTTTAAAGAGCCCCTGGCATCGGGTATTCGGGGAGACTCGTACCCGTATTTTGCTGCTGTATGCCCTCACCCTGCTGGCCGTCGTCGGGGGGACGGTGCCGATTTTTCGCACCCTGCTGTTTTGGGAAGTGGAGGAGCGAGTGCGGGCTGACCTGCTAGAAGAACTGGAAGATTTTGCAGCCACCTATGCAACCTGGGATGCTCAAGATCCAGAGACCGACGAGGCGCTGACGGCATTCGTCGAAAACTTTATGCAAACTACTCGGCCAGAAGACGATA
>CAZPYG010000445.1:0-2653 GCA_964590465.1 uncultured bacterium | reverse complement strand
CCCTGGAGAGGATTTTGCCGCGATTATTGCGGCTAAGGATTAGCCTGAACGGACGTTTAATTAACCCCCAAAAAACGTAGCCCGAAAACATTCATCGTCTTCTACGGCGAAGCGCATCATTTCCCGCAGCACTTCAAAAGCGTAAGAATCATCCAGGGCGGCACTGGTGCTTTCATCCAGCACGGCCAGACGTTCCATGGAAACTATCGTCGATTCGGGACCGTAGAGGGAGACGAGATCCTGCTCCACCAGGCCGTTAACCTCCTCGGGGGAGAGTTGCCCGGTGGTTTCCAGGCAAAAATATTTGCCCATGACACCTCCTACCTCTTCAGTGGGGATGAGTTCCTGGGCCAGGACCGGCTGCATCAGACTGCCCAGGACCATAGAGGCCAGGGTTGCCCGCCCGAAGAATATGAAAGGTGTCATGGTTCGCTCCTGGGAGTTTCTGCTTGTAGAGTACCACTGGCCAGGGTAGCTTTGGCCTGTTGCCAGAGGGCTTCCAATTCCTCCACGGAATACTCGTTCAGGGGTTTGTTGGCCACTGACTCCACCAGCTGAAAGCGGCTGATGAAACGGCGATTGGTGCTCTGCAGCGCTGCCGATGGGTCCAGCCCATGCCAGCGGGCAAGGTTGACCAGGGTAAACAGCAAATCCCCCAGTTCCGCCTGCTGGTTCTCCTTCGGTTCATGGGCAACGGCGTGATGGAACTCATCCAGCTCTTCGTGGAACTTTTCCCAAACGCTGTCGATGTCGTCCCACTCAAAGCCCGCTTTAGCCGCTTTGACAGAAATTTTGCTGGCCGCCATCAGGGGCGGCAGGGTGCGGTTGTATTGAGTGAGTTTGGGGCTGAGCCTGTGGGGCTCATGGGGAATACCCTTCTCTTCAGCTTTAATGCGGTCCCAGTTTTGGTGCACCTCCTCGGTGGAGGTCACATTGACATCTCCAAACACATGGGGATGACGGCGGATCAGCTTGTCCGCAATGCCGTTGGCGACGGTGGCGAGGTCGAAGTCCTGATGATCGCTGGCCACCTGGGCCTGGAGCACCACCTGGAGCAGCAGGTCGCCGAGTTCTTCTGCGATCGCATCTTTCTCTCCCACCTGAATTGCATCCACCACTTCGTAGGCTTCTTCAATCACGTAGGGGATTAAGCTCTTGGGGGTCTGCTCCAGATCCCACGGACAGCCCGTTTCGGGATGGCGCAGCTGGGCCACCACATCGACGATGCGTTCTAGAGCCGCCATAATCGCTGCTCGATTTGCTTGAGCCGGAGGAGAAGACACCATAAAACCACCTAACACAACTCCTCCTTAAGGATGGCAGGAAATTCTAGGGAAGCAAAACGTGAACCACAGCTTTTAGTCCAAAAACTCCCAGGAGGCAAAGGTCGCCGCCTGCCCTAACCGCATCCCCTCAACGTTGACCACGTTCCACACCATCGCCTGACTAATGCTAAATCGCCGCCCCTGGCTAGAGATACGAATGCCCCGGTAGTCGTCAATATATCCTCGGGAGCTGAGCTGATCCAGCATAATTGCCCTCTCATCCCGATGGACGGATTCTGCCGTCAGGCGCGAAGGGGTTTGGGTCAACTGACTCCAGTCCAGCTCCCACAGGTTCAGGGCTGTCTGATTGCCATAGTTCAAAATCGGGTCCGGCTGGGTGCCGTGGGAAACTACCACGAAGGGAGCCTTAAATAGGTTTTGGGCCAGGAGCCCATCGTCCTTCACCGGAGGCAGTAAATCTTTTCCCAGCCAGTGACGGTAGCTGGTCACTAAATGCCGACTCCACTCAATCACCGCTGGCTGCTGATAGATTTCCACTACGAACGACTCCTAGGGCGCGATCCAGGCTTGCGGGATGAACGGCGTTTGGTTTTAGAACCCGGTTTCTTCTTTTTCGGCTTTGAGGTCAACCAGTCTGTCACATAGTGGCTGCAGGCCCCTAACTCCAATCCCACCAGCAACGCCAACCAGTGGGGCCAGTAGGTTTTAATGCCCCAACCAATCCCGGCAATCAGGTCTCCCCAGGTCAGCTCTGCGCCTTGGGAGCTGTTTATCACATCCACCACAATCAGACCAACCAGGGCCACCCATCCCGAAAAATACAGCACCCGTACCGCTGTGCCAATGAGTGGGCCGTGGGACAGCCGAGACCGATGGCGAATGCGCCCCCGATAGGGCAACCAGATCCACCGCAGCCACCCCCAACGTTTGTACTGCACAGAATGAATATCCAAATCAGGGCCGAACATCCACCCTCCGATCAAGAAGCCTACACACACGATGACGGTGAACCCGCCATCCAGGGTGACGCGAAAAGCCGCCAGGACAACCAGGGGCAATGTCCAGAGGGTGATGCGATCGTGGGTGCGGCCTGATGACATAGCACTGGTGTATCAGGATTGGAGAACCCTGGCAAGGGGGGAAGGGGTGAGGGAGCAGCTAGGCGGGTAGATGGGTGGGTGGGCTGTTGCGACGTTATTGGTTACAGAACTAGCCCTGGGAAAATATTTTTTTGGAATTTGGTCACAAAGGGTTCTCTACCTCTGCTACCATTAGAAATCGCGCGGCAAACGCGGGCGGTTAGCTCAGTTGGTAGAGCGCCTGCCTTACAAGCAGGATGTCACTGGTTCGAGTCCAGTACCGCCCAT
>CAZPYG010000444.1:0-2655 GCA_964590465.1 uncultured bacterium | reverse complement strand
CGTTTGCCCCGATGCAAAGGCCAGGTCCACATGCACTTCATCTTCAATGGCGGGTTGCAGACGGGCATGGCCCGTGGCCTTGACAGAGGCAATTTCAGGGCTACCCAGCAGATCCAGCACAATCGACACATCATGGGGGGCAAACGACCACCATACGTTTTCCGCAGAGCGCACCTTACCCAGGTTGAGCCGCTGGGTCGCCACATGGCGCACCGTCCCTGCCTGTCCCGACCGTAAGTAATTACGCATCCAGGCAATGGCCGGTTGGTACAGCAGCAGGTGCCCCACCATCAAAACTCGATTTTGCGCATCAGCATATTCAGCAAGCTGCTGGGCCTCAGACGCCTTGAGGGTCATGGGCTTTTCCACAAATACATCCTTGCCCGCTTTGAGAGCCGCCATCGCCAGGTCAAAATGGGTGGGGGCAGGGGTCGCCAGAACCACCGCCGCCGCATCGGCCGCTAAAGCCGCCTCAAAGGTTTTGTAGACTGTGGCTTTGGGATGGTTCGCCTGCACCCGTTCTCGTAGGGTGGGGTCAACCTCTACCACACCCCCCAGGTGTCCCAGGGCTTCAAAATTGCACACCAGGTTTTTACCCCAGTGGCCGCTGCCCACCACAATGACATCACTCATAGCAGCGTCACCTTGTTGTCGGGATCAGGCAGATGGCGGGTGGCCCCACGGGTATCCAAAATGGCTTTGGCGTGATGCAATACATGGGCAAAGTCTACGGAACTATGCTCTGTGGCAATAATTACCAGATCCGCGCTGGCAATGGTTTCTTCCGTCAGTTCCACACTTTCAAACCACTGGTGGTCGATGTTGATCTGCGGCACGTAGGGATCGTGGTAGCAGATGTTTGCCTGTTCCCCCTTGAGCGCTTCAATCACATCAATAGCAGGGGATTCGCGCCAGTCGGCCAGGTCTCTTTTGTAGGTGACCCCAATGACCAGAATCTTCGACCGGGAGGGGGCAATACCCAGCTGGTTAAGCACCCGGAATGCCTTGCTGCGAACGAATGACGGCATTCTACGGTTGATTTCTCCGGCCAGGGCAATGAAGCGGGTGTTGAAGTTAACTTCCTTCGCTTTCCACTCCAGATAGTGAGGATCAATGGGGATGCAGTGTCCGCCCACCCCCGGTCCTGGATAAAAGGGCATGATGCCGAAGGGTTTGGTGTTGGCAGCATCGAGTACTTCCCAAACGTCGATGTCGATGCGATCGCATAGCAGCGCCAGCTCATTCACCAGGGCAATATTTACTGCCCGGAAGGTATTCTCAAAAATCTTCACCAGCTCTGCGGTTTTGGCACTGCTGACCGGCACCACATGGTCAATGGTCTGTTGATAAAACAGCGCTGCGACTTCACGAGACAGGGGATCAGAGGCACCGACCACTTTATTCGTATTCTTAGTGGTGTACCGCTGATTGCCTGGATCAACCCGCTCAGGAGAATGGGACAGGAAAAAGTCGCGGCCCTGCTTCAGGCCACTGTGCTGCTCCAGAATCGGCCTCATTACCTCATCCGTAGTGCCAGGGTAAGTCGTGGATTCCAGCGAGATCAGCTGGCCTGGTCTCAGGTTATGGGCAATTTCTGTGGTGACCTTTTCAATGTAGGAGAGGTCAGGAGTCAGGTTTTTAGTCAGGGGCGTTGGTACACAAATGACGATGACATCCATCTCAACAATCCGGGCAAAGCCGCTGTAGGCTTTGATTTTCCCAGACTCCACCAGAGCCTTTAGCTCTGCATCCTTAACGTCTGAGATATAGTTGTCGGCTTTATTGACCCGCTCAGCCCGCTTCGGGTTTTGTTCAATACCAATCACATCAAAGCCCACCTTCGCCTTTTCTACGGCAAAGGGGAGTCCGACATAGCCAAGACCAACGACACCGACCTTAGCGGTATGGTTAGCGACACGCTGCTTAAGTTCCTGAAAACAGGCTGGGGGCGAAACATCTGAAGAAACACTGGCAGTAATTGGTGGATTCATAAAGAAACACCATGGGTTGGGAGCAATTACTGCTAGATTGCCCAAAACTTCAAAACTTGTGATCTCTAAAATTCGGTGTTGTAACGGTGCTTCATATCGGGTACTTGCCATTTCCCCAGGGCGCAGGCCCTGCGCCCCTACCCGTGGGGTGCCTGGTGGCCAGTAGGGCAGCGTTAAGGGGCTTCACTCGAATCGTCTATGGCCCTATCTTCAGCTACGGGGTGAGCTTGCAGCCAGGCATCTAACGCTTCCAGGTTAGCCAGGTCGAGCATTACATCCGTTAACTGCTCCAACTGTGCCAGCGACAATGCCTGAATCTGGTCAACTTGAGCCTCCGACAACTCCCCAAGACGGCGGCTCAACAGACGGTTCAGAACAGCAGCCTCGCCTTCTTCGCGGCCTTCCTGAAAGACTTCTTGATAAAAACGAGTTTGCCGAATATCAGCCGTTTTGAGGTCCAACATAGCCAGAATCTCCTGGGTCGTGCACTGAGGAAACTTATTCATCAGTATAGCTTCGACAATGTTCAAAGTTGTCTGAAAAGCCTGCTCTCCCTGACCTAGAGCAGCCTCGAGTAAATCTTGAGCAGCCCCAGGTACTGACTCATCTGGTAGTACGATGAGTTGAAGCAAAGCCAGAGCTGGCGGCAACTGCGTCTGGTTCA
>CAZPYG010000443.1:0-2662 GCA_964590465.1 uncultured bacterium | reverse complement strand
CTTTTGCACCCGGATAAAGTCCGGCCATGCCAACAATGGCGATACCTTGAGGAGAAGTCATGACTTTCCTACTAAACGATTTAATGCTTTGCTGCAGGTTCCTTCGATGTCGATCATTTCTAAACATACCTGGTTATTTTCATCGAGGAAGTAGAACACATCCGCAATGACTGAGGTCTGGTCGAAATGAAGAATACGCATCCTTAAGGATAGAGTTTGCCCAGGGGAGGGGGGATGATAACGGACAACATGCCCAAACCGACTGGGTAAGGTAGCTGTATCTCCATGGGTCATGGTGTAAATCAGGATGAGCTGCAGAGCTGCATCAATTAAGCCAGGATCAAAGATCCAGTTTGTAGTGGTCTGGGGCTGATTAAACCAAATCGATGGATCGGTGGATTCCACAATGGCATCCGCTCCCTGCTGATTAAACCTTGGAATAGCCGTCAGAGCTTGGAAAGCAGGTCCATGGAAGGTGTGATTCTCGTATTCTTCAGCGACATCTAGTGCTATGCCCCTATCTAAAGGATCCCTCGGATAGGCTGGAGGTGCTTCAAATTGAGGACGCAGCACAAACGTGCATCGATAGTGGAGAGTTCTGCCATCACCGCTAACAATTTCCGCGCTCACCTCCAGGCTTTCCGCACTGGCATGGCTTGCAGCTTTTGCACGAATAATAGCTTCGTAGTTACTCTCAACGGGTAGCACAATCCCTTTCAAGACCCTGATGTTGTGGGCCTCACAAACGATCCACTCTGACCAACCTGCCTGTACCAGTTCAGCCATGCACTCAATGGCACAGGCTGCCGCTAAAACCGGTTTCCCATCCAGACGGTGATCCAACAGATAAGGATCATTTTGCAGGGAGAAAAATCGGGTAAGGGTTACCGACGCATCCGGTTGAGTTTGGGGAACTCCCCGCAGGGCGGGAAACTGTTCATTAAAGGAAGCCGTCTCCTGATCCGGTTGTTCAGGCGAGGAGACGCCGTTGGTGTGCCCTCCCATAGCTTGGTCAGGAGCCCCCTCAAAGAACCCTGCCACAATTTCAACATCCTGATGGGAGCCCAGTCGCACTTCATCGACCATAAAGCGACAGCCAGCTTCCGGAGGAATAGGAAAAACTCCCCGTTCCCGGAACTGACGATTCACTTCCTCGGAAGCCATGCCGGTTATCCCCCATGGTCCCCAATTTACTGCGATTACCCGGGTTTGGGACCAGTGCTCTGCCATCCACCAACCCAAACGATTAACCACCTCATTAGCGGCGGCATAGTCGACCTGTCCCTGGTTCCCCGTACGGCCCGCCACCGATGCAAACAAAATGACTAGTTTTAAACTCTCTGGCCGCAGGTGCCTGCACAGCAAAAAGGTACTGTCAACCTTAGTGTCAAAAACTCGATCAAATGAATCGGGGTGCTTGTTGACAATCAGTTTGTCTTCAATGATGCCGGCCCCTTGAATCACGGCGTCGATATGGCCGTGCTGCTCGTAGAGGCTCGATAGGAGTGTGCCAACCTCTTGGTCGCTGCGAACATCAATGGCATGATATTCAACTTCTGCGCCAGCGGCCTCAAACTTAGCCAGATTATCTCTGATGGCCCGCTGGCGCTGTAGTCGTTTCAACTGAGCCTCAATTTGAGCCGGGGTCGGCTTTTCTCCCCTGGCGATAGCGGTTTGAACAAAATGCCGTCTGAGATCACCGATATCATTCAGGCCCTGAATTGCTTCATCCTCAGGCCCAGGAAGCTGGGAACGACCTACCAGAACCAGGCGCATGCCAGATTTTACAAAGCTGTGTAACACCTCTGCCGTGATTCCCCGAGCGCCACCAATGGCTACCACCACCCAATCTGAGGTAGCTGCTAATGGATCAGGGCCTTTAGTCCCAGACAGCTCGATACAGGCTGGCTCAAAAATTACTCGTTCGCCGTTGGGGTAGCCAACTTCGGGGTGCTGATCAGCCGACGCCAGTTCATCCAAAATGATTTGGGAAAGCTGCTCGTTTCCGAAGGAGGCATCAAAATCAATGGCCTTGGCCCGAACATCGGGCCACTCGATTATCATGGTCTTTAGCAGACCACTGCAGCTCCCCCCTAGCGGAGTTCCGGGGCCACAGGTGCCATTGCGACCAAAGGCCCCGCCTAACATAGAAGCGGCGATAATTCTCCCCTTGGTCTGTTGCAGATCGCTAGCGCAAAGCTGCAGGAGATAGAACAAACTTTTGCTAATGGCTTGGGCCTGGCGACGCCAAGAGGATAGGCGTCGGGGCAAGCCCGTGGTCGTCAAGCCTGCGATGTGGACAATACCCGAGATCGGACCATACTGCTCCCTGAGATGCTCAATCTCATTTGACAGTTGCTGTAAATTGCCAAGGATGGTACCTCCCAGCAATATCGGCCTTGCCCCCTTTTGCTGCAGGAGTCGACAAAGGTTGGTTCCCACCGCTCCCTGGTCTTGGGTCACGATATAAGTTCCGGTCAGAACGGATTCCCCGGAGAGGGTCAAGCTTTTGGGAAGGCTTTGCATCACGTAGCGCGGCACGGATACCGCGCCATCAAACTTTCCCAGGCTCTGTTCCTCCTGACGCTCAGTAGAAGTTTGGCCGTTTGATGCTGGTCCAGCATCCTCACTACTCGTTAAGAGTTGGTCGACGAGCCCGTTT